>NZ_CP027773.1:300000-440000 GCF_003019815.1 Variovorax sp. PMC12
GCCGGCCTGAGCGGCGCCATCAGCGGCGCGGGCTTCATCACCAAGATCGGCACCGGCACGCTGACGCTTTCGGGCGCCAACAGCTACACCGGCGCGACCGACGTGGCGCAGGGCACGCTGCGTGCCGGCGCGGCCAACACCTTGAGCGCCGCTTCGGCGCACAACGTGGCCGCGGGCGCGACGCTGGACCTGGCGGGCTACAGCCAGACGGTGGCTTCGCTGAGCAACGGCGGCACCGTGTCGCTGGTGGGCAGCGTGCCCGGCACCACGCTGACGGTGAACGGCGCGTACGTGGGCAACGGCGGCGTGCTCAAGCTCGGCACCACGCTGTACTTCAACGGCCCGCCCTCGGACCGGCTGATCCTCAACGGCCCCGCCGCTTCGGCCAGCGGCAACACCACGGTGCAGATCACCAACATCGGCGGCCTGGGCGCGCTGACCAACGGCAACGGCATCGAGGTGATCACCGCGCAGAACGGCGCGAAGACCACCGCGCAGACCACCAAGGACGCGTTCTCGCTCGCGGGCGGCCATGTGGATGCCGGCGCGTTCGAGTACCGCCTGTATGCCGCCGACGCGCTCGGCCAGGGCGAGAACTGGTATCTGCGCTCGGCGCAGAAGGGCGTGACCTACTACCGCCCCGAGACCTCGCTCTACGCCGCGCTGCCCAACCAGCTGCGCCAGGGCAGCCTCGCGATGCTGGGCGACGTGCGCAAGCGTGTGGGCGACGACGACGTGAAGGGCACCGCGCCCAGCGCGACCGGCTCCGAGCGCCGTGCCTGGGCCCGCGTGCTGTCGACCGACATCGACATCCAGCAGGGCGGCACCGTCTCGCCCACCAGCAAGGGCCGCCTGACCGGCTTCCAGGCCGGCACCGACCTGCTCGCCACGCCCAACTGGCGCGCCGGCATCTACGTCGGCCAGCTCGACGGCGATGCGCGTGTCAGCGGCTATGCCAGCGGCGTGAGCAACCTGAGCGTGGGCCGCAACGACCTGCGCAGCCAGTACGTGGGCGTGTACGGCACCTACACCAGCGACAGCGGCTTCTATGCCGACGCCGTGGTGCAGTCGGGCCGCCATCGCTACACGGTCGAGCCGCTGATGGGCATCGGCGCGGCCGGCAAGGGCAACAGCCTGCTGGGCTCTATCGAAGTGGGCCAGGCCTTCCCGATCGGCGCCAGCGGCTGGACCGTCGAGCCGCAGTTGCAATTGATCCACCAGCACATGGACCTGAGCAACTCGGCCATCCTGGGCGCGGTGGTCCAGCCCCAGGTCGACAGCGGCTGGCTGGCCCGTGCGGGCGTGCGGGTCAAGGGCGAGATCGATACCGGCATGGGCATGCTGCAGCCGTACGGTCGCGTGAACGTCTACAAGACTTCCCGTGGAACGGACGTGGCGCGCTTCGTCAACGGCGCGACCTCGACCGACATCGCGGCGCCGATCGGCGGCACCAGCACCGAACTGGCGGGCGGCTTCACGCTGACCCTGAACCAGTCGACGAGCCTCTATGGCGAAATCGGCAAGCTGTGGTCGTCGGGTGGCGACACCAAGGTCAGGAGCGGCATCAACGGTTCGCTGGGCGTGCGGGTGAAGTGGTAACGGCCGGGGGCTGAATCACGCGATGAAGCGGGCTACTCCTCGGAGCCCGCTTCGCGGCGCCGCCGGTACGAGCCCGGCGCGCCGCCCGTCCAGGCCTTGAAGGCCCGCTGGAACGCGGCGCTGTCCGCGAAGCCCAGCTCTTCCGCCAGCGCCGCGAGCGGCACGGTGCTGGTGTTGAGCCGCACGATGGCAAGGTCGCGCCGCAGCTGGTCCTTCAGCGACTGGAACGAGGTGCCTTCGGTCGCCAGGTGCCGCTGCAGCGTGCTGACCGACATGTGCAGGCTGCTCGCGGCCGTCGCGAGGTCGGCCCATGCCGGCCGGTTCTGCTGCAGCACGGAGCGCACCCGCGCGCTCACCGCCTGTTCCGCCAGCCGGGGCAGTATCACGTTGGCCGGCGCCGCCGCGAGGAACATGTTCATGGCCTGGGTGTCGCGATGCACCGGCGTCTGCAGCGCGCCGGCGTCGAACCACACGGCGGTGCAGGGCTGGCCGAACTGCAGCGGCCCCGGGAACACCTTGGCGTAGCCGTCCGCATAGGGCGGCAGCTCGAAGCCGAAATCGAAGCGCCGCGCCGCCAGCCGGCCGCCATGCAGCCAAGCGAGCAGCCGCCAGTACACGCGCAGCATCAGCTCGTGCAGGAAGTTCTGCTGCACCGCAGCGCGATCGTTCAGCCGCAGGCCGAAGCCGGCCAGCGGCCCTTCGTGCAGCAGCACCAGCGTCAGGTCGTCCTGCAGCAGGCCGAAGGTATGGGCCACGCGGCGCAGCGCCACTTCGAAGTTGGGCGCGCCCAGGGTGGCGCGCGTCATCAGCGCGAAGCTGCCGCGCTTCAGGCGGCGCGAGAGGAAGCCCAGCGCCTCGTCGTCGAGCCGCTCCATCAGCAGCGCGAACAGCGCCACGTATTGCTCCGCGGTGACGCGCGCGCCCGGCGCGTCGAGCAGCGCGGGCGCGATGCCCGCGTCTTCCAGCGCCGCATTCGCATCAACGGGCGCGGCCTGGCCCCGGGCACGGATGCCCGAGAGCATGCCCTGGACGAAGGCGATCGGAATGGTGACTGGCGGTTGCAGCATGGGCGCAGCGATCAGGCCCCAAGCATGCCACCGTGTCGATTGACGTTTTCTGCAATGCGATCGAAGCGAAAGGCAATCGCCGCGGCGCGGCCGGCTTCCTACGATGCGGCCACACAAGAAAGAGACGGAGACACTCGCCATGTACCTGACCCAGTCCCTGCACCGCAGCGTGCAGCAGCATCCCGACAAGGTGGCCGTGCGCTTCGCCGGCCGCACCCGCAGCTTCCGCGAATACGCAGACCGGGTGGCCCGCCTGGCGGGCGCCCTGCAGCGGCTGGGCATGCAGCCTGGCGACCGCGTGGCCATGCTGGCGCTCAACTCCGGGCGCTACCTCGAATACCAGATGGCCGTGCCGTGGGGCGGCGGCGTGCTCAACCCCTGCAACATCCGCTGGTCGGCCGCGGAGATCCTGTATTCGCTGGAAGACTCCGGCTCCACCATCCTGCTGGTGGACGAGACCTTCCGCGCGCTGGTCGAGCAGATGCGCGGCCAGGCCACCAGCCTGCGCGAGGTGATCTATTGCGGCGACGGCGCGCAACCCGCCGGCATGCACGGCTACGAGGCGCTGATCGACGCCGCCGCGCCGGTGCCCGACGCCGCGCGCCGCGACGAAGACCTGGCGGGCATCTTCTACACCGGCGGCACCACCGGCTTTCCCAAGGGCGTGATGCTGAGCCACGCCAACATCTGCGCCTCCGGCTTCGCGGCGCTCGGCGAAGGACTGGCGCCGCCCGGCTCGTGCTACCTGCACGCCGCGCCGATGTTCCACCTGGCCGACATGGGCCTGGCCACGCCGCACTGGTTCCAGGGCAGCACCCATGCCATCGTGCCGGCGTTCAGCCCGGAAGCCGTGCTCAACGCCATTGCCGCCGACCGCGTCACCCATGCGCTGCTGGTGCCGACGATGATCCAGATGCTGGTCGACCACCCCTCGATGCGCGAGCCGCGCGACCTGGGCAGCCTGCGCTGCATCACCTACGGTGCCTCGCCGATTTCCGAGGCGGTGCTGAACCGCGCGATGGAGGCTTTTCCGGGCGTGGAGTTCGCGCAGGCCTACGGCATGACCGAGCTGTCGCCCATCGCCACCATCAATCCGCCTTGCAACCACACGGCCGAAGGGCGCAAGCGCGGCAAGCTGCGCTCGGCCGGGCGCGCGAGCTACTGCATGGAAGTGCGCATCGTCGATGCGGACGGCGCCGAAGTGCCGCGCGGCACCGTCGGCGAAGTGGCCGTGCGCGGCCCCAACGTGATGCAGGGCTACTGGAACAAGCCGGAGCAGACGGCCGCCGCCGTGCGCGACGGCTGGATGCACACCGGCGACGGCGCCTACATGGACGACGACGGCTACATCTTCGTGGTCGACCGGCTCAAGGACATGATCATCAGCGGCGGGGAGAACGTGTACTCGGCCGAGGTGGAGAACGCCATCAACCAGCATCCGGCCGTGGCGGCCTGCGCGGTCATCGGCATACCGAGCGAGGAGTGGGGCGAGGCCGTGCATGCGGCGCTGGTGCTCAAGCCGGGCCAGGGCATACGCCCGGAAGAGCTGATTGCCCACTGCAAGACGCTGATCGCCAGCTACAAGTGCCCGCGCAGCGTGGCCGTGCTCGAAGCGCTGCCGCTGTCGGGCGCGGGCAAGGTGCTCAAGACCAAGCTGCGCGAACCCTTCTGGCAGGGGCGCCAGCGCGGCGTGGCCTGAGCCCGGCCTTCTTTCATTCAGTCCATCAATTTCCCAGGAGCCTTCCATGAGTCAGGACGTCCATGTAGCCGGTGTCGGCATGATTCCCTTCACCAAGCCCGGCGCGAACCAGCCGTACCCCCAGATGGCCAGCCACGCCGCCAATGCCGCGCTGAAAGACGCCGGCATCGGCTACGAGCTGGTGCAGCAGGCCTACGTGGGCTACGTCTACGGCGACTCCACCGCCGGCCAGCGCGCGCTCTACGAGGTGGGCATGACCGGCATTCCGGTCGTCAACGTCAACAACAACTGCTCCACCGGCTCCACCGCGCTGTTCCTCGCGCGCCAGGCCGTGGCCAGCGGTGCCGCCGACTGCGTGCTGGCTTTGGGCTTCGAGCACATGAGCCCCGGTGCGCTGGGCGCGGTGTTCAACGACCGGCCCAGCCCCTTCGACCACTTCGAGAACATCACCGACGAGCTGGTCGGCAACGAGCAGGTGCCGCTCGCGCTGCGCTACTTCGGCGGCGCGGGCCTGGCGCACATGCAGCAGTACGGCACGCAGATGTCCACCTTCGCGAAGATCCGCGCCAAGGCCAGCCGCCATGCGTCGAACAATCCGGTGGCGCTGTTCCGAACGGTGGTCACCGAAGACGAGGTGATGGCCGCACCCGTCATGTGGCCCGGCGTGATGACGCGGCTGATGGCCTGCCCGCCCACCTGCGGCGCGGCGGCGGCCATCGTGTGCTCGGCCCGCTTCGCCGAGCGCCACGGGCTGGACCGCAGCGTGCGCATCAAGGCGCAGGCCATGACCACCGACCGGCCCATCACCTTCGAGAGCCGCGACATGCGCGAGGTGGTCGGCTTCAGCATGGCGCAGGAAGCCGCACAGAAGGTGTACGACGCGGCCGGCGTCGGCCCGCAGGACGTCGACGTGGTCGAGCTGCACGACTGCTTCGCGCACAACGAACTCATCAGCTACGAGGCGCTGGGCCTGTGCCCGGTGGGCGGCGCGGAGAAGTTCGTGCTCGACGGCGACAACACCTACGGCGGCAAGGTCGTCACCAATCCCTCGGGCGGGCTGCTGTCGAAAGGGCATCCGCTCGGCGCGACCGGGCTCGCGCAATGCACGGAGCTGGTCCAGCAGTTGCGCGGCACGGCGGATAAGCGGCAGGTGGAAGGCGCACGGCTGGCGCTGCAGCACAACCTCGGCCTGGGCGGCGCCTGCGTGGTGACGCTCTACGAGCGCGTTTGAAAGGCCTGGCGATGATCGACAAGAAATGGATCGGACACGAGCTGCCCGCATCGGTGCTGCCGATCGAGCGCACCCGCCTGCAGTTCTTCGCCAAGGCCATCGGCGAGACCGACCCCGTCTACACCGATGCCGCCGCCGCGCGCGATGCCGGCTACCCCGACCTGCCCGCGCCGCCGACTTTCCTTTTCGCGGCCGAACTGGACTCGGGTGCTTCCGACCGGTTGCTGGCCGACCTGGGGATTCCGCTGTCGAAGCTGCTGCATGGCGAGCAGGGCTTCAGCTACCACCGGCCGGCCTGCGTGGGCGACACGGTGACGGTGCGCTCCACCATCACCGACATCTACGACAAGAAGAACGGCGCGCTCGAATTCGTCATCAAGACCTCGCGCGCCACCAACCAGCGCGACGAACTGTTGGCCGAGCTGCGCACCGTGATCGTCTGCCGCCATTGATGAAGGAGCCCGCGCCCATGACCGCACCGACCTACGACGCCGTGAACATCGGCGACGAGCTGCCCGCGCTGCAACTGCCGCCGGTGACCCGCACCACGCTCGCGCTGTTCGCGGGCGCCTCGGGCGACCACAACCCGATTCACATCGACACCGACTTCGCGCGCAAGTCCGGCATGCCCGACGTGTTCGCCCAAGGCATGCTGGGCATGGCCTGCCTCGGCCGCTTGATCACGCAATGGGCGCCGCAATCGCAGCTGCGCCGCTTCGACGTGCGCTTCCAGGGCATCACGCACCTGGGGCACGCGGTGCGGTGCAGCGGGCGCGTGGTCGAGAAGCTGGAGCATGACGGCGAGCGCTGTGTGCGCGTCGAGGTGCTCAGCGCCAACCAGTACGGCCAGACGCGCATCGCGGGCGAGGCGCTCGTCGCGCTGCGCTGAGATCAACCGAAGAAGGATCAGAGACATGACACCCAAGCTCGGCGGCAAGGTCGCCCTCATCACGGGTTCGGGCCGCGGCATCGGCCGGGCCATCGCGCTCAAGCTGGCATCGGAAGGCGCGCGCATCGTCGTCAACGATCTCGACGAGGCCCCGGCGGAAGAGACCGTGCAGGCCATCCGTGCGACGGGCGGCGAGGCCGTGGCCTGCGTCGGCAGCGTGGCCGCGCCGGATTTTGCCGAGCGCTTCATCGGCATGGCGGTCAACGAATACAAGGGACTGGACGTCGTCGTCAACAACGCCGGCTACACCTGGGACAGCGTGGTGCAGAAGATGACCGACGAGCAGTGGTACGCCATGATCGACGTGCACCTGACGGCGCCGTTCCGCATCCTGCGCGCTGCGCAGCCGGTGATCCGCGCGCTGTCGAAGTCCGAGACGGAAGCGGGCCGGCGCGTGGTGCGCAAGGTGGTCAACATCTCGTCGGTGGCGGGCTTGTTCGGCAATGCGGGGCAGGCCAACTATTCGACGGCCAAGGCTGGCATCGTGGGCATGACGCAGACGCTGGCCAAGGAGTGGGGGCGCATGAACGTGACCGTCAATTGCGTGGCCTTCGGTTTCATCCAGACGCGGCTGACCGCGAGCACGGCCGAAGCGACGACTGCGAACATCGAGGGGCGCGAGATCAAGGTGGGCATCAACCCGGGGTTGCTGTCGATGATGGAGCAGTCGATTCCTCTGGGGCGCGGCGGT
Organism: Variovorax sp. PMC12; assembly: GCF_003019815.1. NCBI lineage: Bacteria > Pseudomonadati > Pseudomonadota > Betaproteobacteria > Burkholderiales > Comamonadaceae > Variovorax > Variovorax sp. PMC12. The sequence goes on from NZ_CP027773.1 coordinate 307,237, forward strand.
ACGCCTGAAGAGGCTGCGGGGGCTGTGTATCTTCTTTGCGCGCCTGAGTCGGACTATGTGAGTGGGCAGACTCTGATGTGTACGGGGGGGCTTACGGGGATTTGATCTTTGCTGGTTTTTTTCGGGGTGCGCTCACGCCGGCGGGGTACCTTGCTCCGCGAATGTCCCCCGGCCTTCGGCCTCCTCCTTTATTTCGCTGCGCAAGGTACCCCGCCAGCGTGAGCGTTGAGCAGGGCGCTTGAACTGCCCGTGCGAGCAGAGTCCCCGGTGGCCTGTGCACTCACCCCGAACACAAGCAAACCAGACCTGGAGCAACAGAAATGAACACAGAAGAAGGCGTCGGCTGGGAAGTAGCAGACGACATAGCCCGCATCGTTCTCAAGCGCCCGGAGCGCGCGAACGCGATCGGCCTGAAAAGCAGCCGTGCTCTCGTGCATGCCATCGAAGACGTGCTGCAGCGCAAGCCGCGCGCGATCCTGCTGACCGGTGAAGGCCGTGTGTTCTGTGCCGGTGGCGACATCGAGGAGTTCGTGGCAGCTGGAGAGGGGCTGCCGAAATTGGTGGACGACATCCTCGAACCTTTGCACCCCGCGCTGCTGCGGCTCTCGACGAACCCGGCACCATTGGTTGTGGCGGTGAACGGGCCGGCAGGCGGCGCGGGCGTGGGGCTCGCCTTGTGCGGCGACTTCGTGCTCGCGGCCGAATCGATGAAGCTGCGAACCGGCTATGCGGCCATCGGGCTGTCGCCTGACGCCGGGGCTTCCTACTTTCTCTCGCGCCGCGTCGGGCCCGTTCGCGCGCAACAACTGCTGATGCTGAGCGACGCCGTCGACAGCCAGCGCTGCCTTGCGTGGGGCGCGGTCGATGCGGTGCACGCCGATGCTGAACTCGCCGCCGCCAGCGAGGCGCTCGTCGCCCGGCTGGCCCAGGGTGCGAGTGCGTCGTTTGCCGGCATCAAGGCCCTGTGCGCCGGCGCGCCCGGCCGGCCCTTTGAAGAACACCTGGCGATGGAGCGGAAGCTTCTGCGCGAGCGTGCCGGCAGCGCGGATGCGCGCGAAGGCGTGGCCGCATTCATGGCGAAGCGGGCGCCGCGCTTCATCGGACGCTGACAGCCAACGGCTAGGTGTCGCTCCACTTCCTCAGCAGGTTGTGATACGTGCCCACCAGCGTGCGGCGTGCCGATTCGTCGGCGCCGCTCTGGTTCAGCCGCTGGATCGCGTTGTCCATGTCGAACAGCAGTGCGCGGTCGCCGGCGTCGCGCACGAGGCTCTGCACCCAGAAGAAGCAGGCCACGCGCACGCCGCGCGTGATGGGCGTCACCTGGTGCAGGCTGGTGGCGGGGTAGAGCACCATGTCGCCGGCCGCGAGCTTCACGGTCTGCATGCCGTGCGTGTCTTCCATCTGCAGCTCGCCGCCGTCGTAGCTGTCGGCCTCCGACAGGAACAGCGTGGCCGACAGGTCGGTGCGCAGCTTGCGGCCGGTGCGCGGGTCGATGCGCACGCCGCCGTCCACGTGCAGGCCGAAGCGCATGCCTTCGCTGTAGCGGTTGAACATCGGCGGATACAGCAGGTTGGGCAGCGCCGCGCTGATGAACGTGGGATGGCGCTCGAGCGCGCTGGCGATGATCGACTGGCACTCGTGCGCCACCGCCGAGCCCTCGTCGATCTGCTGGTTGAACTTGACCGGCGCGCCCTGGTGGCCCGCCGTCACGCGGCCATCGACCCAGGCGTCGCCGGCCGCATCAAGGCGCGCGCGAACCGCGGCGAGCGCGTCGCGGTCGAGGACACCGGGGATGCAGACCAGCATGGCGTGGCTTCTTTCTTCAGTTGCAGGCTCAGAGGCGGTAGGTGAAGGTCAGCGTGGCGGCCCGGCCCGAGCCCGGCACCGCGCGTCCGCCGTCCGAGGGGATCAGCGCGTCGTAGTAGTGGCGGTTGGCCAGGTTGAACAGGTTCAGCCGGATGTCGTACTTGGGCTGATGGTAAGCCAGCATCGCATCGAGCCGGACGTAGCCGCCGACCTCCACCAGGTCGGTGTTGTTGGCGTAGCGCTTCGCGCTGTAGGTGGTGCCGCCGCCGACTTCCCATTCGGGCGTGATGGCGTAGGTGGCCCACAGGCTGGCCGCGTCTTTCGGCGTGTTGGCGGGCACCTTGCCGAGCGTGCCGGGGGCGATGCCGTCGACGATGGTCGCGTCCAGGTGCGTGTAGGCGCCGAACAGCTGCAGCTTGTCGGTCACGCGGCCGGCCACGCCGGCGCGCGCGCCGTTCACGCGGATCGTGCCGGTCGCGCTGTAGGTGCCGTCGTTGTTCTGCGCGCGGGCGTTGGTCTGCGTGATCTGGAACGCGGCGGCCGTGAGCGAGAGGTTGCCGTCGTTCAGGTCCCACTTGCCGCCGAGTTCGTAGGCCTTGTTCTTCTCGGGCGGCAGCGGCTGCGTGGCGCCCGTGGTGGCCACGAGCTGCTCGAGCGAGGGGTTGAACGAAGTGCTGTAAGACACGTAGTACGACTGCTCGGGCGTGGGCTGCCAGATGGCGCCCGCACGCACACTGGTGAAGTCGACCGTCTGGCTCTCGGAGGCCAGCGTGGTCGCGGTGGGAATGCTGTTGGAGATGCTGGCGCGGTAGTGGTCCTGGCGCACGCCGGCCACCAGCTTCCACTGCGGGCTGAGCTCGATCGTGTCGTTCACATAGCCGGCCACCGTGGTGGCGCTGGCGTCGGCGAGGTTGCCGCGCAGGCTGGGCGCGGTGCTCGGCGTGTTGCCCTGGTAGGGCGCCAGAAGCGGCGAGCAGGCGGCATAGCCGCTGGTGCCGCCCGCCGGGTTCAATGCCACGCCGTTGCACGTGCCGTTGCGGTAGTAGGCCTGGTTCTCGTAGGTGTCGTGGCCCAGCTCGAGGCCAACGAGCAGCGAATGCTTGACGGAGCCGGTATTGAACCTGGTACTGAGCTCGGTCAGGTTGAACAGCGACTTGTCGTGGATCGTGCGGTCATGGCTCTGCTGGCGCACCCACAGCGTGCTCAGCGGCAGCGACGAGAAGGCGGCCGCCGGCACGGCCGTGGTGCCGGTGGAGAAGGGCGTGAACACGTTCTTCGACGACAGCGTGCCGATGGACTGCGGCGCGGTCTCGCGTGCGTCGGTGGTCACGTCGTTGTACTGCGTCTGGTTGCGGATCGAGGTGTCGGCCGTGATCTTGTGCTGCACCAGGGCACCGAAGGCCTGGATGTCGGAGATCGTGCGGTCGTCGCTGAAGCCGTAGGCCTGGTCGCGGTCGACCTTGGCCGGATGGCCGTTGAGCGGCGGCACGCCGTAGTCGGGCTGGTCGCGGTTGTGCTGCACCAGCGCCGACAGCGTGACCTGCGTCGGCGTGTTGATGCCGAACTTGAGCGACGCGTCCAGGCCGAAGTCCTTCAGCTTCGTCTGCTCGCGCGTGCTGGCGTCACCCTGCTGGCCCATGGCCGCGATGCGGAAGGCGGAGGTGTCGGACAGCGGGCGGTTGACGTCGACGGTCGAGCGCACCAAGCCCGTGGTGCTGGCAGACACCGACACTTCGCCCGCCGGCGTGAGCGACGGCTTCTTGGTCACCTGGTTGATGATGCCGCCCGTGGAACCGCGGCCGAACAGCATCGACGAGGGGCCCATGAGCACCTCGACCGATTCGAGCGCGAAGGTGTCGCGGTAGTACTGGGCGCGGTCGCGCGCGCCGTCCAGGTACAGGTCGGTGCGGGCCGAGAAGCCGTTGAGGTTGATGTTGGTGCCGATCTGCCCGCCCTCCGCACCGCCGATGGTCAGGCCCGGCACGTTGCGCAGCGCGCTGGCCAGCGAAGTCGCGGCCTGCGACTGCATCACGGCCTGGTTGATCACGGTGACGGATTGCGGCGCATCGCGCAGGTCGGCCGGCAGGCGGCTGATGGTCGCGGGGTTGGCGCCGAAGCCGGTCCTGTCCTGCGCGCCCTGCACCTGGACTTCGCGCAGCGTGGTCGGCACCGATGTGCCCGGAGCAGGCGAACTCGCGGTGCTGCTCGGCGCCGCCGGTTGCGGGGCCTGTTGCGCGAACGCGGCGGGCAGCGAGGAAACAAGGCCGACAAGTGCGAGCGCAACAGGCGTGCGGCGGCGTGTCGAAGACGAGAGACGATTCATTGCGAGCTTTCCGAAGGGTGCGCGGGCGACACGGCCCGGGCCGATGTGGCGCAAACAAAAGCACCACCGACGGAAATTCTTACCGCGAATGAATCTTATTTGAAGGAGTTGTTGGCAAGGTGTTTGGCGCGCGATACAGCCGGATTTCTTTACCTTGCAGGTCAGGTGCAAGACAGCTTTCTTTCGGCCGGCGGTGGGGCCGCCGGCGCCGCCGCTACTTCCAGGGCGTCGGCGGCGGGATCTCGCAGACCGGCTCGACGTCGATGCTCTTGAAGTCGGCCGGCGAGACGATTTCCAGGTACTCCATGTCGGGCGAGTAGTCGAACAGGAAGTGCCGGATGCCCGGGCGCTGGTGCACCACGTCGCCGGCCTCGACCAACGTTTCCTTGTCCTCGTACATGAAGCGGGCCCAGCCCTTGACCATGATCACGATCTGGAAGTCCGCTTCGTGGCGGTGCCAGCCGGTGCCCGTTTCCGGTGCCATGTTGGCCTTGACGAGGTGCGCGATCACCTTGCCGTTGGTGGCCTCGGCGATGCCCAGGTCGCGGTAGAGGAAGAAGTCGCGCAAGCCGCCCGAGACGAACTCGGTGTCACCGGGCTTGACGTGGGAGAACTGGGTGGCGGTACGGTCCAGCATGGGGCGCTCCTTCGCAGGGGGTGATGATGCTGCGCCGCAGCACGCATAAAGCGTTCCCGCCGAGCCCTGGCTCAGCGCGCCGCGAAGCCGTCGGTCGCGCGCACCAGCCGGTCGAGGATGCCGGGCTCCGAGTACGCATGCCCCGCGCCTTCGACCAGGTGGAATTCGGCCTGCGGCCATGCCTTGTGCAGCGCCCAGGCGAAGCGCGCGGGGCAGGGCATGTCGTAGCGGCCGTGCACGATCACGCCGGGAATGCCGTGCAGCCGGTGCGCATCGCGCAGCAACTGGCCTTCTTCGAGCCAGGCATCGTGCACGAAGTAGTGGTTCTCCAGCCGCGCGAAGGCCAGCGCGAAATGATCGCCAGCATGCGTTTCGGCGAGCGCGGTGCTCGGCAGCAGCGTGATGGTCTCGCCTTCCCACACGCTCCAGGCACGCGCCGCCTCCAGGCGCGCCGCCGCGTCGTCGCCGGTGAGCCGCTTGCGATAGGCCGCGATCATGTCGCCGCGCTCGGCCTCGGGAATGGGGGCCTGGAACTTCTCCCACTTGTCGGGGAACATCTCCGACACGCCGAACTGGTAGTACCAGTTCAGCTCGGCGCGGGTCACGGTGTAGATGCCGCGCAGCACCAGTTCGCTCACGCGCTCGGGGTGCTTCTGTGCATAGGCGAGGGCGAGCGTGGAGCCCCAGGAGCCGCCGAACACGAGCCAGCTGTCGACACCCGCGCGTTCGCGAAGGCGCTCGATGTCGGCCACCAGGTGCCAGGTGGTGTTGGCTTCCAGGCCGGCGTGCGGTTGCGAGAGGCCGCAGCCGCGCTGGTCGAACAGCATCAGGTCGTAGCGCGCGGGATCGAACAGCCGCCGATGGTCGGGCGAGATGCCGCCGCCGGGCCCGCCGTGCAGGAACACCGCCGGCTTGGCGCCGGGCGTGCCCACCCGCTCGTAGCGGATGCGGTGGCCGTCGCCCACATCGAGCATGCCGCTCTCGTAGGGTTCGATCGGGGGATACAGCTGGCGCAGGTCGGGCATCGATGGTTCTCCTTCGTCGGGTGCCGGTGTGTCGAAGGCGAGCATATCGCCCGGTACTTGGCCTGCGCGGCCTGCATGCCCGCCGCATGGCGACCCGTGCTGCTTGACCGGCCTCCGGGGCCTTCCAGATACTCAACCGCATGGTTGACTCAACCGCGGATTCCGCAAGCGCTGAAGCGGTGGTTCGGGCCGGACGAGATCGTCGCGGCGCACCAAGCCCGAAAGCTGGCTGACCCTGGCCGACCGAGAGCGCGCGCATTGCCGGAGCGTCGACGAGACCCCATACTGGCGACTCCCACGACGCGATCGATCACCGGAGCCTTCCATGAGCAATGAACTGCGCAAGAAGCTGCATGACCTGGCCGAACTCTGCGACAACGCCCCCGACCCGCAGACCCGGGCCATCATCGAGGCGATCCGGCTCCAGACGGCGGTGCTGAACGAGCGGCTGTTCTCCATCGAGCTGCAATTGGGCGCGCTCAGCAAGCGCATGGAAAACACGCCCGAAAGCACGACCGGCTGAGGAGGCGCCGCTTTGTAGGGATAATCCCAGCCATGAGCGGCAACACCTTCGGAACACTCTTCGCGGTCACCAATTTCGGCGAGTCGCATGGCCCGGCCATCGGCTGCGTCATCGACGGCTGCCCCCCGGGCATGGAACTCAGCGAGGCCGACATCCAGGCCGACCTGGACCGCCGCCGCCCCGGCACCAGCCGCCACGTCACACAGCGCAACGAGCCTGACGCAGTGCAGATCCTCTCGGGCGTCTACGAGGGCAAGACCACCGGCACGCCCATCGCGCTGCTGATCCAGAACACCGACCAGCGCAGCAAGGACTACGGGCAGATCGCCCAGCAGTTCCGCCCCGGCCACGCCGACTACACCTACTGGAAGAAGTACGGCATCCGCGACCCGCGCGGTGGCGGGCGCTCATCGGCCCGGCTGACCGCGCCCACCGTGGCCGCCGGCGCAGTCGCCAAGAAGTGGCTGGCCGAAAAGTACGGCATGGTCTTCCGCGGCTGCATGACGCAGATCGGCGAAATCGCCATCCCGTTCGAGAGCTGGGACCACGTGCCCGACAACCCCTTCTTCGCCCCCGTCGCCGACGTGAGCGCGCTGGAGGACTACATGGACCGCCTGCGCAAGGCCGGCGATTCTTGCGGCGCACGCATCCGCGTCACGGCCACCAAGGTGCCCGTGGGCCTGGGCGAGCCGCTGTACGACAAGCTCGACGCCGAAATCGCCTACGCGATGATGGGCCTCAATGCGGTGAAGGCGGTCGAGATCGGCGCCGGCTTCGACAGCGTCGTGCAGCGCGGCACCACGCACGGCGACTCCATCACGCCCACCGGTTTCCTGAGCAACAACGCAGGCGGCATCCTGGGTGGCATCAGCTCCGGGCAAGACCTGGAAGTGAGCATTGCCATCAAGCCCACCAGCTCGATCATCAGCCCGCGCCAGTCCATCGACATCCACAACAATCCGGTCGAGGTCGTCACCAAGGGCCGCCACGACCCGTGCGTGGGCATCCGCGCGACGCCCATCGCCGAGTCGCTGCTGGCGCTGGTGGTAATGGAGCACGTGCTGCGCAACCGTGCGCAGTGCGGCGACGTGGAACTGCAGCAGCAGAACGCGGCCGAGAAGACCGAAGCCTCTTCGCCCAAGGCGTCCTTCCTCTAGTGTCCGCGCCGGCGTCCGTGGCCGCCGGGCGCGGCCATCTGCTGGCGTTCGCTGGCCTGTCGGCCAGCTATTTCGCGCACATCGGTTTCTTCAATCCCTACCTGCCGCTGTGGCTCAAGGACCTGGGGCTGCCGATCTTCACCATCAGCCTGCTGGCCTCGGTGCAGTCGATCACCCGGGTCTTCGCGCCCTATGCCTGGGGTGCGCTGAGCGACCACACCGGGCAGCGCGTGAAGCTGCTTCGCTTCAGCGCGGCGGTGGCGCTGGCCAGCTCTTTCGGGCTCTGGTGGCACGGCGGTGCCTGGTGGCTCGCGCTGGTGCTGCTCGTGATGTTCACGCACACCAGCTCAATGATGTCGCTCACCGAGGCCGCAATGGCACAGCTCGTGGCGGGCGACTGGGGCCGCTACGGGCGCATCCGGCTGTGCGGCTCGGCCGGCTTCCTGGTCACCGTGTTCTTCGCCGGCGAGTGGTTCGAGCGCTTCGGCATGAAGCACTTTCCGGCATGGGCCGCCGGCACGCTGGCCATCGTGCTGATCGCCACGATGAAGCTGCCCGACCTGCGCGAGCCGCCCGCCGCGCACGACGCCGTCAAGGTGCCCATCGGCCCGGTGCTGCGCAACCCCGCGGTGCGGTGGTTCTTCGCGGCGCTGTTCTTCCAGGTGATGTCGCATTTCTCGGTGTACGCGTTCCTTTCGCTCTACCTCGACTCCATCGGCTACAGCAAGAGCACCATCGGCCTGCTGTGGGCGCTGTCGGTGGTGGCGGAGATCGTGTGGTTCTTCCTGCAGGGCCGGCTGATCGGCCTGCTGCCGATGCCGCGCTGGATGCTGGTGTGCGGCATTGCCGCCGTCGCGCGGCTGGGCCTTACCGCCGGGCTGGGCGGCTTCGTCGCGGCGCTGATCGTGGCGCAGTGGCTGCATGCGCTGAGCTTTGCGGCGCATCACACGACCTGCATCGCGGTGGTGTCGCGCCGCTTTCCCGGCCAGCTGCGCGGGCGCGGACAGGCGCTGTTCACGGTGATCGGCTATGGCTTCGGCGGCGTGCTGGGCGTGCTGCTCGGCGGCGCGGTCGCGCAGGCCTTCGGCTATCGCACGATGTTCACCGCAGCGGCCGCGCTGGCGGTGCTCGGCAGTTTGTGTGCCTGGCGCGTGGTGACGCTGGAGCGGGTGGAGCGCGCGGGCCGGGTGTGAGCTGACCGCGCTGGAAAGTGTCATGGGCCTTACATGCCCGCGTCACTGCAGATTTCTACGCTGCGCGCTTCGTCATCTTTTCTCCCAATTTCCCATGTCCGCTTCCGATGAATCGCGCGGTGCGCGCGCACCGCGCATCCTTCCGCCTGTCGAGTCGAATTCCCAAGAACAGAACAATGCCAGCAGCACTCCGCCGCGCCGCCAGGTGCTCAAGCTCGGCGCGTCGCTTCTGACCGTCGGCGGCAGCGGCGCCTTGCTCGCGGCCTGTGGTGGCGGCGGTGGCGGGGCACCTGTTCTCGGTCCGCTGCCCGCGCCTGCTCCAGCGCCGGCTCCCGCGTCGGCACCGCCGCCACCGGCTGCCGCAGCCAAGATATCCAGCTTCGCGCTCGCCGTGATGCCCGACACGCAGTTCTACGCGCGCTACGCCACCGCGGCCGAGAGCGACCAATACGACAAGCGCTTTGGCAGCGCTCCCTTCGCCGCACAGACGAAATGGATCGCCGCCAATGCGAAGGCCCTGAACATTCCATTCACCGTCCATCTTGGCGACGTGGTCGACCAGGTCGGAAAGCCCGATCAGTGGAAGGTGGCCGATGCCGCCATGAAGGTGCTCGAAGACGCAAAGCTGCCCTACAGCGTGCTGGCCGGCAACCACGACGTGCTCAGAGACATCGACTACAGCATCGACCCCGTGAGCGGCACCGACGCCAACCGCACTCCCGCCAACGAGCCCTACATCCAGTGGTTCGGCGCCGAGCGCGCGAAGAAGCAGGCCACCTTCGGCGCGCGCGACCCGAGCGGCTTCCACGAATACCACGTGTTCGAGGCGCAAGGCCAGAAGTTCATGGTGCTGTCTTTGTCATGGCGCATCTCCGACGCAGGCATTGCCTGGGCCCGCCAGATGATCGCGAAGAACCCGACGCTGCCTGTGATCCTGGTCAACCACCAACTGCTCAACATCGCACCTGACGGCACCAGCCCGCTTGAAACCGACTACGGCAAGATGCTGTGGGAAAAGCTCATCCGCGACAACGACCAGATCTTCATGACGCTCAACGGCCACCACCACGGTGCCGCGCATCTCACCAAGATCAACAACTTCGGCCGCAAGGTCGAGGAGATGGTGGTCGACTACCAGATGGCCTACCAGGGCGGCAATGGCCTGATGCGTCTCTACGAGTTCGACCTGACGAACAAGAAGATCAAGGTGCTGTCGTTCTCGCCCTGGGTGCCGCAGAAGCCCGCAGCTACGTTGAATGCCTTCGACCAGGCGGTGCTCACCACGCCCAACGAGGCCTTCGAGATCGACATGGATTTCGCACAACGCTTCGGCGGGTTCAACAAGAGCTTCGGCACAGGCAGCGCCACCGTCGACGGTTCCCTGGTCGACAAGGCTCGGGCGATGATTCTTGCCAACTACAAGGAACCTGCCACCGTGGCGCAGCGACCCGCTGCGAACTCGGAGGACTATCCGAAAGTGGCGAACACGCTGGCGCACTGGCGCTTCTTTGGCGGCACCGTCAACCAGCCGGTGCTGCCGGGTACCGTGGTGCCCGACGTCACGGGCAACAACCCGCTGCATCGCGATGCGCTCAACCAGGGCGGCGTAGTGGGAGCCGCGGACGGCGACATCGTCTGGACGGAAGACCGGCACTACCTGTCGGCTGCGCCAGGGTCGGTGCGATTCCTCAACACCAACAAGAACACCCCAAGGCTCAGTTACTTTCTGACCGACGCGGCGGCGCCGATCAATGCCCAGACGCTGGACAACGGATACACCATCGAGGCGTTCATCAAGATCGACAAGAGCTGGACCAGCAACAACCAGGCGTGGATGAACATCATGACGCGCGACGGCCGCCGCGGCGATCTGCCGGGCTTCACGGCGGGCGATGGCGAGTCGCCCCCGATGCTGTTCGCCATATCGAGCCTGCGCGAAGTGCAATGGGAAGTCGTGCCGAGCCCGAGCGCGCCTCCCGACCCCAAGACCAACTGGTCTGGCGAGGTGATCGCAGACCGCTGGGTGCACATCGCGATCGTGAACGATCCGGTGTCCCACGACACCACGATGTACGTGGAAGGAGCGCCGGTGCTGCGCAATGCGACCGCGGCGCGGGGGCTGGCGACGTTGTCGGCCACCTCTGCGTGGGTCGTGGGCGGTGGTTCGTGGGATGGAGCCCGCGCCGATGGCTTCTTCGGGAACATCGGCGAAGTGCGCGTGGTGGCTTCGGCCCTCGCATCTTCGCAGTGGCTCACGGCACGCAAGCCGGGCTGAGCCGAAATGCGGCGCCGTGCGTAGGGCTCCGGTCCTTGCGCATGGCGCTGTTGGCCGTGATGCGGGTGGAGAGGGCGATGCTCGTCAGCCGCCGTTGAAACCATTTATTTACCTGCATCCCGTTATTCGCATTCTTTTCGAATTCTTCGAAGAACAATTTCCCGGTTTTATGAATTGAAGACTTTTCAATTGCCTCTCCCCGCTGGCTCCGCAATTAAAATAAGGGCAAATCGTGCAAGGGGAGGTGTATTTGATGTTCAATTTGTTAACGATATTCTTATTAGGCGAATTGCAGTTAGGCGATTCGGCTTATAGCCTCTACGCGGCGCCGAAATGAGCAGCCGCCGCGTCACCATCCAGATTCCAGCCGGCGATGCATTGCAGTTCCACCAACTGGTGGGACGCGAGGCATTGAGCCAGCTCTATGCGTTCGACGTTGACCTGTTCGCCACCAGCAACGCGGTCGATGCCAAGTTGCTCCTGGGCAAGCCCGCGACAGTGGTCGTGGAAACCGAAGGCGGCGTGCGCCATCTCGGCGGCATCGCCACCCGCTTCGGCCTGCAGCAGGAAGACGCCCGCCATTCGTTCTACCGGCTGCGCCTGCGTCCGTGGCTGTGGCTGGCCACGCGGCGCAGCGACTTCCGGATCTTCCAGGCCAAGAGCGTGCCCGACATCATCGGAGAGGTCCTGGGGTCTTACGGCTACCCCGTGGAGCAGAAGCTCGCGCGCGGAGACTACCGGCGCTGGGACTACTGCGTGCAGTACCACGAGAGCGACTTCGACTTCGTCTCGCGGCTGTGCGAGCTCGAAGGTATCTACTACTACTTCAGGCACGAGGCCGCGCAGCATGTGCTGGTGTTCGCAGACGACATCGCCGGATCGCACGGCCCGCTACCGGGCGGCGAAGAAGTTCGCTACCACCCGCTGGAAAAGTCGGGCATGGGCCAGCGCGAGCGCATCTACGCGTGGGAGATCGCCGAGGAAGTGCGCTCCGGCCACCACTACAACGACGACTACGACTTCGAGAAGCCCAAGGCCGAGTTGTCCCACCTGCGGCAGATGCCGCCCGGGCACGACCACGACAGCTACGAGAACTACGAATGGCCCGGCGGCTTCACGCAGCACGGAGACGGCGAAACCTACGCCCGCATCCGCAATGAAGAGCAACTGAGCCAGCGCAACCGCGTGACCGGACGCGCCAACCTGCGCGAGCTGGCCACCGGCCACACGCTGCGCCTCACCGGCCATCCGCGCGCCGACCAGAACCGCCAATACCTGCTGTTGAGCGTGAGCTACCACCTGCGGGAGAACCTCCAGGCGAGCGAGGGCGCCGAGGGTGCCGAGGGCTCGGTGCAACTGTTCGCGTTCGACGCGCAGCCCACCAGCTACCCCTGGCGCCCCGTGCGCACCACAACCAAGCCGCGTACGCGCGGCCCGCAGACCGCGATGGTGGTGGGCCCGGCGGGCGAGGAGATCTGGACCGACAAGTACGGGCGCATCAAGGTGCAGTTCCACTGGGACCGCCTCGGCCAGGAGAACGAGCATTCGAGCTGCTGGGTGCGCGTGTCCACCGCGTGGGCGGGCGCCACTTTCGGCATGACCAGCGTGCCGCGCGTCGGCATGGAGGTCATCGTCGACTTCCTCAACGGCGACCCCGACTACCCGATCGTCACCGGCTGCGTGCACAACGCCGACACCATGCCCTCGTGGGAACTGCCGGGGCAGAAGCACCTGTCGGGCATCAGGAGCCGCGAGCTCGGAGGCGGGCGCGGCAACCATCTCGTGCTGGACGACACGCAGGGCAAGATCCAGGCGCAGCTGCGAAGCGACCACCAGGCCAGCCAGCTGAGCGTGGGGCACATCGGGCGCATCGAGGACACCGCGGGGCGCAAGGAGCCGCGAGGGCAGGGGTTCGAACTGCGGACCGACGGGCATGGGGTGTTGCGCTCGGGCAAGGGGCTGCTGGTCACCACCGAGGCGCGCCCGAATGCCCAGGCACATTCCACCGACATGAGCGAGACGGTGGGCCGCCTCACGCAGGCGCGCGATCTGCACGAGGGCCTGAGCGGCGTTGCGCAGGGCGCTCAGGCTCATGAAACCGGCGACCAGGACGAAGTCACCGCGAGCCTCAAGGAGCAGAACGACGCCATCAAGGGACAGGGCGGCAACCGCGAGCAGGGCGAATTCCCCGAGTTCCAGGAAGCGCACATGACCCTGGCCAGCGCGAAGGGCCTGCAGACCGTGGCGCAGGGCTCGACCCACATCGTGAGCAACGAGCACACCGCGCTCACCAGCGGCGGCCACACGAGCGTGAGCGCGGGCAAGAGCCTGCTGGTGAGCGTGCAGAGCGCGATCCGCATGTTCGCTTCCAAGGCCGGCATGCGGCTCGTGGCGGCCGGCGCCGACATCGACATCAAGGCGCTGAAGGACAGCGTCAACGTGCTGGCCAAGCTCAACATCACGCAGACGGCCAACAAGATCACCATCCACGCGAAGGAAGAAGTGGTCATCAACGGCGGCTCCAGCTACAGCCGGTGGAGCTCCGGCGGGATCGAGCACGGCACGGCCGGCACATGGCGCGAGCATGCCGCCGTCCACAGCCTCGTGGGGCCGGCCAACGACGGCAAGCCCGCGCTGCCCAATCCGCCGCCGCTGCCCAAGGGGCAGCTCGACCTCTATCACCAGTACATCAAGCCGACCGGCGAAAAGCGCCAGGGCGTGGCGCAAGGCGACTTCACGGTGGTCGATTCGGAAGGCGGCACGCACGCGGGCACCTTCGACCGCAACGGCTTCGCGACCGTGTCGGGCCTGCCCATCGGCACCGCCAAGGTCACGTTCGGCAAGGATCCGCGCGACCCGTGGGACGAAGGCAGCTACTACGGAACGCCCGAGGACTGGAAGGCGAAAGGGGCGACCGGCGCGGCCGCAGGCGGAGCGGGCGGAGGCGTATCAGGCATTTCGGGCATCTCCGGCCTCGTGGGCAACGCCGCCGGACTGGCTGGCTCTGCAGGCGGTGCCGCAGGCGCCCTCGCAGGCGTGGCCGGCATGGGCAGCAAAGCGGCGAGCGCGCTGAACCAGGTCACGCAAGCGGCCGGTGTCGCGCAGCAGGCCGTGGGCGCGGCGCAGGCGCTCCAGCAAGGCGGTGCCAAGGCGCTGCTCGGCCAGGCGAGCCAGGCGGCGACCGGCATGGCGATCCAGGCGGCGGGCGCCAAGCTCGGCCCGATGGGCGTGCCGATCACCGGCGTGATGAGCGGCGTTGCTTCCGGCGGAATCAAGCCGCCGGGCATCGCCACGGCAGCTGCGAACCCTGCCTCCACCGGCAGAACGCCGGGCTTCGCAGGCTGACCCTGCCCGGCCGCCTGCGGGGCCATCCAACCTGAAACTAGAGCGCGAGAGAAAAAGAAAAATGGCAGAACAGGAAGCGGCATCGAAGCCGCAGGCAACCGAGCGCGAACCCCAGACGGCGGTGGCGCCGCTGAACACGATCGTGAAGGAAGACGTCGCGGCTGCGAGCAAGGCGGTGGACGACTGGCTGCGTTCGTTCAGCGGCGGCTACGTGACGCTGGAGCGCCTGACGATGGTGCTGGGCAGCATCCCGATCGTCGGCAACATCATGGCGCTGGTGGATGTGTTCCTGGACATCATCAACATCGTCGAGAAAAAGGCCAAGGACAGCGTCGATGCGTTCCTGAACTGGGTGAGCCTGGGCATCAACCTGATCGGGCTGATTCCGATACCGCCGAGCATGGCGGCCGCGCGCATGAGCCTGCGGCCCACGCTGCACCTGGTGAAGCAGGAGCTGAAGACGGCGGCCTCCAACCTTGGCGAGGCCATCGTCACCACGCTGGTGGGGCACCTGAACGCCACCATCATGGGCGAGCTGGACAAGTTCATCGACGGTGCGATCGCCAAGCTCGACGGCATCCTCAAGAGCTGCGCGGACCTGGCCGACAAGATCATCGACAACCTGGTGGACGTGATGCGCCGGGTGCTGGGCCAGAAGGACCTGTTCGCGGTGGGCACGCCCGCGTCGCCGGAGACCAAGGTACACGACCCGAAGACGCAGAGCACGTGGAGCCGGATGTGGGGCACGGCGGTGCGTTACACCAAGCAGTCGGCGAACTACGTGGCGAAGGCGGCGGCGAGCCAGTTGCCCGATGGCGTCGCGAGCAGGGTCAACGGTGTGATCGGGCAGATGCTGGACTTCAAGCAGCAGCTGCGTGGGCAGCTCTCGAGGCTGGCGGACAAGGAGTCTCAGGCCAGCATCATGTGGCTGCTGCACAAGCTGCGGGATGCACTGCTGAAGAGGAAAGGCCAGCGCGCGGCGATCGTGGCTCCGCAGGCGGGAGCTGTGGCGCAGAAGGACAAGCCCGGTGACCAGCTGGGGCATATCGGCAAGCAGGCGCCAGCGAACGGACGAGGGTGCGCTCTCAAGAATCGCCCGGCGCCAGCGCGCAAAGGCGGCTCCATCAGTCTCTCGATGGGTGATGAAAGCTTCACCCACACAGACTTCGTGCTCGCAGCACCGCTGCCGATCGAATGGGCGCGCACCTACGCCAGCGACCTCGATGCCTTCGACCGGGGCAGCTTGGGCGCTCGCTGGATCACCCCCTACAGCATGCGCGTGGACATCACCACGCCCGCGCGAGGCGCACGCCAGGGCCAGCGCAGCCTGCTCCACCACGCCGCAGATGGCCGCAGCCATGCGTATCCGGTGCTGGCCGCGGGCCAGAGCTACTTCGACGCGATCGAGGAAGTCCGCGTCTCGCGCCTGGGCGAGAGCCTGCTGGTGCTGGACTTCGGCAAGCCCTTGCCCGAGGGCGAGCAGAGCGAGTGGCGCGAGATCTACGAGTACGTCGACGGCAAGCAGCCCCACTTCCGCCTTGTCGCCCAGCAGGCGAAGGACGGCATGTCCATCGGCCTGCGCTACGACCACGTCATTGCAGAGACGGGCGAGCGCGTGCTCAGCGACATCATCAGCAAGCACGGCGAAGCCGTCATGGCGCACGTGGGCACGAAGCCCGATGCGCAGACCGGGCTCATCCAGTCGCTGTGGGAGTTGAAGGACGGCCAGGTCGTGCGGCAATTGGCTGCGTATACGCACGATGCGCAGCGCGACCTCGTCGCCGCGCAGGACGAGGACGGCGCGAGCTGGCGCTACACCTACAGCCACCACCTCGTGACCCGCTACACCGACCGCACCGGCCGGGGCATGAACCTCGAGTACGACGGCACCGGCCCCGACGCCAAGGCCGTGCGCGAGTGGTCCGACGACGGCAGCTTCGCGCTGAAGCTGGAGTGGGACAGGAACATCCGGCTGACCTACGTGACCGATGCGCTGGGCGGGGAGACCTGGCACTACTACGACATCCAGGGCTACACCTACCGCATCATCCATCCGGACGGGCTGCAGGAGTGGTTCTTCCGCGATGACGCGAAGAACGTCACGCGCCATGTGCATACCGACGGCACGACCGACGATTACACCTACGACCCCGACGGCAACCTGCAGACGCACACGCGCGCGGACGGCAGCCGGGTGCACTACGAGTACGACAGCCTGCATCGCCTGACGGGCATCCGCGATGCGGAAGGCGGCGTGTGGAAGCGCGACTACGACGCGCAGGGCCATCTCACCGAAGAGATCGATCCGCTGGGGCACAAGACCGAGTACGCCTACGACAAGGCCGGCAGGCCCGTGCGCATCACCGATGCGAAGGGCGGCGTGAAGCTGATGAGCTACACGCCTCGCGGCCGGCTCGCGAGCCTCACGGATTGCTCGGGCAAGACCAGCCGCTGGACATACGACGATCGCGGCCGGCTCACCACGGCGGTCGATCCTGCGGGCAACGTCACGCGTCACCTCTACAGCCGCCCGGAACAAGACGCGGTGCCGCATGCCCAAGGCAGCGTGCCGGGCCTGCTCCACGAGATCGTCCTGCCCGACGGAACGCGCGAGCAGACACTGCACGACCCCGAGGGACGCATGCTCGCGCATGTCGACGGGCTCGGACGCCGCACGCGCTACAGCTATGGCCGCGCAGGCCTGATCGCGGGCCGTACGGATGCCGAGGGGCATTCGCTCAAGTACCAGTGGGACTTGCTGGGCCGTCTCGTCGAATTGCGCAACGAGAATGGCAGCCGCCACAGCCTGCGCTACGACCTCGTGGGCCGGTTGCTGGAGAAGATCGACTTCGCTCAGCGGACCACGCAGTACCGTTACGAAGAAGGCACCGGCCGGCTCGTCGAGGTTCAAGCGGGCGGGCGGGTGGTGCAGCTGCAGGCCGATGCACTGGGCAGGATGACCGAGCGGGCCGTCGGCAGCCAGGTCGAGCGCTTCGCCTTCGACCGCAACGGGCGCATGGTCGAAGCATCGAACGACGACGCGCGCCTGCAGTGGTTCTACGACCCGGCCGGCAACCTGACGCGTGAGCACCAGCACGATCTGCAGGCCGGACGCACGGCGATATGGCAGCACCGCTACGACGCGCTCAACCAGCGCGTCGCCACGATCCGCCCCGACGGCCACACGACCCAGTGGCTCACCTACGGTTCGGGCCACGTGCACGGCCTGTTGCTGGACGGACACGACATCGTCGGCTTCGAGCGCGACGACCTGCATCGCGAAGTGCTGCGCGAGCAGCGCAACGGCCTGACCCAGAAGCTGCGTTACGACAACGCAGGCAGGCGGCTGGAGCAGCAGGTCGTGCCGGGCCAGGCGAGCGCACCCGGCGCGCTGCAACTGCAGCGCACCTACGGCTACGACAAGGCGGGGCAGCTGGTGGCGATCGGCGACAGCCATCACGGCAACCTCGATTACCGCTACGACCCGGTCGGCCGCCTGGTCGAGGCCAACAGCCGTTTCGGACGGGAGACCTTCGCCTTCGATCCTGCGGGCAACATCGTCGAGCCCGACGGCACGTCCGGAGGAAGCCGGGCTCCCATCGTTCCCTTGCTCGACAACCTGCTCGAGGCTTATGCCGGCGTCCGCTATCGCTACGACGAGCACGGCAACGTGGTCGAGCGCGTGTGCAACGGCCGCTCGACCACCTTCGCATGGGACGGTTTCGGGCGGCTGAGCTCCGCCACGGACGAAGACGGCACCCAGACCTCGTTCGCCTACGACCCGATGGGCCGCCGCATCTCGAAGCGCTCGCGAGACAGCATCACCCGGTTCGGCTGGGATGGCGACACGCTCGCCTTCGAAAGCACGCGGAGCCTTGCCGCAGAGCAGGAAGACAACGGACGCGGCTGGAGCGTGCATTACATCCACGAGCCGCGCTCCTTCGCGCCGCTGATTCAACTGCGCCAGGCGCATGCGATCGTGCCGGGCAGGACGCCCGACGTGCGGGAGCTCATGGCCGCCAACGGCGGTGCCTACGACATCGAGCAAGACCCGCTGTGGAACGGCGAACTCCAGCTGGGACAACGCAGCTTCGAGGCGGACGAGATCGCCTTCTACCAGTGCGACCATCTCGGCACGCCTCGGGACCTGACCGACCACGAAGGTCACGTCGGCTGGTCGGCCCAGTACAGGGCCTGGGGCGAGGCGCGCGAAGTCATCAGCGAAGCGGGGCGACGTGCCGGCCTATCCAACCCCATCCGTTTCCAGGGACAGTACTTCGATGCCGAGACGGGGCTGCACTACAACCGCTACCGCTACTACGATCCGGCGAGCGGCCGGTATGTCTCGCCCGACCCGCTGGGGCTTGCGGGCGGCCTCAACCTGTACGCATACGTCGGCGGCAACCCCGTTCGCGGCATCGACCCGCTGGGGCTGGTCGACATCAACCTGTTCCCGCACAACGAGGCGATCCGCCAGTCGGCCGACAACATCCCAAGCCCGCCCGGCACGTTCACGGTCGGCTCCCATGGCAACCCGAGCATCATGACCGACACCGCGCTCAGGGGCGTCACCCCTGCGCAGATGGCAGAGCGGATCAAGGCGCACCCGTCTTACACAGAAGGCCAGAAGGTGCAGCTGATGTCGTGCGAGACCGGCAAGGGCACCGACCCCTACGCCCAGAAGCTGGCCAACGAGCTCAATGCGCCTGTCGTGGCGCCCGACAAGCTCCTGTGGATCTGGCCCCACGGTGCCTACAAGCCCGCCGGCCAGAAGGCCGACGGCACCATGGACACCGCCGATCCCGGCGTCTGGCATACCTTCAACCCCAAGTCATGAAGAACATCGATCTCAGGTTCGGCGCGAAGCTGGCAGTGCTGCTTCCTCTTCTTCTGAACCTTCCAGTCTCTTACGCAACGGAGAACCAAGCCATGGACAAGCCCGACGCCGCACCAGCCTCTTCCTCATCGCCCATCTCGGGCGCGCGGTCCTTCGCATTGACGGACGCGCAACGAGCCGAACTGGTCACGAAGGCCGAGGCCGGCGACGCCGAAGCCGCGTTTCGTCTCTCGCTGTACTACACCTTCGCGTCTTCCGACGACGTTCAGCGCACCCGCTGGCTGACGGTAGCGGCCAAGGCCGGGCACGTCGTGGCGCAGCACAACCTGGCCTACGACCTCTACATGAGCGGCAAGGACCTCGCCGAGGCCGCGCACTGGGCGGCGGAGTCGGCGAAGAACGGCAATGCGGAGGCGGGCGACCTGCTCAAGGAAATCGAAGCGGCACGCGCGAAGGCCCGGGGCTCGCGTCCGTGAGTTCGGTCTTGCCGCTGTTTGAAATCGAATCGCCGGGGCGGCTGGTGCTCAACACTCCAATCGTGATGGCATTGGCGAACGCTTTCGGGCTGTTCGAGAAGGCGGACCAACCGAGGGGCATCGAATGTCTTCCCAAATCATCATCCTCGCCCACGACATGTGGCGCAAAGGCGCAGGCGGCGCTCCCGCCGGACTCGTCGGCCAGGCCGACAGCTTTGCCTACGCCGGGCTCGACCTGGGCCTTGCCCAGTTCGCCTCGACGACCTTCGCAGGCACGAGTTTCACGGCCACGAGCTTCAGGCAGGCGGGCTGGAGCGGCTGCCAGTTCACGGGCTGCAGCTTCAGCCAGTGCGACTTCGGCAACATCTCGATCACGGGGTGCACCTTCGTCAACTGCAGCTTCACGCGCGCGAACTTCGACGGCGCGAACATCGGAAGCAGCACCTTCAGGCAGTGCCAGTGGGACGACATCAGCTTCGCCGGCGGCAGCTGGAATGACGTCGGCGTTCTGGACTGCAGCGGCACCGTGGTGCACGCGCAGGGGCTGCAGGGACGCAGCGTTGACTTCACGGGCAGCACCTTCGAACAGCTCGAGTTCCAGGGCGCCAACATCAACTGAGCCCTCACTGGCACCTCATCACTTCATCTATTCCATGATCATGAAAAACATCAAGGCCACCCTTGTCGCCGCTGTCTTCCTGGGCGCCGCTTCTCTATGTGCTGCGCAAGCGGAAACGAAAACCGCGCTGACCAAGCTGCACCAGAGCTACGAGAAGCAGGGCCGTCGTGCGCTCGGCATGCCTGAATACGGCAAGCGCGTGCAGTTCGCGGCGGTGGTCATCGAAGCGTCCGATTCCTTCGGCGGTACGTCGCTGATCCGCGCTGCCGACGTGCGCGGCAGCCAGGAGCTGGCGCGCCTGACACCTACGGACGACGCGCAGAGCCAGAGGATGGGCGAGATGCGCAGCGGTGCGAAGTTCACCGCGAGCTGCGAGGTCGGCTTCGCGATGGGGTCGGCATTTCTCACGATGAAGGACTGCGTGATCCAGCCTTGAAGAGCATCGATTCACAGCACTGACAAGACAAGGCATCAGCCAGAGGCAGGGAGAGAAGATGGCAGAAAAAGAGGGCCCGCAACAGCAAGGCCAGAAGCCGACCGAGCGCGAACCCCAGACGGCGGTGGCGCCGCTGAACACGATCGTGAAGGAAGACGTCGCCGCTGCGAGCAAGGCGGTGGACGAGTGGCTGCGTTCGTTCAGCGGCGGCTACGTGACGCTGGAGCGCCTGACGATGGTTCTGGGCAGCATCCCGATCGTCGGCAACATCATGGCGCTGGTGGATGTGTTCCTGGACGTCATCAACATCGTCGAGAAGAAGGCCAAGGACAGCGTCGATGCGTTCCTGAACTGGGTGAGCCTGGGCATCAACCTGATCGGGCTGATTCCGATACCGCCGAGCATGGCGGCCGCGCGCATGAGCCTGCGGCCCACGCTGCACCTGGTGAGGCAGCAACTGACGACGGCGGCCTCCAACCTGGGCGAGGCCATCGTCACCACGCTGGTGGGGCACCTGAACGCCACCATCATGGGCGAGCTGGACAAGTTCATCGATGGGGCGATCGCCAAGCTCGACGGCATCCTCAAGAGCTGCGCGGACCTGGCCGACAAGATCATCGACAACCTGGTGGACGTGATGCGCCGGGTGCTGGGCCAGAAGGACCTGTTCGCGGTGGGCACGCCCGCGTCGCCGGAGACCAAGGTGCACGACCCGAAGACGCAGAGCACGTGGAGCCGGATGTGGGGCACGGCGGTGCGCTACACCAAGCAGTCGGCGAACTACGTGGCGAAGGCGGCGGCGAGCCAGTTGCCCGATGGCGTCGCGAGCAGGGTCAACGGTGTGATCGGGCAGATGCTGGACTTCAAGCAGCAGCTGCGTGGGCAGCTCTCGAGGCTGGCGGACAAGGAGTCGCAGGCCAGCATCATGTGGCTGCTGCACAAGCTGCGGGACGCGCTGCTGAAGAGGAAAGGCCAGCGCGCGGCGATCGTGGCTCCGCAGGCGGGAGCCAAGGCAGAAAAAGAAAATCCCGGGACGCAGCTCGGTCACATCAACAAGCAAGCCGGTGCACAAGGGACCGCAGGCTGCAAGAACTGCCCCGCGCCGGCACGCAAAGGGGCTTCCATCAGCCTTGCCACAGGCAACGAGAGCTTCACCCACACCGACTTCGTGCTCGCAGCACCGCTGCCGATCGAATGGGCGCGAACCTACGCCAGCGACCTCGATGCCTTCGACCATGGCAGCTTGGGCGCACGCTGGATCACCCCCTACAGCATGCGCGTGGACATCACCACGCCCGCGCGAGGCGCACGCCAGGGCCAGCTCAGCCTGCTCCACCACGCCGCCGACGGCCGCAGCCATGCGTATCCGGTTGTGGCCGCGGGCCAGAGCTACTTCGACGCGATCGAGGAAGTCCGCGTCTCGCGCCTGAGCGAGAGCCTGCTGGTGCTGGACTTCGGCAAGCCCTTGCCCGAAGGCGAGCAGAGCGAGTGGCGCGAGATCTACGAGTACGTCGACGGCAAGCAGCCCCACTTCCGCCTTGTCGCGCAGCAGGCGAAGGATGGCATGGCCATCGGCCTGCGCTACGACCACGTCATTGCAGAGACGGGCGAGCGCGTGCTCAGCGACATCATCAGCAAGCACGGCGAAGCCGTCATGGCGCACGTGGGCACGAAGCCCGATGCGCAGACCGGGCTTATCCAGTCGCTGTGGGAGCTCAAGGACGGCCAGGTCGTGCGTCAATTGGCCGCCTACACGCACGACGCGCAGCGCGACCTCGTCGCCGCGCAGGACGAGGACGGCGCGAGCTGGCGCTACACCTACAGCCACCACCTCGTGACCCGCTACACCGACCGCACCGGCCGGGGCATGAACCTCGAGTACGACGGCACCGGCCCCGACGCCAAGGCCGTGCGCGAGTGGTCCGACGACGGCAGCTTCGCGCTGAAGCTGGAGTGGGACAGGAACATCCGGCTGACCTACGTGACCGATGCGCTGGGCGGGGAGACCTGGCACTACTACGACATCCAGGGCTACACCTACCGCATCATCCATCCGGACGGTCTGCAGGAGTGGTTCTTCCGCGATGACGCGAAGAACGTCACCCGCCACGTGCATACCGACGGCACGACCGACGACTACACCTACGACCCCGACGGCAACCTGCAGACGCACACGCGCGCGGACGGCAGCCGGGTCCACTACGAGTACGACAGCCTGCATCGCCTGACGGGCATCCGCGATGCGGAGGGCGGCGTGTGGAAGCGCGACTACGACGCGCAGGGCCATCTCACCGAAGAGATCGATCCGCTGGGGCACAAGACCGAGTACGCCTACGACAAGGCCGGCAGGCCCGTGCGCATCACCGATGCCAAGGGCGGCGTGAAGACGCTCGCCTACTCCGCGTCGGGCCAACTGCTCAGCTACACCGACTGCTCCGCAAAGACCAGCCGCTGGGATTACGACGAACGAGGCCGGCTCACCAAGGCTGCCGACGCCGCCGGCAACGCGACCGGATATCGCTACGCTGCCGGCCAGCTCGAAGAAATCGTGCCGCCCGACCAGACGAGCGAGCAGTTCGAGCACGATGCCGAAGGCCGGCTGCTGAAGCACACCGACGCGCTGGGGCGCGCCACGCGCTACAGCTACACGCGCGCCGGCCTGATCGCCGGCCGCACCGACGCCGCGGGCCGCTCGCTCAAATACCACTGGGACCTTCTGGGCCGCCTGACAGAACTGCACAACGAGAACGGCAGCCGATACGACTTTCGCTACGACCCGGTGGGCCGCCTGCTGGAAGAAACCGGCTTCGACCGCAAGGCTACGCAGTACGTGCACGAAGAGACGACGGGCGTGCTCGCCGAAGTGGTCGAGGCGGGCCACCGCACCGAACTCGAATTCGATCCACTCGGCCGCTTGAGCGAACGCCGCGCCGGTGGCCAATCCGAACGCTTCGCCTACGACCGCAACGGCCGCCTGCTGGAGGCGACCAACAGCGACGCGCGCCTGCAATGGTTCTACGACCCGGCCGGCAACCTGACGCGCGAGCATCACCACTACCTGCAGCGCAAGCGCACGGCTGTCTGGCAGCACCGCTACGACGAACTCAACCAGCGCATCGCCACCGTGCGGCCCGACGGGCACGTCATCCAATGGCTGACATACGGCTCAGGCCACGTGCACGGCCTGATGATCGACGGCCAGGACATCCTCGGCTTCGAGCGCGACGACCTGCACCGCGAGGTCGCACGCGAGCAGGGCAACGGCCTGAGCCAGCGGCAGAAGTACGACCCGGCAGGTCGGCTGCTCGAGCAGCAGATCTCGCGCACCAGTTCTGGCGCCATCGAATCGACCACAGGCATCCAGCGCCGCTACAGCTACGACAAGGCCGGCCAGCTGATTGGCATCGGCGACAGCCGCCGAGGCAACCTGAGCTACCGCTACGACCCGGTGGGCCGTCTGCTGGAGGCCAACAGCCGAGTGGGGCGCGAGACGTTTGCATTCGACCCGGCGGGCAACATCGTCGACCCGCCGGCGACCAACGACCCGCTCAGGCACCCTGCCAACAAGTTGCTGGACAACCTGCTGAAGAACTACGCCGGCACCAGCTACCGCTACGACGAACGCGGCAACATGACCGAGCGGGTGCGCCACGGCTGGCGCACCGTCTTCGCATGGGACGGCTTCAACCGCATGACGGCGGCGACCGACCAGCGCGGCATCACCACCTCCTTCAGCTACGACGCGCTGGGTCGTCGGCTCTCCAAGAGTTCTGGCGAGACCACGACACTGTTCGGCTGGGACGGCGACGTGCTCGCGTTCGAGAGCACGCAGAGCAAGTCAGCGATGGAGGAAGGCGGCGAGCACGGCTGGAGCGTGCACTACATCCACGAGGCGAACTCGTTCGTGCCGCTGGTGCAGGTGCGCCAGGCGCGCGCGATGGCGCTGAGCGAGACGACGGATGCGAAGGCGTTGATGGAAGCTAACGGCGGCGTCTACGACATCGAGCAGGATCCGCTGTGGAACGGCGAGCAGAGGCAGGTGCCGCGGGCGTTCGACAGGAAGGAGATGGCGTTCTACCAGTGCGACCATCTTGGAACACCGCAGGAGTTGACGGACCATGAAGGCAGTGTTGCCTGGTCGGCGCAGTACAAGGCGTGGGGGGAGGCGAGGGAGGCGATCAGCGAGGCTGGGAGAAGAGCGGGGTTCAGGAATCCGATTCGGTTTCAGGGGCAGTATTGGGATGAAGAGACGGGGCTGCACTACAACAGGTATCGGTACTACGATCCGGTCGGCGGAACATTTGCTAGTTCCGATCCAATTGGCTTGGCCGGTGGCGGGCACCTGCATTTATATGTACCAAGCCCCACGCAGTGGATCGATCCTCTGGGCTTGAAATATGTCTCAACTGGAAGATCTCCGACGGTCGTCTCTGGCAAGGACAGCTCGAGCAAGGCTTCGACCCAACAGTTGTCGGAATGGCGGCGAAGAATATGCCCATCTGCAATTGGTGTTACTAGAGATAAATTTCTCGGAGACGAAATGGTGAAAGTTGGCCCCGGAAAATGGCGAAGCATCGATGGCACTCGGCAATTCAGAGTTGGACCCAGCGATTATTCAGGAGGGCATGGCATGGGCTCACCGAACGTTCCGAACACGCCTCATGTTCATTTCGAATTCTTGTCGCCAAAAATTAATAATGGCCAGCCAACAGGAAATTTTCTAGTGACGAAAAATGTTCATGTTCCTTTGGATTGCTCATGATAATTTTTAACATCGGTCCGTTTAGTAAAGACGAATTAACAATACGATTCGATCGAGAAGGCGCTATAAAATTTCTGGACGCTGTTTCATTTTTTCTCAACCAGGTGACTGATGCGGTCGTGATTGATTGTTTGCAGTACACAAGAAATGTGGTTGATGCCGCGGAAATAGAGCTCAAGCGAAAAGATGAAAATCATCTGGAAATTAGGGATGGGAGATTGATGCTTTTTATTTCCGACGAGGCACTTGAATATGCGGAATTCCTGCTCAAGAAATTTCTTGTCGAAGGGGATTTCGCGCCAGCAGAGTTTTATAGTTTTTCGAGAAGAGGTAGAAAATATGATACGCAAGTATTTTTTACGAAATTTTCTTCAATTGAAAGCATGATTTCCAGCAATGGTCGTCGATAACGAGTAAGTTGCAGGGGCGATCGAGCGCACTTGGAGCAAGCCAGTGATGGCGGTGTCTACGACGTCGAGCAGGAACTTTGTGGAACGGCGAGCAGATAGATACTTGGTCGACTCAGCACCGGAGTAATAGCTATCCTGGGCTTCGAACGCGACGACCTGCACCCGGAGCTTGCACGCGAGCAAGGAAACGGACTGAGCCAGCGGCAGAAATACGACCCGGCGAGCCGGCTGCTAGAACAGCACATCTCGCGCACCAGGCCAGGCGCCATCGAATCGACCAAGGGCATCCAGCGCCGCTACAGCTGCGACAATGCTGACCAGATGATTGGCATCGACGACAGCCGCCGAGGCAACCTGAACTACCGTACGACCCGGTGAGCCGGCTGCTGGAGGCCAACAGCTGACTCGAGCGCGAGTTTGCGTTCGACCCGGCAGACAGCATCGTCGACCCGGCCCCCGGTTAAAGATCCTCTGAGGCACGCGGGCGGCAAGCTGCTGCACAACCTGATGATGTGATACTTCCACGGGATGCCTCAAGCATGAAATCCTTGAATCTTAATTATTTGCGTGGCTTGTATGATTTTTTGCTTGAAAAAAGTGATGGGGAATTGGAGAGTTTTGACATCAACCTGCCTGCAAATAGAAAAGCTCTTTTTGAAGAGATGAAGCGTAGATTTTCGGAATTTGGACCAGTCTCAAAATCAAATGTGATCAATGGATTATGCTTTTTGATCTCCAATTATTCCGACGATCTTTTGTGGAGGAGTGCGGTTCCACATGATCTGCCTCTCAATGTGATTGTTGATAGAGGAGGCTATTTGAAGGAGGTTTTGGCTGTATTGGTGAAGGATGATTTTTTGCTGGCCGATCCCAAGGACTTTGTTCTGATCGATGAGGTTGGACCAACGGGTTTGGATTTTTCAAAGTGATTCACTGAAAGATCGAATTCTTGTGATGCGATAGCAGTGTGTGATGGCGTCAGCCTCCCGCCACGACGCTGTTTCGGCTGGGCCGGAGATGCTCACCCCAGAGAAAGCCAGGCAGGTCAGTGATCGATGCGTGCGGCGAGAGCTACATCGCGAGTCGATCTCGCTCGCGCCGCTGATGCAGCTGCGCTGGACGAGCGCGGTGGCGCTGAGCGCCGTCACCTGCAGCTGCGACGCACCGGATACCGGCCATGCGACGCCCAAGGTAAGTCTCGAAAACTGTTTGATTCAGGTCTCCATACGCCGACCCGTCTCTCCGCTGTGGTGACCGCATCAGGCTCCATTTCATCTCCGGGTTTCCGATAACTAAATCGCCTTGATTTAGTCGCCCCTCTGCCCGATAGTCCCCTTGCGCCCGGACGCCCGCCTTCAACGCCAGCGATCCGGATCCAAAACCGCAGGGCGCATCGCCCAGCGCCCGCTCAAGGAGACACACCATGCCCAGCAGCAGCCCCCGCACCATCCTGGCCATCGCGGCCATGTCCCTCGTTGCCGCCAGCGGCGCCTTCGCCGCCGACCAGCCGGTCATCGGCCTCGTCACCAAGACCGAAACCAACCCCTTCTTCGTCAAGATGAAGGAAGGCGCGCAGGAAGAAGCCAAGAAGCTCGGTGCCAAGCTGCTCTCCGGCGCAGGCAAGGCCGACGGCGACAACGCGGGCCAGATCACGGCGATGGAAAACATGATCGCGGCCGGCGCCAAGACCATCCTGATCACGCCGAGCGATGCCAAGGCGATCGTGCCGGCGATCAAGAAGGCGCGCGACAAGGGCGTGATGGTGATCGCGCTCGACAGCCCGGCGGATCCGCCGGATGCCACCGACGCACTGTTCGCCACCAACAACTACACGGCCGGCGTGCTGATCGGCGAATACGCCAAGGCCGCGATGGCGGGCAAGCCGGCGAAGATCGTCGCGCTCGACCTGCTGCCGGGCCACCCCGTGGGCGCGCAGCGCCACAACGGTTTCATGAAGGGCTTCGGCCTGCCGGCCAACGACGCCAAGTCGAACGAACTGTCGAAGTCGCCCGAGATCGTCTGCATGGCCGACAGCTACGGCGACCAGGCCAAGGCGCAGACGGTGATGGAAAACTGCCTGCAGAAGGCGCCCGAGGTGAACCTCGTCTACACGATCAACGAGCCCGCCGCCGCCGGTGCCTACAACGCGCTCAAGCGCGCCGGCAAGGAGAAGGGCGTGATGATCGTGTCGGTCGATGGGGGCTGCCAGGGCATCAAGGACACGGCCGCCGGCATCATCGCCGCGACCTCGCAGCAATACCCGCTGAAGATGGCTGCCATGGGCGTGGCCGCGGGCGTGGAATTCGCCAAGACGGGCAAGAAGGCATCGGGCTACGTCGACACCGGCGTGACGCTGATCGCCGGCAAGAGCGTGGCGGGCGTCGACAGCAAGGACACCAAGACCGGCACCGAGCTGTGCTGGGGCAAGAAGTAAACGGCGGAACCTCTAGATGGCGAAGTCTTCAACGCACCACATTCCGTGGGGCGCCCTCGGGCCGTGGCTGGCCCTGCTTGGCGCATGCATCTTCTTTGCGACCCAGTCCGACCGCTTTCTGACGGGCGGCAATCTCTCGCTGATCCTGCAGCAGGTGATGGTGGTCGGCGTCATCGCCATCGGCCAGACGCTGATCATCCTCACGGCGGGCATCGACCTGTCGTGCGGCATGGTGATGGCGCTGGGCGGGATCATCATGAGCAAGTTCGCCACCGAACTGGGCATGCCGGCGCCGCTGGCCATCCTGTGCGGCATCGGCGTGACGACGCTGTTCGGCCTGCTCAACGGCCTGCTGGTAACGCGCATCAAGCTGCCGCCTTTCATCGTGACGCTGGGCACGCTGAACATCGCCTTCGCGATCACGCAGCTGTATTCGTCGTCGCAGACCATCACCGACCTGCCCGGCGGCCTCACCGGCCTGGGCACCACCTTCAACATCGGCAATGCAGAGGTCGCGTGGGGCTCGGTGCTGATGGTGGCGCTCTATGCGCTTGCCTGGTTCGTGCTGCGCGAGACGGCGGCAGGGCGGCACATCTATGCGGTGGGCAACAACGCGGAGGCCACGCGGCTGGTCGGCATTCCGACGCAGCGCGTGCTGCTGGGCGTGTACGTGGCGGCGGGCGTGCTTTACGGCATCGCATCGCTGCTGTCGGTGGCGCGCACCGGCGTGGGTGACCCGAACGCGGGCCAGACCGAGAACCTCGACGCCATCACGGCGGTGGTGCTCGGCGGCACCAGCCTGTTCGGCGGGCGCGGCATCGTGCTGGGTTCGCTGATCGGCGTGCTGATCGTCGGCGTGTTCCGCAACGGCCTCACGCTAATGGGCGTGTCGTCGATCTACCAGGTGCTGGTGACGGGCGTGCTGGTGATCTTGGCGGTGGCTGCCGACCAACTCTCGCGCCGGGGAGCCCGCTGATGAACACCGTCACCAATCCCAAGATCGTGATGCAGGCCAAGGGCCTGGTAAAGCGCTACGGCCAGGTCACGGCGCTCGACGGTGTCGACTTCGAGCTGCGCGAAGGAGAAATCCTTGCGGTGATCGGCGACAACGGCGCGGGCAAGTCGTCGCTCATCAAGGCGCTGTCGGGCGCGGTGGTGCCCGACGAAGGGCAGATCCTGCTCGACGGCAAGCCGGTGAACTTCCGCAACCCCCTGGACGCGCGCCGCGCCGGCATCGAGACGGTCTATCAAGACCTGGCCGTGGCGCCGGCCATGACCATCTACGAGAACCTGTTCCTCGGCCGCGAGCTGCGCCGGCCCGGCTTCATGGGCAACGTGCTGCGCATGCTCGACAAGAAGAAGATGCTCAGCGAGAGCACGGCGCGCATGGCCGACCTCAAGGTCGGCATCCAGTCGATGACGCAGGCGGTCGAAACGCTCTCGGGCGGCCAGCGCCAGTGCGTGGCGGTGGCGCGCAGCGCGGCCTTCGCGCGGCACGTGGTCATCATGGACGAGCCCACCGCCGCGCTCGGCGTGAAGGAGGGCAACATGGTGCTGGAGCTGATCCGCCGCGTGCGCGACCGGGGCCTGCCCGTGGTGCTCATCAGCCACAACATGCCGCACGTGTTCGAGGTGGCCGACCGCATCCACGTGGCGCGGCTGGGCAAGCGCGCGGCCGTGCTCGACCCGAAGAAGATCAGCATGAGCGACACCGTCGCCGTGATGACCGGCGCCATGACCGCCGACCAGTTGCCAGCGGAGGCGCATGCCTGATGCGGACACTGCCGCGCACATGCCCGACCTGCTGCGGCTGCGCGGCTCCAACCAGGTCGGCATGCGCCAGTTCAACGAACGCACGGTGCTGCAGGCGCTGCGCGTCCATGCGAGCCTGCCCAAGGCCGACCTTGCGCGGCTCACGGGGCTGAGCGCGCAGACCATCGGGCTCATCACCGCGCGGCTGGAAGAAGACGGGCTCATCGTCAAGCAGAACCGCGTGCGCGGACGGATCGGCCAGCCTTCGGTGCCGCTGGCGCTGAACCCCGACGGCGCTTTCTCCATCGGCATCAAGGTCGGCCGGCGCGGCGCCGAGTGGCTGCTGATCGACTTCACCACGCAAGTGCGCGAACGACACCTCGTGCACTACGACTTTCCCGACGTCGACGAGCTGCTGCCCGAGATTGCGCAGCACATCCACCGTCTGCGCGACGGCCTGGGGCCGCTGGCCGTGCGCAACGTGGGCGTGGGGCTGGCCGCGCCGTTCCAGCTTGGCGGCTGGCACCGCACGCTGGGCCTTTCGAAGGCGCAGGCCGACCTATGGAACCAGATGGACCTGGCGGCAGAGGTGCGTGCGCGCACCGACGTGCCGGTGAGCTTTGCGCGCGACACGGTGGCTGCCTGCGTGGCAGAGCTGGTGGGTGGGCGCGGGCATGACCTGAAGAGCTTTCTGTACATCTTCGTCGACACCTTCGTGGGCGGCGGGCTTGTCATCAACTCGCACCTGCACACGGGTGCGCACGGCAATGCAGGCGCGCTGGCGTCGCTGCCCATGCAGCCGCCCGGCGGCAGTGGCCTGCCGGCGCAGCTCGTGGCGCAGGCCTCGCTTTGGGAGCTGGAGCAGCGCCTGGCGGGCGAGGGCCTGGACGCGATGGCGGCCTATGACGACCGCGCGTTGCAGGCGCCTTTCGCAGCCGCCACCCAGGCTTGGCTGGACAACGCATCGCAGGCGCTCGCGCACGCCATCGTGAATGGCGCCGCCATGCTCGACCTGGCCGATGTGGTGATGGACGGGTCGATGTCACGCCTGCTGCTGCAGGCCCTGCTGGAGCGCACGCGCGCCGCGCTGGACCGCTGCAACTGGGAAGGCCTGTGGCGCCCGCGGCTGCACGGGGGCAGGGCGGGTGCGCAAGCCTGTGCGCTGGGCGGCGCGATGTTGCCGCTGCACGCCAACTTCGCGCCGGACCACGACGTGTTCCTGAAAGCGGCCTAGCCCGCCTTGCGCGCTCTTGCCAGGGCCAGCGCCTCGGCGAGCAGCGGCTTCACTTTCTCGAAGGTCTTTGCGCTGGGGGAGATCACGCTCACCCAGTGCATCCTTGCGTACACGGGGTGCGGCATCAGCGTGTCCGGCGCGGCCGGGTCGATGGCTGGCGGTGTTTCGCCGAAGAGCGCGCGGAAGCGCTCCTTGCCTACGCCAATGTTCAGGCGGAACACGCCGGGGCGGTCCAGACGCGAGGCGCTGTCGAACTCGCTGTCCTTGGTCACGATCGTGGCAAAGGGAAACTTGTTGTCCCCGTCGTGGAAGAAGAAGGTGTTGTCGTCGGCGATCTGGAAGTGGCCGCCGGCCAGCATGTCGATCAGGTAGTCAGTGATGGCGTCTTCGGTCATGCCGCCATCTTGCCCGTGTTCACGACGGCCAGCGGCGCAGGCCGAGTCCGTCGGCCAGTTTGCGGTAGGCGGCGATCTGCGCTTGCACGTAGTCGTCCAGCGCGGCGCCGGTGAGCGCGAAGGGATACAGCCCATGCCGCTCGCGCAACGCGGCAAAGCCCGGCGCGGCGCTTGCCTCGCGGAAGGCGGCGGTCCAGGCGCGCACTGCGGCCTCGGGCACGTCAGCGCTCAGGTACAGGCCGCGCACCGTCGGCCAGACCAGCTCGACGCCTTGCTCGCGCGCGGTCGGAACGCCGGTGAGGGCGCCGCCGAGCCGTTCTTCCGACAGCACCGCGAGCAGCCGAACGGCCGCACCGCCCGCAATGGCCTGCAGCGCCTCTGCCGCATCGCCGGGGAAGGCGTCGACATGCTTGCCCTGCAGCGCACCCAGCGCGTCGCCGCCGCCCTCGAAGGACACGAAGCGCATCGCCTTGTGGTCGCGCCCCGCGGCGCGCACCAGCAGCGCGGCCTTCACCCAGTCCTGGCTGCCGACCGTGCCGCCCGCGCCGAAGGCGATGCGCGACGGGTCTTGGCGCAGCGCGGCGATCAGGTCCTGCAGGCGCTTGTACGGCGAGTCGCGGTGAACGGCGATCACGCCGTAGTCGGTGCCGAGCGTGGCGATCCAGCGCACGGCCGAAGGCGGATGCGGACCGAAGCGCCCCTGCGCCAGGTTGAGCAGCGAGCCGCTCGAGAACGCGACCAGCGTGCCGGGCCCGCCGAGCTTGCCGGTGGCGATGCGGTCGAACGCGACGGCGCCGATGCCGCCCGGCAGATAGCGCTGGGCCAGTGGCGGGCGAACGGGGCGCACGGCCTGCAGCGCGTCGCGGGCGAGCGCGCAGGTCAGCGCGAAGCCGCCGCCGGCCTTGGCGGGGATCACGCACTCGGCGGCTTCGAGGGAGGGGTCATCGGCCGCCGCCGCGCGCAGGCTCGCGGGCAACAGCAGCGCGGACAGCGCGCGCAGGGCGTGGCGGCGGTTGGCGTGAAGGGGCGCGGGCATTGAGTGGGGGCGGGCTGGTCAGTGCGCCGCCGGACGGGGCCACCAGATGATCGCATGCAGGCCCGGCCCGCTCTCGCGTGCCTCCAGCCGCAGCTCGCCATGGTGCCGCTGCGCGATGGAGCGCGCAATGGCCAGGCCGAGCCCGAAGCCGCCCTTGCCGGCGCGCGCGCCACGGCGAAAGCGCTGGCCCAGCGCGGCGCGCTCTTCTTCGTTCAAGCCGGGCCCGTCGTCCTCGACGTTGAGGCTCCAGCCCGCCGCGTCGCCGGCCGCGAACAGCGTGATCGTGCCCTCTGCAGGCGTGTAGGCGATGGCATTGGTCACGAGGTTGCTCAGCGCCTCGCGCATCAGCCCGCGGTCGGCGACGGCGATGAACTCCGGCGTGGGCGAGTGAATGCCCAGGTCGATGCGCTTGGCGCGCGCCAGCGGCAGCAGGTCGACCGCCACCTCGCGCAGCAGCGCCGCCATGTCGAAGTCGGCCGGCTCGACCGGCACCGTGTCGCTGCGCCCGAGCGCCAGCAACTGCTGCGCGCTGCGCGTCGCGCGGCCGATCTCGGTGGCCAGCGCGTCGAGCGCGAGCTGGATCTGCGCCGGGTCCTGCTCGCGCCGGGCGTAGTCGGCCTGCATCTGCAGCGTGGTGAGGTGGGTGCGCAACTGGTGCGACGCGTCGTCGAGGAACTGGCGCTGCTGCGTCACCAGGTCTTGCGTGCGCGACATCTGCTGGTTGACCGCGGCGACCAGTGGGCGCACCTCGGCGGGCAGGTCGGCCTCGGCGATGCGCGTGAGGTCGTCGGGCGTGCGCGCCTGCACTTCGCGCGCCAGCCGCGACAGCGGGCGCAGCGCCGCGGCCAGCGCCACGGCGGTGCCGCACAGCAGCATGGCCAGCACCAGGCCGTCGCGCAGCGCCGCGCTGCGCACCAGGCGCGCGGTGAACGCCTGCCGCGAGCGCGTGCTTTCTCCCACCTGCACCAGCACGCTGCGGCCCGTGCTGCCGGCCGGCGCGCGGTCGAGGTCGCGGCGGTAGGCGGCCAGCCGCACTGCTTCGCCGAAGTAGGTGGCGTCGTAGAAGACCGGCGTGCCCATCTTCAGCGCGACCGGCGGCGCGGGCAGGTCGGCGCTGCCCAGCTCGACCAGCCCGTCGGAGGTCGACACCCTGAAGAAAACCTGGCCGCTCGCCGTGAGCTCGAAGAACTCGAGCATCGTGTACGGCAGCTCGACCGAGAGGCCGCCCGACGCGGTCGAGATGTTGGCGTCGATCGACTTGAGCGCACCCAGCAGCGATCGGTCGTAGGCCGCGTTGGCTGCGGCCAGCGCGTCGTGACGCGTCATCCACAGCTCCAGCCCGGTCACGACCAGCAGCGCGGGAAACAGCAGCAGCGCAAGGCGCTGCCACAGGCTGGCGCGCCGCAGGCGTGCATTCCGCAACGACGGCATGCCCACCTAGTCTGCTTCCAGCACATAGCCCAGCCCGCGCAGGGTGACGATGCGCACGCCGCTGCCGTCCAGCCGCTTGCGCAGCCGGTAGACGAAGACTTCCACCGCTTCGGGATGCACCTCCTCGTCGTCGGAGAACACGCGCTCCAGGATCTGCTGCTTCGACAGCGGCTCGCCGCTGCGCTGCACCAGCACGCGCAGCACCGCCAGTTCGCGCGGCGACAGCGCGAGCGCCTCGCCGTTCAGCGTGAAATGTCGGCGCGCGCCGTCGTACACCAGCGGCCCGCAGGCCAGCCGCGGATGCTCCACGCCGCGCGCTCGGCGCACCAGCGCATGCAGCCGCGCCTCGAGTTCGGCCAGCGCGAAGGGCTTGGCGAGGAAGTCGTCCGCGCCCGCGTTGAGCGACGCCACGCGCTCGTTCAGCGAGTCGCGCGCCGTCAGGATCAGCGCGGGCAGCCGCTGGTCGCGCTCGCGCAGGCGTTGCAGCACCGTGTGCCCGTCGAGCCCGGGCAGGCCCAGGTCGAGCACCAGCGCATCGTGGTCGCGCTGCTGCAGCGCCCGATCGGCCAGACGCCCGTCGTCCACCCATTCGACCTGGATGCCCGCGTGCTCCAGCGCCTTGCAGAGCCAGGTGCCCAGGGTGTGTTCGTCTTCGGCCAGGAGAATGCGCATGGGCCGATGCTAGGGGCTGCGCCAGTCAATCCGGCTTGATGTTTGCCCTTGCGATGACCTTTTGCCAGCGTGCTTGTTCCGCCGCAATGAACTGAGTGAACTGCTCGGGCGTACCGCCGACAGCTTCGGCCGCATCGGCCGTCAGCCGCTGCATCGAGTCGGGCGACTTCACCGCCTTCATCGTCTCGGCCGACAGCTTGGCCATCTGCGCGGGCGTGATGTTGGCGGGCGCCAGCATGCCGTACCACTGCGTCATCTCGAAGCCGGGGAAGCCTTGCTCGGCCACGGTCGGCACGTCGGGCAGCTGCGCCAGGCGCTTGGCCGAGCCGGTCGCGATGCAGCGCACCTTGCCGGCCTTAATGAACGGAATGATCGCCGCCGCGCCGATGGCCGACGCGTCGAGCCGGCCGGAGAGCAGGTCCGTCACCATCGGCCCGGTGCCGCGGTAGGGCACATGCAGCATGAACACGTCGGCCGTCATCTTCAGGTACTCGAAGGCCAGGTGCCCCGCGCTGCCGTTGCCGGCCGAGCCGTAGCTGAGCTTGCCCGGCTTCGACTTGGCATAGGCGATGAACTCCTTGAGGTTCTTGGCCGGCACGTCCGGGTGCACCACGTACAGGCTGGGCACCTTGGCCAGCAGGCTCACGGGCTTGAAGTCCTTGTTCGCGTCGTAGGGCAGCTTGGCAAAGATGTACGGGTTGACCGCCAGCGTGCCGATGTGGCCCAGGATGATCGTGTGCTGGTCGGTGCTGCGCGCCACCTCGCTCATCGCGATGTTGCCGGCCGCGCCGGGCTTGTTGTCGACGAACACGCTCTGGCCCAGCGTGCGCGAGAGCTCGGCGGCGGTGGAGCGCGCGACGATTTCCGAGCTGCCGCCGGGCGCGAAGGGCACGACGAAGCGGACCGACTTGCTGGGCCAGGCGTCCTGCGCCGAGGCCAGCGAGGGCAGCAGGCCGCCCAGGCCGAGGGAGCCGCCGGCCTGCAGCCAGTGGCGGCGGTTCATGTGTGTGTGGTTCGGGAACAGGTCGGACATGGGCTTGTGTCTCCAGCGCTTTGGTATTGAAAGCGCGCATCCTGCCCGGCGGATGCTGTCGGAATGCTGTCACTGCGTCCGTGCCAACCACCCTGAATTTGTTTCTTTACGTTACATTTGTCGAATAAGAGAAAACTGAGGGAGGAAAAGCCGATGAGTAATGCGGCGCGAGTTTTTCTGGATTGCTATGCGCAAGGCAAGGAGCCGGAGGGCGGGTGGACATTCGGCAAGGCCTTGAGCCAGGCTCGGCTCGACTATTCGCATGCCAGCCTCGAGCGGGTGAACACGTTGCTCGATCAGATCAGGGCCAAGGTGAAGCCCGAGCGCGAGGCATTTCTCTCAACGCCGGGCGGGCGCAACTTCTGTGACTTGCTGGCCTACTACCTCGTGAGCTTCGTCGTGAAGAAGTCTGGCGCGCGCATCGGCTGGCACGACTTCGCATCGGCGCAACAGGTGCTGGGCTCGGCCGCACGCTTGGCGGAAGGCACGCAGTCGCGCATCGTGGCAATTGCCAGGGATGTCGGCGTGGCGTTGCTGCCACTCGTATGGATCGAAGACAAGCTGTTCGGCGCCGGCCTCGCGCCCACCTGCGCGAACTACGTGGCGGGCTGCGGCGCGCGGCTCGACCACGCGGGGCCAGTGGCCTGGGCAGCGGCCGTGCACTCGCTCGGCTTCCTCGCCTCCTATTCGATGTTCATGGTGTCGGGGGGCACGGTCCTGGCGCCGACATTGCTGCGGCCCGATGCGGATGGCGAGCGCTTCTCTCTGGTGGCCATGTTCGACGACACGGCTGACGGGGCGCTGCAGCGCGGCCGTGCCGCCTTGGCGCAGGAAGAGGGCGGTCCCCGCCATGCCGCGTTCGCCTGCGAGGCCAGTGTGGGGCTGCCCAAGGGGCGCACGGCCATCGTGGTGGAACTGCGTTGCCACGGCGACAACCCGTTGGCAGTCACCGTCGTGTTCCCGTACCGTGCCGCGACCGACCCGCACGGTTTTGCGATCTTCAAGCCCCAGTTGATCGAAGGCAGCGTGCCGGCCGAGGCCGAGGGGCTGTTCAATCGCTCCCTGGAGGCCGGTATCCAGCACTTCAACTGGCCGTCGGGCTCATGGGCGCGCTTCCGCGACGCAGCGCAGGCCGTCGAGACGCAAGCCCGGCAGCAAGATCGGGACGTGGTTGCCTACGCCGACGGACGGCACGCGATGACAGGCGACGCGGTGTTGTCCGGCCGAGGCCTTTTCCCCTCGTGCGTGATCGAGGTTGGGCAGGCGGCGGGGGAGGCCGCCGGGCTGCGGATCCAACTCTGCAATGGCACGAGGCAGACGCTGTCGCCGGACGAGGCGAGGGACACGCTGGTATTCGTTGCGCGGCAGTCGCCTGATTTCGTCACGGCTTGCGTGCGTTTTCTCCAGCAGCAGGCAGTCAACGGCTCGCTCGACCAAACGCTGCGGGGAGCGCCGCATGCGCAGTTCGCGCTTGGCAACCTTCAGTTCCACGGCCTTGCGCTCGAGCGCGACCAGAGGCAAGGGCTGTGCCTCTGGCAGAGCGCAGCCGACTCGGGCTACGCGCCGGCCGAGCGCGAGATGGGCATCATCTACCTGGAAGGTGGCGTGCTCGCGCCAGACCCCTCCAAAGGGCTGGGCCTGCTGCGCCGCGCGGTGGACAAGGGCGATCCGGTCGCGCTGACGCGCTTGGCGATGATGTATCAGGAGGGCTTGGGTGTGGCCAGGGACGAAGCCAAAGCCGTGACATTGCTGAGGCATGCGGCCGCTGCCGGATTCGCGGACGCCCAGTACCACTTGGCCATGTGTCTTCAGGACGGCCGGGGCGTCGTTCAGGATTACGAGCTCTGCGTGCAACTCTACGCCCAGGCCGCTGCCCAGGGGCATGCCGCGTCAATCAACAACCTGGCCGACAAGTACGAGCATGGGCTTGGCGTGGCGCAGGATTTCGACATGGCGTTGTCGCTCTACCGGAATGCGGCTGAAAAGAACGTCATCGCCGCGTGGTACAGCCTTGCCGGCATGTATGCCGACGGTCGAGGCGTGGCACGCGATGTCGAGCAGGCAGTGCGCTGGATGAAGCTGGCGGCCGAGCACGACTTCCTCGACGCGAAGGCCCGCCTGCGAGCGATGGTGTTGGACTCGAATGCCGCCCTTCGTTCGCAAGGCGCCGCGGCGCTGCTCGATGCTTCACGGCTCGATGCAGGCACCCTCCATGAACTGGCCGGGCGCATCTACACCCCCGAGATCGCGGAGTCCTTGCCGGTCGCGTTCCTGCTTTATCTGCAGGCAGCGAACAAAGGGCATGCCGATGCGCAACTGCAGGTTGCCTTTCGCTATCGGCGCGGCTTTGGCGTGGAGATGGATGTGCCGCAGGCCATCCGTTGGTACCAGCGAGCCATGGCTTCCGGCAGCCCGTATGCGGGCGAGGATATGGGCGAAATCTTCGAATACGGCGAATTGGTGCCGAAGGACCTGCGTCGCGCGGCCGAGCTGTATGCGAAGGCGATCGAGGCCGGCAGCCTCACGGCCCGCGACCGGCTGGAGGCGCTGCAGCGGTCGGGTGTGGCAACGCCCGACCCCGGCAAGGTGGGCGGTACCGGCAAGCCCGGATGGAAGTTCTGGTACTAGTACTGCCCGACAGCTAGATCAGGTTGCGCATCGCCTGCGCCGTCTCCCGCAGAACGGGCAGCACCCGCGCCACCGCGTCTTCCGAGCTCTCGTGCCCCATCGGCATCGTGATGTTCAGCGCGCCCACCAGCGTCCCGTGGCGGTCGCGCAGGGGCGCCGCGATGCCGCGCGAGTTCAGGTCGAGCTGCTGCTCCGACAGCGCCCAGCCCTGCGCCCGTATGCGCGCCAGCTCCAGCTTCATGCGCTCCATGCTCGCGATGGTGTGCGAGGTGAAAACCGTCAACTGCTTGGTCGCCAGCCACTCGTTCAGCTCGGCGTCGCTGCGCAGCGCCAGCATCAGCATGCCCGAGGCCGTGACCTGTGCCGGCACGCGCGCGCCCAGCACATAGCCGGTGCTCATGCTGCGGTTCGGGCCGTTGCGCGCGATGTAGACGACCTCGTCGCCGTCCATCACGCTGAGGTAGGCGATCTCGTTGGTGCCGGCGGCCACGCGCTGCAGAAAAGGCTGAACCACGCGCGGCAGCCGGGCCGATTCCAGGTACGAGCGGCCCAGCCGCAGCACCCGCGGCGTGAGCCAGAACAGCTTGCCGTCGCTCGCCACGTAGCCCATGTGCTGCAGGGTGAGCAGGTAGCGCCGCGCGGCGGTGCGGGTCATGTTCGTGCGCTGGCCCGCCTGGCTGGCGGTGAGGCGCGGGTTGGCATCGTCGAAGGCCTCGATGATGCTCACGCCGCGCTCCAGGCCGGCAATCCAGTCGCGCTTGTCCAGGCCTGCGGGAGGTGTCGAGTCGTCCTTGCTCATGGGCGGAAGTGTGCCTGCGGCGATGCGGTTGGCGTTGGTATTCAGTGCAGGTAAAAACCCTCGATTTGAACGATTAACGATTTTTACAGTTCGATTATCGAACGCTTTGAGGTATGCAGCCCTGCATGATTGGGCTGAAGCGACTATAAAGCTCGCCATCCGGCCTCGAAAAGAGCGATTGACGAACGGAAGCAAGCACATGAGCCATTCCATCAGCGGCAGCACCCAGGCGTACCTGATTCCGGGCGACCCGGTTCGCAACGTGCGGCTGCCGCGCATGTTCAATGCGGCCTTCGAGCGCTTCGGCATCGACGCGGTGCTGCTGCCCATGCAGGTGCCGGTGCGCGACTTCGCGGTGTTCTTCAAGTCGGCCTTCCTGGCGCGCAACCTGCGCGGCATGGTGATCGCGCCGCCGCACAAGCCGCTGGTGGTCGACCTGCTCGACGGCTGCGGGCTCTTCGGGCGCGTGGCGGGTTCGGTGAACGTGGTGCGCCGCACCGAGGGCGACCAGCTTGAGGGCGACCTGTTCGACGGCGAAGGCCTGATCGGC
The DNA here is from genome assembly GCF_003019815.1 of Variovorax sp. PMC12. Classification (NCBI taxonomy): domain Bacteria; kingdom Pseudomonadati; phylum Pseudomonadota; class Betaproteobacteria; order Burkholderiales; family Comamonadaceae; genus Variovorax; species Variovorax sp. PMC12. Next base: position 347,025 of record NZ_CP027773.1, read on the forward strand.
GCGCTTGACCACTGCAACATTCCCTTTCGCGGCAAGCGCGTGCTGATCCTCGGTGCGGGCGTGAGCGCCGCAGCCATCGGCGTGGCGCTGGCCGAGGGCGGCGTGGTGAACGGCGCCGCGCACATTTCGTTCTTCGACCGCGCCGCCGGCAAGGCCGCGGGCGTAGCCGCCAAGCTCGACGCCTTCTTCGACGCCACGGTGGTGGCCGTCGACAGCAACGCCCCCGAAGGCTACGACCTGGTCATCAACGCCACGCCGCTCGGGCTGGTCGAGGACGACGCACTGCCCGTGGACGTGGCGCGCATGGACAGCCACGCCGCGCTGTTCGACATTCTTTTGCGCAACCAGCCCACGCCGCTGGTGCGCGCGGCCCGCGCGCGCGGGCTCAATGCGCAGGCCGGCTTCGAGATGCTGATCCAGCAGATGCCGCACTACCTGCGCTACTTCGGCCACGCCGAAGCGGCCGAGGCGCTGCGCGCCGACGCCGACTTCCTGCGCGAAATCATCTACCCGCCAGCCATGCACGGCGAAATCGCCAAGCCCCTGCGCTATCACTCACCCAGCGTGGCCTGAGCCACGCCTTTTCCCATTCAAGAGACTCGACATGATTTCCGGCAAGACAACGCTCATCGCCCACCTGGGTTTTCCGACCGAAGCCTTCAAGGCGCCGATGATCTACAACCCCTGGTTCGACAAGCAGGGCATCGACGCGGTGGTGGTGCCGATGGGCGTGAAGCCCGAGGACTACGCGGCCTCGCTGCCGCAGATCTTCAAGTTCAGCAACCTGCGCGGTGCGCTGGTGACGATGCCGCACAAGGTCACGACCATGGCGCTGGTGGACGAGGTGACGCCCACGGCGCGCGTCGCCGGCGCCTGCAACGCGATCTTGAAGCGGCCCGACGGCACGCTGCTGGGCGACCAGTTCGACGGCGCCGGCTTCGTGCGCGGCGTGGAGCGCAAGGGTCGGCTCTTCAAGGGCACGCGGGTGCTGGTGTCGGGCACCGGCGGCGTGGGTTCGGCCATTGCGGCGTCGATAGCCGCGGCAGGCGCCGCCGAGCTGATGCTGTTCGACATGAGCGAAGCCTCGGCCGGTGCGCTGGCCGCGCGGCTGCGCGAGCACTATCCGCAGATGAAGGTGAGCACGGGCTCGAAAGACCCGGCCGGCTACGACGTGGTCGTCAACGCCACGCCGCTGGGCATGAAGGAGGGCGACCCTCTGCCTTTCGATGTGGACCGCATCGATCCTTCGACCTTCGTCGGCGAGGTCGTCATGAAGACCGAATACACGCCGCTGCTCGAGGCCGCAAAGGCCAAGGGCTGCCAGGTGCAGGTCGGCACCGACATGCTGTTCGAGATGATTCCGGCGTACCTGGAGTTCTTCGGCTTTGGTACGGCGTCCCCAGAAGAATTGCGTGCCGTGGCCCAACTGAAATATTGAAAGGCGGAGTCACCGCATGAGCATTTTCGAAGGCTTTCTCTCCACATCCGAAACGCTGGGCGCGTTCAGCGACCGCGCGTTCGTCGACGCGATGCTGCGCTTCGAGGCCGCGCTGGCGCGTGCCCAGGCCGCCGAGGGGCTGATTCCCGAGAGCGCCGCGCACTCCATCGTGAGCAGCTGCAAGGTCGAGCTGTTCGACGTTGCCAAGATCGTCCGCGAGAGCGGCCGTGCCGGCAGCGTCGCCATTCCGCTGGTCAAGGCGCTGCGCGAGGCCGTGAGCCTTTTCAACGCCGAGGCCGCGCCTTATGTGCATTTCGGCAGCACCAGCCAGGACGTGATCGACAGCGCGATGGCGCTGGTCACGCGCGAGGCGGTCGCGCTGGTCGAAGCCGACCTGGCCAGGGCGGCCGATGCCCTGATGCGCCTTGCGACGGAGCATGCGGAAACCCCCATGCTCGCGCGCACGCTGATGCAGCCGGCTTCGGTCACCAGCTTCGGCTTCAAGTGCGCCGGCTGGGCCGCGCCGCTGGTGCGCAGCCGCCTGCGCCTGCGCGAGGCCGCGAAGCACGCGCTGCAGTTGCAGCTCGGCGGCGCCGTCGGCACGCTCGCGCAGATGAAGGGGCAGGGCGCGGCCGTGCGCCAGCGCATGGCCAAGGAACTGGGCCTGGGCGACCCCGGCGCGACGTGGCACACGCAGCGCGACGAATGGGTGGCGCTGGGCTGCGAGCTGGGCCTCATGACGGGCAGCCTCGGCAAGATCGCGGTCGACATCGCGCTGCTGGGCCAGTACGAAGTGGCCGAAGTCTCCGAGCCCAGCGAACCCGGCCGGGGCGGCTCGTCGGCCATGCCGCACAAGCGCAACCCGGTGGCGTCGATGGTGGCCATTGCCGCCGCCCATCGCGCGCCGCAGCGCGTGGCCGCCTTGCTCGGCGCCATGCCGCAACAGCACGAACGCGCGCTCGGCGCCTGGCAGGCCGAGCTGGCCGAATGGCCGCAACTGCTGATGTCGGCGCACGGCAGCGTGCGCGCCATGGCCGGTGCGCTGCCGGGCCTGCAGGTCGACGCCGCGCGCATGCGCGCCAACATCGACCGGCTGCGCGCCGAACTCCCGCGCGACGCGGCCGACGAATGGTTCGACCCCGCGCTCGCCATGAACGCCGGACAGACCGCCCTCGCCGAAGTGAAGGCGATGCAGGCCCGGCTCACAGACAAGGAACTCGCCCAATGACCGCCCCCGAAAACCCGCCCGTGGAACCCGGCGTCTACGAAGCCGGCCTCGTCAACCGCCGCCGCGTGCTCGGCGACGCATGGGTCGACAAGTCGCTCGCCAACCGCAACGGCTTCAACGCCGAGTTCCAGGAACTCATCACGCGCCATGCGTGGAACGACATCTGGGGCCGTCCCGCGCTGGGCGACAAGACGCGCCGCTACATGGTGCTGTCGATGATGCTGGGCATCCACGCGTATGAGGAATTCGCCATGCATGTGCGCGCCGCGCTCGACGGCCCGCCCGAGTCGCGCCTCACGCCCGAAGACATCAAGGAAGTGATCATGATGGCCGCCATCTACTGCGGCGTGCCGGTGGCCAACCACGCCTTCGGCATCGCGACCGGCATCCTGCGCGAGAAGGGCCTGCTGCCCGCGACGCCGGCGACCGCCGCGCAGTGAGCCCGCCGGTCGCCCGCAAGGGCCGCTTCGACGTCAGCTTCGCGCTGTTGCTGCCGCTGCTGCTGGCGGCGCAGCCCGTGGCCACCGACAGCTACCTGCCGGCGCTCCCCGCCATCGCCAAGGAGCTCGGCTCCGCCAGCACCAGCCTCACGCTGTTCGTGCTGGCTTTCGGCTTTGCGCAATTGCTATGCGGCCCGCTGGCAGACCGCTTCGGCCGGCGGCCGGTGCTGCTGACCGGGCTCGGCTGCTATGTGCTTGCAGCGCTGGGCGGTGCGTTCGCGGACAGCGTGGCGCTGCTCGCGGGCTGGCGTGCGCTGCAGGGCTTCTCGATGGCGGCGATCCTGGTTTGCTCGCGTGCCGCGGTGCGCGACCTGTACCCGGCGCATGAGGGGCCGCACGTGATGGCGCGCGGCCTCACCGGGCTGGGCGTGGTGGGGCTGCTGGCGCCGCTGCTGGGCGCATGGCTGGTGCAGGGCGCGGGCTGGCGCTGGGTGATGGTGGCGATGGCGGTCTATGCCTCGGTGCTGTTCGCGATGTGCTGGCATTCGTTCGCCGAAACGCGCAGACCGATGAGCGAGGACGGCCTCTCCGCGCCGCGCGGCAGCACCCGCACCGTGTTCGCGAGCCGCTCTTTCCGCGCCTGGGCCTCGGTGGCCGCGTCGACCTACGGCGGGCTCTTCTGCTTCCTGCTGCTGTCGCCGATGGTCTACATCGGCTACCTCGGCTGGTCGCCCGCCTGGTACGGCTGGATCCCGGCCGGCGGCTCGCTGGTCTACATCTTCAGCACCACCATGTGCCGCACTCTGCTGCGGCGCTACGGGCCGGTGCGCACCGTGCGGCTGGGCGCCTCGCTCAGCATCACGGGCGCGGTGATCCAGGCGCTCGGCTGCTGGCTGCTGCCGCTCAGCGCGGTGCCGCTGCTGGCGGGCCACGCGGTGTACTGCCTCGGCCACGGCATCCACCAGCCCTGCGGGCAGGCGGGCGCGGTGGGCGACCTGCCGCACCTGGCGGGCCGGGCCGTGTCGTGGTCCGGCTTCGGCATGATGATGGTCGCGTTCTGCGTGGGGCAGCTGGCGGCGCGCTTCGTCGATACCGACTACACCTACGGCGCCTGGCCGATGGTCGTGCCCATGCTGCTGGCCGGCGTTTCGCTGATGGCCATCGCATTCTTCTGGCTGCCACGTCTTCAACATCCGACAAAGGAAACCACACCATGACCCGTTTGAATGTCGTTCGCGAAGGCGACGGCCCGATCGTCGTGCTCAGCCATGCGCTCGGTTGCGACCTGACCATGTGGGACGGCGTGGCCGCCCAGCTCGCGCGGGCCCACACCGTGATCCGCTACGACCACCGCAACCACGGTGCCTCCGAAGTGGTGCCGGGCCCCCTGCGCATCGAGACGCTGGCGGAAGACGCCGCCGAGCTCATCCGGCGCGAGGCCGGCGGCGAGCCGGTGCATTTCGTCGGCCTGTCGATGGGCGGCATGACCGCGCAGGCGCTGGCCGTGCGCCACCCCGAGCTGCTGAAGACCGTGGTGATCGCCAATTCGTCCGCGCACTACCCCGACCAGGCCCCGTGGCGCGCGCGCGCGGAGACGGTCAATGCCCAAGGCGTGGCCGCCATCGCGCCCGGCGCGGTGTCGCGCTGGCTCACGCCCGACTTCGTGACCACGCCGGAGGGTGCGGCCGCCGCCAAGGCGCTGCACGACGTGCTCGTGCGCACCGACGCGCAGGCCTACATCGAGAGCTGCAATGCCGTGGCCGCCATCGACTTCCGCGAGAGCAACCACCGCATCGCCGTGCCCACGCTGGTGATCGGCGGGCTGCGCGACGAGGCCACGCCCATGGCCATGTCGCAGGCCATTGCCGGCGCGATTCCGCATGCGCAGCTGGCCACCATCGACGCCGCGCACGTCAGCGCCGTGGAGCGCCCGGTGGAGTTCACGCAACTGCTGATCGATTTCTGGCGCAGTCTTTGAGGGCTGGGCGCTACACCGGCGGCCTAGGTGTATCCCGTATTTCGTGCGAATAATGGACGCATGTGATCGATGATCGATCAGAGGGCCGCTGAATAGATTGTGGTGGGAGCCGGGTGTTTCTAAAGTCCACCCCCATGCATCGCTCCATTGCCACCGTCTCGCTCAGCGGCACGCTCCGCCAAAAGCTCGAAGCCGTCGCAGCCGCGGGTTTCGACGGCATCGAGCTGTTCGAGGCCGACTTCATCAACTTCAAGGGCACCGCCGCCGAACTGCGCCGCATCACGGCCGACCTGGGCCTGTCGATCGACCTGTACCAGCCGTTCCGCGACTTCGAAGGCATGCCGGAGCCGCAGTTCCGCCGCAGCCTGGAGCGCGCCGAGCGCAAGTTCGACCTGATGGAAGCCATGGGCGCGCCGCTGGTGCTGTGCTGCTCCAACACCTCGCCGCTGGCCGTGAACGACCCCGCGCTGGCCGCGGCCCAACTGCATGAACTGGCCGAGCGTGCCGCGCGCCGCAACCTGCGCGTGGGCTTCGAGGCGCTGGCCTGGGGCCGGCACACATCGCTGTACGGCCAGGCCTGGAACATCGTCAGGCAGGCGAACCACGCGCACCTGGGCCTGATCCTCGACAGCTTCCACACGCTGTCGCTGAAGGACGATCCGGCCGGCATCGCCGACATCCCCGGCGAAAAAATCTTCTTCCTGCAGATGGCCGACGCGCCGCTGCTGTCGATGGACGTGCTCCAGTGGGCGCGCCACCACCGCTCGTTCCCGGGGCAGGGCGACTTCGACGTGATCGGCTTCTTCACGCAGGTGCTGCGCGCGGGCTACACCGGGCCGCTGTCGCTGGAGATCTTCAACGACATCTTCCGCGAGACGCCCAACCGCCGCACCGCCGTGGACGCGATGCGCTCGCTGCTCTACCTCGAGAGCGAAGCACGCCAGCGCATGGCCGGCACGCCGGTGCAGCCGCAGCGCGTGGAGCTGTTCAATCCGCCGCCGGTGCCGGCGCTGTCGGGCCTGTCGTTCATCGAGTTCGCGGCCGACGAGGCCTCGGCACTCACGCTGGCCGCGCTGGTGAAGCAGCTGGGTTTTCGCCGCGTGGGCAGGCACCGTTCGAAGGCCGTCACGCTGTACCGCCAGGGCGAGGTCAACCTGATCGTCAATGCCCAGCCCGATTCCTTCGCGCGCAGCCGCTTCGACGCGCACGGCACTTCGGTCTGCGCGCTGGGCGTGCGCTGCGCCGATCCGCTCGCGGCAGTGGGCCGGGCCACCGCCATGCGCTCGCAGCGGCACGACAGCCCGGTCGGCCCGAACGAGCTGCGCGTGCCGGCGGTCGTCGCGCCCGGCGGCAACCTCATTCACTTCGTGCCCGAGGCGCTGGGCGCCAACGGCCTGTACGAAGCCGATTTCATCCTCGAAGACGGCGGCCCCGACGAATCCGACGCCGGCCTGCAGCGCATCGACCACGTGGCGCTGGGCCTGGCGGTCGATCAGCTCGACACCTGGGTGCTGTTCACGCGCGCCGTGCTCGGCCTGGAGCCGGGCGAGAGCCTGGAGCTGGCCGACCCCTTCGGCCTCATCCGCAGCCGCGGCGTGGCCAACGCCGACCGCAGCCTGCGCCTGGTGCTCAACGTGTCGCTGAGCCAGCGCACCCGCACCGCGCGCACGCTGAGCGTGACCGGCGGCGGCGCGGTGCACCACATCGCGCTGAGCTGCGCGGACATCTTCGACACCGCCGCCAAGCTGCGCGCCAACGGCACGCGCTTCGTGCCCATCTCGGACAACTACTACGACGACCTCGCGACGCGCATCGACCTCGCGCCCGAACTGCTGGCGCGCATGCGCGCGGCGGGCGTGCTGTTCGACCGCTCGGCGGCCGGCGACTACCTGCATATCTATACGGAGAGTTTCGAGGGGGGACTGTTCTTCGAGGTCGCACAGCGCGTGGGCAACTACGACGCCTACGGTGCCCTCAACGCACCGGCGCGCATGGCTTCCCAGGCGCAGGATTGATTAGGTTTTTTTGTCAACACTGGAGACACACACATGGCAAGCAACACAGCCCATGAGCCGCAAGGCAGGCACCAGTCGAAGAAGGCCGCCGCAAGCGGCTGGATCGGCTCGGCGCTGGAGTATTACGACTTCTTCATCTACGCCACGGCCGCGGCGTTGATCTTTCCGCAGATCTTCTTTCCCAAGGGCGACCCGACGACGGCCATCGTCGCGTCGCTCGCGACCTACGGCGTGGGCTACGTCGCGCGCCCCATCGGCGCCTTCGTGCTCGGCCACTGGGGCGACACGCACGGTCGCAAGCAGGTGCTGGTTCTTTGCATGTTCCTGATGGGCTTCTCGACCGTGGCCGTCGGCCTGCTGCCGACCTACGACCAGGTCGGCCTGCTGGCTCCCGTGCTGCTGGTGCTGCTGCGCCTGGTGCAGGGTTTTGCGGTGGCGGGCGAGATCTCGGGCGCCAGCTCGATGATCCTGGAGCACGCGCCGTTCGGGCGCCGAGGCTTCTTCGCGAGCTTCACGCTGCAGGGCGTGCAGGCCGGCCAGATCCTGGCTGCCGCGGTGTTCCTGCCGCTGGCCCACTACATGCCTGAAGAATCCTTCAACTCCTGGGGCTGGCGCATTCCGTTCCTGCTGAGCTTCCTGGTCATCGTGGCGGGCTACATCATCCGCCGCGAGGTCGACGAGACGCCGGCCTTCGCCGAAGTCGACAAGAAGGGCGAAGTGGCCAAGGCGCCGATCGTCCAGGCCTTCACCGACAGCTGGGCCGACATGCTGCGCGTGGTGTGCATGGCGCTGATGAACGTGATTCCGGTGGTGGCCACGGTGTTCGGCGCGGCCTATGCCGTGCAGGCCGCCTACGGCATCGGCTTCCAGAAGGACGTGTACCTGTGGATTCCCGTGCTCGGCAACATCCTTGCCGTGATCGTGATCCCGTTCGTGGGCAACCTGTCGGACCGCATCGGCCGCCGCCCGCCGATCATCGTCGGCGCGCTGCTCTCGGGTCTGCTGTCCTTCGTGTACCTGTATGCCATCAGCATCCGCAACGTGCCGCTGGCCATCGTCATGTCGCTGCTGATGTGGGGCATCGTGTACCAGGGCTACAACGCGACCTTCCCGAGCTTCTATCCGGAGCTGTTCCGCACCCGCAACCGCGTGTCGGCCATGGCCATCTCGCAGAACATCGGCACCACCTTCACCGCGCTGCTGCCCGCACTGTTCGCCGCCGTGGCGCCTCCGGGCTCGACCAACGTGTGGTTCACCGTCGGCGCCATCACCTTCGCGGTGACCGTGCTGGCCGCACTGGCCGCCCTGAGCGCACGGGAGACCTACCGCATCCGCATGAACGACCTGGGCAAGCCCGATGCGGTGCCGGTCGACAAGCAGGAATACGACCGCCTGCGCGAGCAGACGCTGCAGGACGCGCGCGTGTCCAAGGCCGCCGCCCGGGCCTGAGCCGGGTGGGGGCAGGCTGAAGACCTTTCGCCTGCCAAGGGTTGTGGCGCCGTGAAGAATGGCGCCATGACCACACCTTCTTCCTCGCACCTCAAGATCGACTTCGTCTCCGATGTGTCCTGCCCCTGGTGCGCCGTTGGCCTGAGTTCGCTCGAGGCGGCGCTCAGGAAGGTGGCGCCGGACGTCACCGCGGAGCTGCACTTCCAGCCCTTCGAGCTGAACCCGCAGATGCCGCCCGAAGGCCAGGACACCTTCGAGCACCTCAACCAGAAGTACGGTTCCACGCGCGAACAGCAGGCGCAGTCGCGCGAGATGATCCGCCAGCGCGGCGCGGCCGTCGGCTTCGAGTTCAGCCCCGAAGGCCGTCCGCGCGTGTACAACACCTTCAATGCCCACCGCCTGCTGCACTGGGCCGAGCTGGAAAGCCCGGCCAGGCAGGCGGCGCTGAAGAAGCTGCTGCTGAAGGCCTACTTCACCGACAGCCAGAACCCCTCCGACCCCGAGGTGCTGGTACGCGCCGCCACCGAAGCCGGGCTCGACCCGGCCCGCGCCCGCGAGATCCTGGCGAGCGACGAGTACGCCCAGGAAACCCGCGAACGCGAGCGCATGTACACCGACGCCGGCATCCACTCGGTGCCCGCGATCATCATCAACGACCAGCACCTGATTTCGGGCGGGCAGCCCGTCGAAGTGTTCGAGCGCGCGCTGCGCCAGATTGCCGGTGCTGCACCGGCGGGCCTGTCTGTAGCCTGACTTAGCTGGCTCTTAGGCGCCGGCTTTGCGCGGCGTTACGAGGGTAAAGAGCGTCAACGCGGGGCGGGGCACGGTGGTTGAGGAGAGCATCTCCAATCACTGTCACCATCAGGAGCTCCGAAGATGAAGAAGAAAAGCCTAGTCACCGCACTCGCCACGTTCACGCTCGTGGCAGCGACTTCCCTGCCGGCACTGGCCGACGAATACGGCCGGCATCCTTTCTACCTCCACGCGTTGTCCGACCTGCGCACCGCGGCCTGGCAGGTGGACCACCGCCGCCCGGAAGACGGCCAGGTCTCGCGCGACGAGATGGTGGTGCTCGACGAGATCCACGCCGCCATCGGCGACCTGCAGCACGCCGCATGGCTCGACGGCAAGCCCGTCGAATGGCGCGAGCCCACCGATGCATGGCTGCCGCGCGAAGGCCGGCTGCATGCGGCCATCGACCTGCTGCGCAAGGTGCGCTCCGACGTGGCGCGCGAAGAAGACGACCCGCGCTCGCGCCCGTTCCAGCAACGCGGCCTGGCGCATGTCGACGTGGCGCTCAACGCCGCGCAGCACGCCATCGGCGACGTGCGCCACCACGACATGCGCAGGGAGTGAGGGCGGTGGTGGCCACCCCCGGTGGATCCGTGCCGCTGCGCCGCGCGTCGCTGGCGCTGGGCGCCTGCGTGCTGGCACTGCTGGCGGCCTGCGCGAGCACGCCGGGCAGCCAGCGCCCGCTGGTGTCGCTGTCGCTGCCTTCCACGCAGGTCAATGACGCCACGCGCCTGCGCTGGCTCGACCGCGTGAGCTGGGGCGCCAACGCCAGCAGCGACGCGCACCTGGCGCAACGCGGCCTCGCGCTTTGGATGCGCGACCAGCTCAATCCGCGCCCCGCGCCGCTGCCGCCCGCGGCACAGGCGCAGATCGATGCGATGGCCATCTCGCACACGCCGCTCGACCAGCTCGTCATCGGGCTGGAAGCGCAGCGCAAGGCAGCGGACGCGCTGCCCGACGAAGACCAGAAGAAGGCCGCGCGGCAGGCCTATCAGCAACAGCTCAACCAGCTGGCGCGCGAGGCGCAGACGCGCTTCCTGCTGCGCGCGCTCTATTCGCCGAACCAGCTGCAGGAGCAGATGACCTGGTTCTGGATGAACCACTTCAACGTCAACCTGCGCAAGGACAACATCCGCGCGATGGTCGGCGACTACGAAGAGAACGCCATCCGCCCGCACGCGCTCGGCAAGTTCCGCGACCTGCTCGGCGCCACGCTGCATCACCCCGCGATGCTGCGCTACCTCGACAACGCGCAGAACGCCGCCAACCGCATCAACGAGAACTACGCGCGCGAGCTGATGGAGCTGCACACGCTGGGCGTGGGCAGCGGCTATTCGCAGGGCGACGTGCAGGAACTCGCGCGCGTGCTCACCGGCGTGGGCGTCACCAGCGCACCGCTCGACGCGCCGCCGCCGAACGTCCGTCCCGCGGTGCGCGCGGACTATGTGCGCAAGGGCCTGTTCGAGTTCAACCCGAACCGGCATGACTACGGGCCGAAGACACTGCTGGGCCAGCCGATTCAGAGCCATGGCCTGGCCGAGGCCGACGAGGCGCTCGACCGCCTGGCGCGCGCGCCGGCCACCGCGCGTTTCATCTCGCGCAAGCTGGCCGTGTACTTCGTGTCGGACGATCCGCCGCAGGCGCTGGTCGACCGCATGGCCGCCGCCTTCACGCGCAGCGACGGCGACATCGCCGTCACGCTGAAGGCGATGTTCGAGTCGCCCGAGTTCACTGCGTCGCTGGGCCGCAAGTTCCGCGACCCGGTGCACTACGTGATCGCCGGCGTGCGGCTCGCCTACGACGACCGCGTGGTACTGAACGTCAACCCGATGATCAACTGGATCAACCGCATGGGCGAGCCGCTGTACGGCCACGAGACGCCCGACGGCTATCCGCTCAACGAGGTGGCATGGGCGAGTGCAGGGCAGATGAACACGCGCTTCGAGATCGCGCGGGCCATCGGCGCGAACGGCGCGGTGCTGTTCAGGGCGGACGACAAGGCGCCGCTGGAGAAGCCCGCGTTCCCGCAACTGGCCGAGTCGCGCGCGGTGCGTGCGATGCAGGGCGGGCTAAGCGCGGACACGCGCGAGGCGCTGGCGCAGGCGAAGAACCCGCAGGAGTGGAATACCTTCCTGCTGGCGTCGCCTGAGTTGATGCGCCGCTGAAGGTATTCGGCATTTCTCCCTCCCCCACTGGGGGAGGGCAGGGGTGGGGGCAAGCGGCGTTCGTTGAAGCGCTGAGGCTGGGCAAGCGCCGCTGAGCCCCCATCCCGACCTTCCCCCAGAGGGGGAAGGAGCAAGGCAAAAGAAAGGACACCGTCATGCAACGTCGAGAACTCCTGAAGCTCATGGCCGCCGCTCCCTTCGCAGGTGCCGCGGGCCAGCTCATGGCCGCGCCCGCGGCCGAAGGCACCAAGCTGCTGGTCGTGTTCCTGCGCGGCGCCTACGACTGCAGCAACCTGCTGGTGCCCACCAGCAGCGACTTCTACTACGCGTCGCGTCCCAACATCGCCATTCCGCGCCCCGGCACGCCCAACGGCGCGCTGCCGCTCGACGGCAACTGGGGCCTGCACCCCGCGCTCGCGCAGAGCGTGATGCCGATGTTCCAGCAGAAGCAGGCGGCGTTCATCGCCTTCGCGGGCACCGACGACCTCACGCGCAGCCACTTCGAGACGCAGGACTCCATCGAACTCGGCCAGGCACTGGACAAGCGCCGCGACTACCGCTCGGGCTTCCTCAACCGGCTGGCCGGCGTGCTCGGCGCGGGGCCCGTCACCGACGTGTCGCCCATCGCCTTCACCGACCAGTTGCCGATCTCGCTGCGCGGCAACGCCAAGGCCGCCAACATGGCGCTCGCGGGCAACGCGCGCTCTGCCCTCGACGCGCGGCAGAGCCAGGTCATCGCCAGCATGTACCGCAACACCTCGCTGGCCCAGCCCGTGGCGGAAGGCTTCCAGGTGCGCGACGAAGTGATGCGCGCCGTGCAGGCCGAGATGGACGCCGCCAGCCGCAACGCCATGACCGCCAAGGGCTTCGAGCTGGTCGCGCGCCGCATGGCGCTGCTGATGCGCGACCGCTTCGACCTGGGCTTCGTCGACGTCGGCGGCTGGGACACCCACGTGGGGCAGGGCGCCGCCACCGGCTACCTGGCCAACCGCTTCGAGGAACTGGGCCGCGGCGTGGCCGGCTTCGCCCAGGAGATGGGCGACGACGCATGGCGCCAGACCGTGGTCGTGGTCATCAGCGAATTCGGCCGCACCTTCCGCGAGAACGGCAACCGCGGCACGGACCATGGGCACGGGACCGTGTACTGGGTACTCGGCGGCGGCCTGTCGGCGCAGGCCGGCGGACAAATCGTGGGCGAACAGCAGGCGCTGACGCAGGCGACGCTGTTCCAGAACCGGGACTATCCGGTGCTCAATGAATACCGGGCGGTGTTCGGTGGGTTGTTCAAGCGGATGTATGGGCTGTCGCCGGCGCAGTTGGCGAAGGTTTTCGATGGAGTGGCGCCGAAGGATTTGCGGCTGGTTTGAGCGAGGTGCGGCTTGCGCCCCCTGCGGCGTGATGCGGCGTGATGCGGGTTTATCCCGAGCGAGTCTCGATGATGCACAGGCAAAGTACTTCATGTGCCTGGGCGGCCAACTTGAAATAAAGCAATAAAGTGCAGTTTTGGGTGGAAGCTTCCGAGCCGGCCAGCACGCCAAGAAGCAGAACCCGAGACACGCATGACAAGAACAAATCATCCCGGCCGCTGGATCGGCATAGTCGGCCTCATCGCTTTTTCGACGCTGCTCGCCGCCTGTGCGACGGGCGGAGGCGGGGCCGGCAGTGCGGCCGTGCCGGACAAGGCCTTGCTCGCCCAGGCTTGCGCCGGCATGGTGGGCAAGACAGTCTCGCCGGGGCAGATCGGACTGCCGAGCGGCGTGGCAACCGTGTCGTCGGCCGTGGTCGTTCCCGCCGTCACCGCAGCGCCAGCTTTCGCCGAATATTGCAGCGTGCGGGGCTCCATCGCACCCCTTGCGGCGGGTGCCGATCCGATACGTTTCCAGCTCAACCTGCCGACCACGTGGAACGAGAAAGCCGTCATGGTGGGCGGCGGCGGCTTCAATGGCACCGTTATCGATGCCGTCGCCGCACTTCGCGATGCGGCACCGGGCCAGCCACAGCCGATCACCCAGGGTTTCGCGACCTTCGGCACCGACTCCGGCCACGACGGCGCCACTTATGGCGCCACCGATCCCGCCAGGTTCGCGTTGAACGACGAGATGTTCCAGAACTTCGCGCATCAGTCGTACAAGAAGGTCAAGGACGTCGCGCACGTGCTGATGCGGCAGTACTACCTGCGCTCGCCGCGCAAGCAGTACTTCTATGGCGGCTCCGAGGGCGGGCGCGAAGGCCTGGTCATGGCGCAGCGTTATCCGCAAGATTTCGACGGCATCGTGTCCGTCGTGCCGGTGATCAACTGGACGGGGCTCTTCAACGGTTTCATCAACTACCAGTTGCCGCAGTTTTCCGGAGGGGCGATCAACGCCAGCAAAGTGCGCTTGCTTGCCAACTACGTGAACACCACATGCGACGCGCTGGACAACAGCGCGGACGGCGTGGTGAGCAACTACCTTGCTTGTCCGTCTCGCATCAATCTTCAGAGCCTGCGCTGTCCCGGGGGGCGCGACACGGGCGACACCTGTCTGTCCGACGCGCAGCTCGCAGTGCTCAAGGCCTCGTACGGGCCGACTGTCATGCCATTTCCGTTGGCCAACGGCACCACCACCTATCCGGGCCGCCTGTACGGCGGCGAGATCCAGTTCGGGGGTGAGGGCGTGGGGCGCTGGGTGACGACGGGCGTGGCGCCCAACCTGCCACCGACCGCGGCGGACGCTCGCGGCGTGATCTACGGCAGCAGCTACGCCCGCTACGTGATCGCAAGGAACGCCGCCTTCGACATCCGCACATGGAACGCGACGAACTTCCAGGCGCGCATCCAGGAGGTGTCGGCGCTGATGGACGCGACCAACCCCGATCTTGCGGTCTTCCGTGCGCGGGGCGGCAAGCTCATCATCCGCGAGAACGCGGGCGACTGGGCGCAGAGCCCCGTGGCGGGCATCCAGTACTACCAGAGCGTCGTCGGCAAGCTGACGCAGCCGGTCGTCGACGAATTCGTGCGCCTCTACGTGTCGCCTGCGTCCAATCACAACGGCACGGCGGCGAGCCTCACGACAGGCGCCGAGATTCCCACCAACCACGATCTGCTCACGACGCTGGACAACTGGGTGACGGGCGGCCGCGCGCCGGCCGATGCACTCGTGCAGGTGCGCAACTCGGCCACGGCTCCCTTCGGCACGCTTGCGACGCGTCCCATGTGCCGCTACCCGAACTACCCGGCATACGTGTCGGGCGACACGACGAAGGCGGAAAGCTACCGCTGCGTTGCCTCGTCGCCCTGAATTCAGTTCAGTATCTCTCCCATGCCGACGCGCACGCGTTCCTTGAGTTGCCGGATGTACTCCGCGTCGAAGAGCTCCCACGTTTCCAGTTCACCGACGATCCGCAGCGGCTCCCGGCTGCGGTACGAGCGCGTGGGATTGCCCGGAAACTTCTTGTCGGTGACGTTGGGGTCGTCCTCGAATGCGCCGGTGGGCTCGACGATGTAGACGCGGCCACGGCCCTCGCCCTTCGCCATTTCCGCGGCCAGCCCCGCGCCCTTTGGCCACGCGGTGAAGTAGATGTGGTTCATGACGACGCGCTCGTCGTAGTTCGAGCGGAAGCCTGCGGTGAGCAGGTCGCCCACCCGGAGGTCTGCGCGCGTGCCGTGGAAGTAAGGGCCGGGTTGCAACAAAGCCATCGCGGATTGTTCCTCTACACAACGGAAAGGCCGCGGAGTTTAAGGCCTCCGTTTCAGCCAGCGGACAGCGCCATTCACTTGGCCGTCCTCACCTCACGGATGCGGCTTGAACCAGAGCCAGGCCGCGACCCCTGAGCCCACCCAAAGGCTCACGACGAGGATGGCCCCGGCGCGGTTGCTTGGCCTGGCGCCATTCGCCTGCATCCACTCTTCCGCCTGGCTGCGACATTCCGCGAGGACCCCGGGCGGCAGCAACCGGATCGCGAGCCAGATCAGCACGGGAAGCAGCAGAACATCATCGAGGTAGCCCAGCACCGGGATGAAGTCCGGAATCAAATCGATGGGGCTGAGCGCATAGGCCACCACAAAAACACCCAATGCCTTCGCGTACCAGGGCGTCCGAGGATTCTTTCCCGCAAACCAAAGCGTCACGCCGTCGCGTTTGATTCGCCTTGCCCAGGCCTTCAGGTTGTCGCTGACTTTCATGGGTGCAAGCATGGCAGGGGCATGTGTACAAGCGGGGAAAGCTGGTGACGGCCGTGTGCTGGTGGTGGGCTATCGACGCGACCACTTGCGCGCCAATGCCGCGCTGCGATGCCTGAGATTTTGTGGAAAGGTCTTGGTATCGGCGATTCTCAATTGGGTTCCAGGGAAGCGACAAGGGGCGGAGCCAAGTAGAGGCGTCACTTCTGCGGCGCAGGGCGCCAATTCACGGTCTCTGGGTAGTGCCGTCCATATTTGAAGCACAGGAAGATTTCCACGACGGAGCTTGCGTGGAACCACTCGTCGGATTTGAGGCGCATCTCGCCGCCTCCGAATGAAAGGACTGTGCCGTCAGGAAACACAGGGCTCGGTTTGTCGTGAAAGGCTCTCAGCCTCGTCGAAGTCGAGGCGTCGAAGCTCTCGACCATGCACGTCACACCGCCGCCGGCCACCTGAACATAGTTGCCCTGAGCGTCCGTAAGCGATGCGTACGAATGCCGCCCGTAACTCTTGAGTGCGAGGAGCCTGCTCTCCAAGACTCGGTCGGACGGTGCATTCACGACGGCAAAGTTCTGGCCCTCGAACTTCATGGCTTTGCCGCGAGCGCGGCGCCCGGGCTCGCTTGTGCCACCGAAGAATCATTCGTGTGGATTTCGACTGGAATCACTCTTCCGAGCACGGCTTCTATTGAAAGCTTCATTCCAGGAACGCGCCGCACAAAGTTGCTTAGGGCAAACGGCGTTAAAAAATTCAAAGGCGGGATCAGAAAGGAAAACTCCTGTAGAAGGCTCGAAGCATCCACCCGATATAGGAACGTGAGCACTTCCTGCTGCGCTCTGGGGTCCATGCCTTCTGCTTGCAGCTTCTTTTTGTTCTTTCGAACATATCGCTCGACTGACTCCAAGGCTCGCTCGTCACCTGCTACCCCGATAGCCCAAAGCGCGTACACCTTGTTGCGGCCACTCAATGGGTCTTCAAGGACTTGCACAAAGTAGGGCGTTTCCGCTGCGCCGGCTATTTGCGCGATCGTCAAGACTGCACAGGCCTTTACATCCTGCATGGGGTACTTGGACAGAGCTTTCAACGCTGGCAAGCTCTTCCGAGTACCGTAGTCTCGCAATGCAATCACCGCCCAATAAACGTCGTACTTCGACTTGGCGGTGTTGATCGCCGAAAGAAAAAACTCCTCAGACCACGAGAAGGCTTTGTTCCTTCTAAAGTGATCCTTGATGGCCTCTTTGTCTGATGCGTCAAGCGAAAACATGCGGTCCGACTCCCCCTGTGTTGAAAATAATCTAGCCCTTGAACCGAGATGCGGTGCGTTGTCGGCCGCCGTTCCGAGCTTTGCTACGATTTTGAACGAACCTGCTCTTTCGCCCCTCGGCTTGACGGCCTTTCCAAAGACCGCGTACATTGCCACCGCCTCGTGATGAGCGGGGCCGGGTTTAGCAGCCCGCCGACATCCTGCGACGAGAGCCGCAGTCACCGCACATGGTCTGCGGCTTTTTCGTTCGCGCCACCTTTTTAGGCGGCTCGGACGGGAGGGCTCGCGCCCTGCCGGTTTCCGCAAGGATGTCCCGGTCTGCTAACCCGTTCGAGCTGCCGCCCTCGTTTAGCAGCGGGTGCGTCGGTTGTTGCAAATCGACATCCTTGGAAGGCCCATGCCCCTTGCTTCAAACCCCGGTTGCGCTTGCGCGCCGCATCTTCCCACCGCCCAGTTCAGGCCCTTCGAATGGATCGAGGCCGAACGGCTCGAACCCTCCCAACAAGACCAGGCCGCATTCCTCAACGATGCGCGCGACGTGGTCCAGGGCGCATGCACGCTGGCCCAGTTGCTCGCCTGGGACGAAGACCGCCGCGACGCCGCCTTGTCCAGCACCGACCCCGCGCCGCTCCTCGATGCCTGCCAGCGCGGCGCGCTGCAGCGACTGCTCTCGGTGTCGCTGAGCCTGCTTCATGCCCGCATCGAAAGCCAGTGCGAGGCACTGACGACGTCCTGAGCGCCTGTGCCATCATCTTCGGATGAGCAGCACATCTCGAAGCGCGTCCGAAGCAGACGGCGTTCCTCGTCTCATCGGGGTCCGAGCCGCGGCGGGCGGCTGCGACGTGCGGCTCTTCCATGCCGGATGCACGTTCACGGGCCTGGTCGTCCGTGCGTGACGAGGCGCTCGAATCATGAAGCTGGTCATCGTCGTGTTGGAAGGGGTGCAGGCACTGGACGTCGCCGCGCCGATGGACGTCTTTTCCGAGGCCAACAGCTTTCTTCCGCCCGACCGGCACTACCAGATCGAACTGGTGGGCATGCGCGCGGGGAGCGTTCGTTGCGCCAACGGCATGGCGCTTCATGTCGGGACCGGCTACCTCGACTACGACGGCCAGCCCGATCTTCTGCTCGTCGCGGGTGGCCCGAAGCTGCCTGCGGTGAACGAGTACGAGCCAAGCTTCCTGCAGTGGTTGAGCGCCAAGGCCGCCGGTGCCCGCCGTTTCGGCTCCGTCTGCAACGGTGCATTCCCGCTGGGACATGCGGGGCTGCTGAACGGCAAGGAGGTCACCGCCCATTGGCATGACGTCGACCGGCTCATCGCCCAGTTTCCAAGGGCGCGCGTGCGGCCCGACAAGATCTTCGTGCGCGATGGCAGCCTGTTCACCTCGGCCGGTGTCGCGGCCGGCGTCGATCTTTGCCTGGCGCTGATCACCGAAGACTGGGGCCACGAACTCGCGTTGCGCATTGCCAAGCGGCTCATCGTGTACATCCGCCGCGAGGGCGGGCAGTCGCAGTACAGCCCCTTCTTGGCGGCCGGTCCGAAGGAAGAGACCATCGTCGCGAAGGTGCTGCGCCACGTGACGGACCACATCGACGAGCAACTGTCCATCGAGCAACTCGCCGATGCGGTGGGCGTCAGCCGGCGCACTTTCTCGCGCGTCTTCGCCAAGAACGCGAACATGACGCCTTCGGCTTTCGTCGAGCAGGTGCGGGTCGATTTCTCCCGCAAGCTGCTGGAGGAAACCGACCTGCCGCTGAAAACGGTGGCGTTCCGGTGCGGCTTCCATAGCGCGAACCACATGCGGACCATCTTCGCGAAGCGGCTCGACACGACGCCTCGGGAATACCGCCAGCGCTTCAGGTCCGAACCGCCAGTGGCCTGAAAACGGCCATCAATGGCGCAAACCGCGCCATGGCCACGGCCTGCGTTGCGGGGTGCCGCAAATAGACTTTTTACGTCGCTCCCGCGAGCCCTGCATGAGGCGCGCGGGGGAAGCCCATCTTCCACAGGAGCACGTATCAACACCACGCACACGCTGAGCCAGGCGGCACTTCCGCGGCAGGCATCCATTCAGTATCTACCGGTCAATCTGTTCGCCTCGGTCATGGGGATCTCGGGCTTGGCGCTGGCCTGGCGGCAGGCCGGGCATCAGTTCGGCGCAAGCCCTCTTGTCGATGCGGCGATCAGCAGCATCGCCGTCGCGATCTTCGTGGTGCTCTGCATCGCCTATGCCGCAAAGGCGGTGCTGCATCCGTCCGCCGTGCGGGGTGAGTTCCTGCATCCGATTGCCGGCAATTTCTTCGGCACGGTGACCATTGCGATCCTGCTGATCTCGTCGGTCGTGGCGCCGCTCAGCAACCGGGCGTCGGAGATTCTCTGGAGCATCGGCGCGGCGGCGACCATTACGCTGTCATTCACCATCGTCAGCCGGCTTCTGCGGGGCAAGGTCGACGCGGGCCATTCGGTGCCGGCGTGGCTGATTCCGGGCGTGGCAACGCTCGACATCACGGTAGCGGGCGGTACCATGCCGATGGGCTGGGCGAGGGAACTCAACCTGTTCTCGATGGCCGTGGGCACGATGGTCGCGCTGGTCTTCTTCACGATGATCATGTCCAGGCTGATCCACCATCAAGAAAAGCTCGCGAACGAGATGGTGCCGTCGTTGATGATTCTGATCGCGCCGTTCGAAGTCGGCTTCCTTGCCTACACCAACTTCTTCCAGCGGGTCGACGCCTTTGCCGCGATGCTCTTCTATTTCGGCCTGTTCGTGTTCTTCTCGCTGGCCTTCAAGATCTTCAAGCGGAGCATTGCCTTCGCCGCCGGGTGGTGGGCATTGAGCTTCCCGATAGCCGCGCTCTGCAATGCCGCGCTGCGCTATGCGGAGCACGTGCGGCATCCCGCGATGACCGGCTTGGCCGTTGCGCTGCTCGCCTTCCTGAGCGGTCTGATCGCCGTCTTGCTGTTCCGGACTATCCGCCTTGCCGCGAGCGGGAAGCTGCTGGCACCAAGATAGGCGGCCACAGCGTCGAGAATCGACGCATGCCTCACGCCGTTTCCCTTCTTCGCGCCGCGCGCCTGGCGCGAAGCACCGAGCCCTTTCTAGCCAACGGCGGCTTCAAGAGCGAGCGTTGCGCGGGCTGCCGGCTGAGGCCCAGCCATTGCATGTGCGCCTTGCGCCCGTCAGTGCCCACGCGCGCGGGCGTGTGCCTGCTCATGGCCGACATCGAGCCGCTCAAGCCGACCAACACCGGGTGGCTGATCGCCGACGTGGTGGCCGACACCTTCGCCTTCGGCTGGGCGCGCATCGAGGTCGATCCCGCTCTGCTGGCCCTGCTGGCCGATCCGCAGTGGCAGCCTTATGTGGTGTTCCCGGGCCAGTACGCCGCGCCGGAGCGCGTGGTCACCGCTGTGCGGCCAGCCCATGCCGACGGCCGCAAGCGCCCGCTCTTCATACTTTTCGACGCCACCTGGGCCGAGGCGCGAAAGATGTTCCGCAGGAGCCCGTACCTCGACCAGCTGCCGGTGCTGAGCCTGCAGCCGGAGCAGATCACGCAATACAAGCTGCGCAACTCCGGCCGCGAGGATCATTTCTGCACCAGCGAGGTGGCCGCGATGTGCATGAGCCTGGCGGGCGAGCATGCCGTGGAGCAGACGCTGGAGGCCTACCTCGCCGTGTTCACGCACCACTACCTGCGCGCGAAGAACCAGCAGCCGATCGCATGGGATGGCGATGCGCATCGGCGGCTGCGTGAAGCATGCGGCTTGCAAGCGACTCCCTCGATTTCTCACTCATGACCGACCTTGTCTTCGTCTTCGGCACCCTGAAAGAGGGTTTCCCCAACTTCACGACAAATCGCGGCAAGCGTGTGGCGGGGGAGTTTGTCACCGTGGAGCGCTATCCGCTGTACCTGGTCGGGGAGCGCTTCTCTCCGTGGCTCGTGTTTTCGGCAGGCGAGGGCGAGCGGGTGGCGGGGCAAGTCTTCGAAGTCGATCAAGCGGCGCTGGATGCGATGGACGTGCTTGAAAGAGTGACAGAGGCTGACGGCTATCGCCGCGTTTCGATTGCGGTCGAAAGGGTCGACGGCGAATCGCGCTTGGCGCTTTCGGTGCAGGCGTATGTCAAGGCGCCGGAGCACTTTCGCGCGGCGGATGTGAAGGCGGGGCCGTTGAGTGAATACACGATGGCGCATGCCGCGCTCTATCGCTCGCGCGCCTCGGCAGGCTGACGGCGGAGCCGGTCCGGCACCGTCATCCGGGACTCACTCACATCGGCGGCATCTTCTCGAACTTCTGCAGCCCCGGATCCAGAAAGTCCCATTCATACCCCCGCACGGCATACGTGACGACCTGCGGCTTGTACCGCCCCGGATCATCCAGGCTCGCCGCATGCACCGTGAAGATCTCCGGCATGGCCGCAAAGGTCATGTACACGGGCGAGCCGCAGGCCGGGCAGAACGCACGGGTCTTGACGTTGCCGCTGTCGCCGACCATGTCCCACAGCGTGGCGTTGCCGCTGTGCTTCACGCCGGCGCGCGCAAAGGTGAGGTATGAGCCGTGGCCAGTGCCGCTCTTGCGCTGGCAGTCGCGGCACTGGCAGTGGTTCTGGAAGACGGGCTCGGACGCGATCTCGTAGCGTATGGCGCCGCAAGCGCAGCCGCCGGTGTATGCGTGGGTCATCTGGTTGGGCCTTTCGAAGGGAGAGGCAGCCAATCTAGCCGGGCAGGGCGGTGGGGCGGGAGTAACAAGTTCGTCGCGAGCCGGCTGGGCAATCAGGTGGATGTAATGCGAAAGAATTGTCAATTCAGTGGCTCCTGCTTTGAAGTTCTTACAACTTCATCGCCGTTCATGCCGCTTTCAGACGGTAAAGTGCTCGCCTTCGGGCGCGAATTGTTTACGCGCCATTTCCCACCGCCTCCCGCTCCCCCGCTTCTTCCTCTTCATGTCCAACCTCATCGTGCACGGCGGTACGCCGCTGCGTGGCCGCATCACCCCCTCCGCCAACAAGAACGCCGTACTGCCGGTGCTTTGTGCCACCTTGCTCACCTGGGAGCCGCTGCGGCTGCATGGGGTGCCCGACATCACGGACGTGCGCAAGATCCTGGAGATCTTCCGCACCCTGGGCAGCGACGTGCACATGGACCACGAGACGGGCACGCTCGAGCTGCATCACCGCGAGACCACGTTCGACGCCGCGCTGCACCGCCTGCCGGAGGAAATGCGCTCGTCGATCATGCTGGTGCCGCCGCTGCTCGCGCGCTTCGGCGCGGCGCGGCTGGAGGACAACGTCAAGGGCTGCACGCTGGGCGTGCGCGAGATCGATCCGCATGTGGAGGTGTTCCAGCGCTTCGGCGGCGAGGTGGAGCGCACCGAAGGCTCGCTGCTGGTCTACAGCAAGAGCCGGCTGACGCCCACCGACCACTGGCTGGACTACGCCTCGGTCACGACCACCGAGAACTTCGTGCTGTGCGCGGCCGCCGCGGGCGGCACTTCGACGCTGACCAACGCCGCGTCGGAGCCGCACGTGCAGGAGTTCTGCCGCTTCATGGCCATGATCGGCGTGCGCATCGACGGCATGGGCACTTCGCGGCTCACGGTGCACGGTGGCGGCGCACTCAAAGGCGGGGAGTTCCGCTTCGACGAAGACTTCCACGAAATCACCACCTTCCTCGCGCTCGGCGCCATCACCGGCGGCGACGTGGTGGTGCGCAACAGCGCGCCTGAAAACTTTCCGCTGCTGGACCGCACCTTCGCCAAGTTCGGCGTGCAGATCGTGCATGAAGACGGCTGGTCGCGTGCGCTGCGCAGCGGCCCGCTGAAGGTGCAGACGCCGTTCACCAGCAACGTGCTGACCAAGGTGGAAGCGGCACCGTGGCCGTACTTTCCGGTCGACCTGCTGCCGATCTTCATTGCGCTGGGCGTGCGCGCGCAGGGCAACGCGATGTTCTGGAACAAGGTGTACGACGGCGCGCTGGGCTGGACCGGCGAGCTGTCGAAGTTCGGCGCGCACGTGTTCTCGTCGGACCCGCACCGGCTCATCACTTTCGGCGGCAATCCGCTGACGCCCGCGGTGGTCGAGAGCCCCTACATCATTCGCGTGGCGATCGCGCTGTTCATGGTGGCGGCGAGCATCGAAGGCCGCTCGGAAATCCGCAACGCCACGCCCATCCGCCGCGCGCACCCGCGCTTCGTGGAAAACCTGCGCAGCCTGGGCGTGCAGGTGGAGTGGACCAGCGAGGAATAGCGCGAGGCGGGCCGCGGCGGACCAGCCCGCGCCTCGCTCAGAAAGAAGGCACCGGGTTGCGCCCGCTGCCCGGCACGTAGCTGCCCTTGCGGTAGGCGTACACCACGGTGCTGTCGACCGACTCGGCGCGCGCGCCCGCGCCGGAGGTGCGCGTGCCGCTGAACACCAGGCGCATCTCGCCGGGCTCGTCGTCGGTGCCCAGCGCGAACTGCGCCGAGCCTTCGACCTCGAAGCAGCTGCCGCGCGGCGGTGTCTCGGGGCGTTCGTTGGCCAGCACCTGCTCGCAGGCACCGTCGGCGCCGCCGTTGCTCGCCGACATCGGAATGCCGCTCACCATTTCCCGCACTTCGCTCGCGCCCAGTTCGTACACCGACAGCCAGCTGCCGCAGTAGCCCTGCCAGCAGCTGCCGCTGGTGGCGGTGAGCACGAAGCGCTGCGGCGCGATGCGCTCGACGGCGGTCTTGCCGATGCTGCCCATGAAGCCCTGGTAGTCCACGGCGTCGTTGCGCTTGGACAGCGCCCAGCCGTCGTTGCCCTGCTCGAAGAAGTAGGCGCCGATCCAGGCGCCGGCGACGTGGGCGTCCATGGGCTGGCCCTGGTCGTCCAGGGGCACGGTCTCGGTCAGCATCACGGCGTGGGTGTCGTCCAGGCGCACCACCTCGCGCGGCGACACGTCGGCCTGCTGCTCGCCTTCGCTGTCGGGCACGGGCTTGCCGTCGTTGCCGATGTCGGGCAGCGTCACGGTGCCGACGCGGCCCTTGTCCTTGTCTTCCCAGCCGGGAAACACCAGCGGCATGAGGTCGCCGCGCCTGAGCGTCGCCGAAAAGGCAGGGGCGGCGAGTTCGGCGGCTGGCGCCAGGGCTTCCTCGGTGGCGGCCGGAACGTCGGCCGCGGTGTTGCTGTTGTCTTCCTGGGAGCAGCCGGCCAGCGCGATGAGCGCGGCAACGACGGCCGCCTTGGCCAGGGCGGCGCGCGGCCTGTCGGAACTGGGGATGTGCATGCCCGCGATTGTGCCGAAGCCGCATGCCGATGACCCCGCCGCCGCCGTCACTTCCCCGCAGACAGGACAATGGCTGCTTCCCGACATTCCAGGACGCATTTCGAATGACGACGCTGCAGCAGATCCTCGGCACCGAACTTCCTCTCATCCAGGCGCCCATGGCCGGCGTGCAAGGCAGCGCGATGGCGATCGCGGTCAGCAATGCGGGCGGACTCGGCTCGCTGCCGGGCGCCATGCTGAGCCCCGAGGTCATGCGCAGCGAGCTCACGGCCATCCGCGCGGGCACGGACAAGCCCTTCAACGTCAACTTCTTCTGCCACACCCCGCCGGAACCGAGCGCGGAGCGCGAAGCCGCATGGCGCGCCGCCCTGGCACCGTACTACGTGGAGCACGGCATCGATGCCGCGAGCATTCCCGCCGGCCCGGGGCGCAACCCTTTCAGCGCGGACGTGGCCGACCTGATCGCCGAGTTCCGCCCGCCGGTGGTGAGCTTTCATTTCGGCCTGCCGTCCGAGGCGCTGCTGGCGCGGGTGCGCGGCTGGGGCGCCAAGGTGCTGGCTTCGGCCACCACGCTCGACGAGGCGCTGTGGCTCGAGGCGCACGGCGTCGACGCGGTCATCGCCCAGGGCCTGGAGGCCGGCGGGCACCGCGGCCACTTCCTGTCCCATGACCTGACCAGGCAGCTCGGCACTTTCGCGCTGCTGCCGCAGCTGGTGCGGGCCGTCAAGCTGCCGGTGATCGCGGCCGGGGGCATCGCCGATGCCAACGGCGTGGCTGCCGCGATGGCGCTGGGCGCGGCGGGCGTGCAGATCGGCACCGCCTACATGCTGACCCCCGAGGCGACCACCAGCGCGCTGCACCGCGCCGCGCTCAAGAGCGAAGCCGCGCGCCACACCGCGCTGACGAATCTCTTCACCGGCCGGCCCGCGCGCGGCATCGTGAACCGCGTGATGCGCGACCTGGGCCCCATCGGCGCGGCGGCGCCGGAGTTCCCGCTGGCCACCTCGGGCATCGCGCCGCTGCGTGCCAAGGCCGAGGCAAAGGGCAGCGGCGATTTTTCTCCGCTGTGGTCGGGCCAGAACGCGACCGGCTGCCGCGAGGTGCCGGCGGCCGAACTCACGCGCGAGCTGGCACGCGGCTTCCAGGCAATCCGATAAGCACTGCTCTCACTGCTTCCACCCTCATGACCCAACTTCACCTGCCCCTCAAATTCCTCGAACACTCGGCCTGGCCGGGCACCGCCGAACCCTGGCTGCTGGTGCTGATGCACGGCGTCGGCAGCAACGAGCAGGACCTGTTCGGCCTCGCGCGCATGATGCCGCCGCACTTTCATGTGCTGAGCCTGCGCGCGCCGTATGTGCTGTCGCCCGATGCCTATGCGTGGTTCGAGTTCCAGTTCCTGCCGAACGGCGAGCGCCTGATCAACGAAGAGCAGGAGCGCGAGAGCCGCTTCCTCGTCGGCGAGATGATCGCCTCCGCCGGCCAGCAGCTCGGCGTGCCGCCGGAGCGGGTGATCGTCGGCGGCTTCAGCCAGGGCGGGATCATGGCGCTGTCGCTGCTGCTGACCAAGCCAGAGAGCGTGCGCGCCGCGATGGTGTGGCACAGCCGGCTGCTGTCGCAGGTGGTGCCGCACGTGGCGCCCGCCGAGGCCTTCGAGGGCAAGGCGCTGTGGGTGAGCCACGGCAGCTCCGACAACGTGATTCCGCCGAGCGCGGCGGAAGTGACGCGCGAACTGGCGCGCACATTGCCGCTGACGCTCTCGGGTGGCGACTTCCCGGGCGCGCACGAGATTCGGCCCGCCGAGCTGCAGGCCACGCTGGCGTGGCTGCAGGCGCTCAGCGCATCGCCAGACGCGCCATGACCATCGCTTCCATCTCTGCGAGCCAGGCGCTGTTGTCGCCAGCCGCGTCGGGCTGCAACAGCAGCCGGTAGCGGCGCGCGCCCCAGCAGGCGGTCAGCAGGGCGTGGATGGTGGCGGGCGAGGGTTGCGGCTCCAGGTCCGTGCAGGTTGCGAAGGCCCGCAGCCAGCGCGCCGCGAGTTCGTCGTACACCCGGCGGTGGTGCTTGGGCTCGGCCACGCGGTGTTCGAGCATCAGCATTTCGTGGTCGAAGGCGGGCAACCCTTCGAGCCGGGTGTCGCAGGTGATGCGCACCAGGCGCTGCACCCGTTCGCGCCAGCCGATGTCTTCGGGCGCGATCACATCCGCATCGAGCCGCGCGAGCAGCGCCTCGATGCAGTGGCGCACATAGCCCGAGAGCAGGGCCTCCTTGTCGGGAAAGTAGTCGTACAGCGTGCCGACCGCGATGCCGGTTTCGAGCGCCACCGCGCGCGTGGTCACGCCTTCCCAGCCGTGCGCGTTCCAAATCCGAACAAAGGCGTCGTAGATCGCCTGCACGGTGAACTTGCTGCGTGCCTGCGTGGGGCGTTTCAGGGGCTTGGAGCGGGGTGCGTCCGGCATCGACGGGTTTCCGAACCCGCCGCGAAGCGGGCCGCCATACAGTTTGCGAATGAACAACGCATTCACTTTAACCCGCCTCCAGACGCGCAAGAACGCCCTCGGCACCACCCGTGTCGTGACCACGCAGGACCCCGGCGCCTTGCAGCCCGGCGAGGTGCTGATGAAGATCGGCCGCTTCTCGCTGACCACCAACAACATCACCTACGCGGCCTTCGGCGACGCGGTCATGAAGTACTGGCATTTCTTTCCGACCGGCGACGCCGACTGGGGCCACATGCCGGCCTGGGGCTTCGCCGATGTGGCGGCCTCGAACGTGGAGGGCGTGGCGGTGGGCGAGCGCTTCTACGGCTACTTCCCGATCGCGAGCCACATGCGCATGCAGCCGGTGCGCGTGACGCCGCGCGGCTTCTACGACGGCGCCTCGCACCGCAGCGAACTGGTGTCGGCCTACAACCAGTACATGCGCTGCAGCAACGACGCGGGCTACGTCGCCGCGCTGGAGGACTACCAGATGCTGGTGCGTCCGCTGTTTATCACGTCGTTCATGCTGGCCGACTTCCTGGAGGACAACGGCTTCTTCGGCGCGAAGCAGGTGGTGGTGTCGAGCGCGTCGAGCAAGACCGCGTTCGGCACGGCCTTCTGCCTGGGCAGGCGCGAAGGGCTCGAGCTGATTGCCGCCACGTCCAACGGCAATCGCGCCTTCGTGGAGGGCCTGGGCTGCTACGACCGCACGCTGGCCTATGAAGAGATCGCCGCGCTGCCCGCCGACGTGCCCACGCTGTATGTCGACTTCTCCGGCAACGACGAACTGCGCGCGACCGTGCACCACCACTTCAGCGAATCGCTGGTCTACGACTGCTACGCGGGGTCCGCGCAGAAGACAGAGTTCCTCGGCGACGCCACGATGCTGCCCGGCCCCGCGCCGCAGCTCTACTTTGCGCCGGTGCAGATCCGCAAGCGCAATGCCGACTGGGGCCCGCAGGAGGTCAACCGCCGTTTCAACGAGGCGCAGGGCCGCTTCATCGCCGAGATCAGCCGGCCCGGCAACCGCTGGATGGCGCTGGCGCAGGGCGAAGGCTTCGCGCATGCGCAGGCGGTGATCGCCGACCTGCACGCCGGCAAGGTCGACCCGCGGCAGGCGCATGTGGTGCGGCTCGCAGGCTGACTGAACTTCCGCCGGGCCGGCACGTCACAGGGCGTTACGACGACGGGGAGCGATGCGGACGCTGCGGTGCCCTTATTGGTGCACCATAGCCTTCGTCTCCCTGTGCCTTCCACGCCAGCCAAAGGAAACCGACCCATGCCCGAAAGCGATATCCGCGACACGCGCGACGCACCCGAATTCCGCCCCCGCCGCGAGACGCCCGTTGGCACGATCATCGTCATCGTGCTGGTGCTGCTGGCCGCCGCCTTCTTCGGCTGGCGCTGGTACCAGCAACAGCAAAAGCCGCCGGAGCCCGCGCCCGTGGCCGCCGCGCCGGCCGACGCACCGCCGCCGCCACCGCCCGCAAAGGCCGAGCCCACCGGCCCGCAGAACCCGGTCGATGCGCTCGCGCCGCCCGACGCCGCGCTGCCCAAGCTCGCCGATTCCGATTCGCGCGTGATGAAGGCGCTGGCCGAACTGCTGGGCGCCAAGAACGCCGAAGCCTTCCTGCGTTCCGACGGCATCGTGCGGCGCTTCGTGGCCACGGTGGACAACCTGGCGCGCGAGCAGGCGCCCGCCAGCGCATGGCCGGTGCAGCCCACGGGCCAGCGCTTCATCACCGAAGGGCAGGGCGAGGCGCAGACCATTTCCGCCAACAACGCGGCGCGCTACAACGGCTTCGTGATGCTGGTGCAGTCGGTCGATCCGGCCAAGGCCGCGGCGGTGTACGCCAGGCTCTATCCGCTGTTCCAGCAGGCCTATGAAGAGCTGGGCTACCCGGGGCGCTACTTCAACGACCGGCTCATCGCGGTGATCGACAACCTGCTGCAGGCGCCCGAGCCCAAGGGCCCGGTGCAGGTGCGGCTGGTCGAGGTGAAGGGCGACGTGCCTTCGCAGCGCCCGTGGGTGCGCTACGAGTATGTCGACCAGGCGCTGGAGAAGGCGAGCGCCGGCCAGAAGATCATGGTGCGCATGGGCCCGGAGAACGAGCGCAAGATGAAGGCCAGCCTGCGCGCGCTGCGCCAGCAGATCGCGACGGCCGACCTCGCGAAGAAGAAGTCGCAGTAGCCCAGGCCGGCCTGGGCACCTGGACTCAGGCCTCTTCGGTTTCCTGGTAGTCGCCCACGGGCACGCAGCTGCAGAACAGGTTGCGGTCGCCGTAGACGTTGTCGACGCGGCCGATCGGCGGCCAGTACTTGGCGTTCTTGAGCGTGGCCAGCGGGAACGCGCCGAGTTCGCGCGAGTACGGGTGGCTCCACTCGGTGCCCAGCAGGCTCGCGGCGGTGTGCGGCGCGTGCTTGAGCGGGTTGTCCTCCTTCGGCCAGACGCCTTCCTCGATGCGGCGGATTTCGCCGCGGATGGCGATCATCGCGTCGATGAAGCGGTCGAGCTCGGCCAGCGGCTCGCTCTCGGTGGGCTCCACCATCAGCGTGCCGGGCACGGGGAAGCTCAGCGTGGGCGCGTGGAAGCCGTAGTCGATCAGGCGCTTGGCCACGTCCTCGGCGGTCACGCCGCTGGTGTCCTTGAGCGGGCGCAGGTCGAGGATGCACTCGTGCGCTACGTGGCCATTGGGGCTGGCGTACAGCGTGGGGTAGTGGTCCTTCAGGCGCGCGCTGATGTAGTTGGCGCTCAGGATGGCCGTCTCGGTCGCGGCCTGCAGGCCCTTGGCGCCCATCATGCGGCAGTACATCCAGCTGATCGGCAGCACGGCCGCGTTGCCCAGTGGCGCTGCTGACACGGCACCCACGCCGTGCGACGGCACGCCGGCCGTCACATGGCCCGGCAGGTACGGCACCAGGTCTTCGACCACGCAGACCGGGCCCACGCCCGGGCCGCCGCCGCCATGCGGAATGCAGAAAGTCTTGTGCAGGTTCAGGTGGCTCACGTCGCCGCCGAACTCGCCCGGCGCAGCCACGCCGACCAGCGCGTTCATGTTGGCGCCGTCCAAGTACACCCGGCCGCCGTGCGCATGCACCAGCTCGCAGAGTTCCTTCACGCGGGTTTCGAACACGCCGTGCGTGCTGGGGTAGGTGATCATCACCGCGGCCAGGTTGGCGCTGTGTTTCTCGCAGGCGCGCTTCAGGTCGTCCATGTCGACGTTGCCCTGCGCGTCGCAGGCCGTCACCACCACCTGCAGGCCCACCATCTGTGCGCTCGCGGGGTTGGTGCCGTGCGCGGACGACGGAATCAGGCAGATGTTGCGATGCCCCTGGCCCTTGGCTTCATGGAAGGACTTGATGGCCAGCAGGCCCGCGTATTCGCCCTGCGAGCCCGCGTTGGGCTGCAGGCTGATGCCCGCGTAGCCGGTGGCCTCGCACAGCCAGGCGCGCAGCTGCGCATCGAGCTGGGCATAGCCGAGCTGCTGGTCGGCCGGCGCGAAGGGATGGATGTTGGCGAACTCGGGCCAGGTGATGGGGATCATCTCGCTGGTCGCGTTGAGCTTCATGGTGCAGCTGCCCAGCGGGATCATGCTGCGGTCGAGCGCCAGGTCCTTGTCCGACAGGCTGCGGATGTAGCGCAGCATGGCGGTCTCGCTCTTGTGGGTGTTGAACACCGGGTGTGTGAGGAAGGCGCTGGCGCGGCGCAGGTCTTCGGGGATCAGCGGCGTGGTGTTCGCGGCCAGGTCGTCGAAGCGCGGCAGCTGCTTGCCGGCGGGCGCGAACAGGGCCCACAGCGTCTCGACGTCGGCACGCGTGGTGGTCTCGTCGAGCGAGATGCCCAGGTGCTGCTGCAGGCGCTGGCGCAGGTTGACGCCGGCGGCTTGGGCGCGCTCGATGACGGCCTGCGTGTCGTCGCCGGTGCGGATGGTCAGCGAATCGAAGGCGGTGGTGTTGACCGGCTCGCGGCCCATCTGCGACAGGCCCGCCGACAGGATGGCGGTGAGCGCCGCCACGCGCTGCGCGATGCGCGTGAGGCCGTCGGGCCCGTGGTACACGGCATACATGCTGGCCACCACGGCCGGCAGCACCTGCGCGGTGCAGATGTTGGAGGTGGCCTTTTCCCGGCGGATGTGCTGCTCGCGCGTCTGCAGCGCGAGGCGGTAGGCGGGCTGGCCGTGCGTGTCGACGCTCACGCCCACCAGGCGGCCCGGCAGCGAGCGCTTGAACTCGTCGCGGCAGGCCAGGTAGGCGGCGTGCGGGCCGCCGTTGCACAGCGGCATGCCGAAGCGCTGCGTGGTGCCGCAGACGATGTCGGCGTCGAACTCGCCCGGCGCGACCAGCAGCGTCAGCGCCAGCAGGTCGGCCGCCACGATGAAGGCGGCATCGCACTGGTGCGCATGGCCCGCGAGCGGGCGCAGGTCGTGCACGTGGCCGGTGGTGGCCGGGTACTGCGCGAGCACGCCGAAGAATGCGCCGCTCACCATCAGGTGCGGCAGCGTTTCCGACACCGTGCTCACCTTCACCTCGATGCCCAGCGGCGCGGCGCGCGTCTTGATGACTTCGATGGTCTGCGGATGGCAGTCGCCCGACACCAGGAACACGTTGCTCTTGGCTTTCACGCTGCGCTTGGCGAGCGTCATGGCTTCGGCGGCGGCCGTGGCTTCGTCGAGCATCGACGCGTTGGCGATGGCCATGCCCGTGAGGTCGCACACCATCGTCTGGAAATTGAGCAGGGCTTCCATGCGGCCCTGCGAGATCTCTGCCTGGTAGGGCGTGTAGGCGGTGTACCAGGCGGGGTTCTCGAGGACGTTGCGCAGGATGACGCCCGGCGTGTGCGTGCCGTAGTAGCCCTGGCCGATGAAGTTCCTGAACACCTTGTTCTTCGACGCCATCGCCTTCAGCTCGGCCAGCGCGTCGGCTTCGGTCACGGGGGCCGGCAGCCGCATCGGCCGCGCCCGGCGGATGGCCGCGGGCACGATGCCGTCGATGAGCTCCGAGCGCGTTTCCGAGCCGATCACCGGCAGCATGCGCGCCTCGTCCGCCGCATCGATGCCGATGTGGCGGGCGAGAAATTCTTCGGCATTCTCTAGTTCTTGCAAAGAGGGAAGGGCGGGAATCGGCATGGCGGTGGGGGCTCGGGAAGAAGGGGGCTCGGAAGAAAAATCAGGCGATCAGGACTCGGCCGCGAACTTGTCGTAGCTGGCGGCGTCCAGCAGGGCGTCGAGCTGCGCGGGCTCGCTCAGCTTGACCTTGAAGAACCAGCCGGCGGCCAGCGGGTCGCTGTTGGCCAGCGACGGGTCTGCGCGCAGGGCTTCGTTCACTTCGGTGATCTCGCCCGACACGGGCATGAAAACGTCGGCTGCCGCCTTGACCGACTCGACGACGCCGGCAACTTCGCCCTGCGCGAAGGTCTTGCCGACTTCGGGCAGGTCGACGAACACCACGTCGCCCAGCGCGTCCTGCGCGTGCAAGGTGATGCCGACGGTGGCTGCGTCGCCTTCGGCCGACACCCATTCGTGGTCCTTGGTGTACTTGATGCTCATGATGAGAAAACTCCTCGTGGAAAAAATGAATCGGGGTGCAGAGCCTAGCCGGGTCTGCCGCGTTCAGCCGCGGTAATAGCGGGTCGGCACGAAAGGCATGGTCGAGACTTCCATCGGCACCGGCTTGCCGCGCACGATGGCCTGCACGCGGGTGCCGGGCTCTGCGAAGGCGGTGGCCACGTAGCCCATGGCGATGCAGCGGTCGGCCGTGGGGCCGAGCAGGCCGCTGGTGACGATGCCGATGTCCTGGCCTTCGAATGACTGCAGCACCGTGCCGTCGCGCACCGGAATGCGCTCCAGCGCCACGAGGCCCACGCGCTTGCGCTTCAGCGTGTCGTGGTCGGTGTGGCCGGCGGTGCCCGCCGTGGCGGCCGCAAGCTGCGCGAGGATCTTCGCGGCGCCGGGGAAGCCGCCTTCGCGCGCGCCGCCCGCGCGGCGCACCTTCTGCATCGCCCAGTTGAGCGAAGCCTCGACCGGCGTGGTGGTGGTGTCGATGTCGTTGCCGTACAGGCACAGGCCGGCTTCGAGCCGCAGCGAATTGCGCGCGCCCAGGCCGATGGGCTTGACCTCGGGCTGGGCCAGCAGCAGGCGGGCCAGCGGCTCGGCATCCTTGGCGGCCACCGAGATCTCGAAGCCGTCTTCGCCGGTGTAGCCGCTGCGGGTGACGAAGGCGGGAATGCCGCCGATCTGCACCGCGCCGCCCGTCATGAACACGAAGCGCTCGATGCCGGGCGACAACCGCGCCAGCGTGGCCGCGGCCTTGGGGCCCTGCAGCGCGAGCAGGGCGTGGTCGGGCAAGGGCTGCACTTCGCAGCGGGAGCCGATCTTCTGCTGGATGTGGGCGATGTCGGCCACCTTGCAGGCGCCGTTGACGATCACGAAAAGCGAGCCGTGGCCTTCGTTGAAGAACATCAGGTCGTCGAGGATGCCGCCCTCGTCGTTCAGCAGCAGGCCGTAGCGCTGCTTGCCGGCGGGCAGGTCGATCACGTCGACGGGCATCAGGGTTTCGAAGGCGGCCGCGGCGTCGGGGCCGACGAGGCGAAGCTGGCCCATGTGGGAGATGTCGAACAGGCCGGCCGCATCGCGCGTGTGCTTGTGTTCGGCCATGAGGCCGGCGGGGTACTGCACCGGCATGGAATAGCCGGCGAAGGGCACCATGCGGGCGCCGAGCTCCACGTGAAGGTCGTGCAGCGGCGTCTTGAGAAGTTCGGTAGCGGGTGCGGAGGAAGCGGCCACGGGGCACTCCAAAGGGGCAGACAAAATCCATGACGCAAGCCATGGGCCACCCCTGCTGTCCGCTTTACCTGAGAGATTCGCCCCACGATCGGGGTTTGCTCCTTCGGTGGGCCGCTGCGCCGTTTGCGGTACGGCGGCCTCTCTCCAGCAAGGAAACGCCGGTGTTCGCCGGCGCCTTGTCAGTCCTTTTGCCTGAGCGTTCGGGAAACCCCTGCGCCTTCGGCGGCCCCGGCTGGCGGGGCTCTCTCCTGACCTTCGAGAGTGTAGTTGATCGGCTAGGGCGTGTTCCAAGGACTATCGGCCGGCCGCTCTGGTCAAGCGGTTGCCGTTGTGGCCTCGGCGCTTCCCAATGACGGATAGTCGGTATACCCCTTGGTGTTGCCGAAATAGAAAGTCGATGGGTCGGCCACATTCAGCTTGGCGCCGCTGGCAAAGCGAGTCACCAGATCCGGATTCGCGATGTACAGACGACCAAACGCCATCGCATCCGCAACTTTTTGCGCCAGCAATTCCTCCCCTGATTTCTGGTCGAAATTTCCGCAAAAAACCAGGCAATTCCTGAATCTTTCGCGTAGCCCCTGTCGGAATGCTGCAGTCAATGCAACGCCGCCCGCCCAGTCGGGTTCTGCGACGTGCAGATACGCGATCCCCTTGGCGTTGAGGCTGTGGGCTAGCAAACAGGCCATTTGTTCGGCTTCGCTGTCGGCGATATCGTTGAATACCCCATTGGGCGATATGCGAACTCCGACCCTGCCTGCGCCGATGACAAGAGAGACTGCATCGACGATTTCTTCCAGGAAGCGGGCCCGATTTTCAAGAGAGCCGCCGTATTGGTCTGTCCGAAGGTTGGTATTCGTGGAAAGAAACTGGTTGATCAGATAGCCGTTGGCCGCATGAATTTCGACAAAGTCAAAGCCTGCCCGCTTTGCACGTTCGGCCGCTGCCGCGTACTGCGAGACGATCACGGAAATTTCATCGCCTGAAAGCTCCCTTGCTGGCTCGCAGGGTACTTCCTGGAGTCGCCCGTTCTTGAAGACGCTTACCTTCGAGCGTCGTGTGGCGACGGCTGAAGGAGCGACCGGCTGCGCGCCGTCCGGCTGGTTCAGGCTGTGCGAGATGCGGCCCACGTGCCAGAGTTGCATTGCAATTCGGCCGCCCGCTTCGTGCACCGCTTTCACCACGCGGCTCCACGCACCTTCCTGCGCATTGGTGTAGATACCCGGTGTGCCGAAGTAGCCCTTGCCTTGGGCGCAGACCTGCGTGGCCTCGGTGACGATCAAACCGGCGGTTGCCCTCTGTGCGTAGTACCTGGCGGTCAGCAGTGTCGGACATTCCGTGCCGTTGGCCCGCATGCGCGTCATCGGCGCCATGAAGACGCGGTTGTTCAAAAGGGTGCCCGATATCGTGATCGGGCGCAGAAGTGGCGATGTCCGATTCATTGTGATCCCCAGCCTCAGGCTGGCTTGACGCGCCAGGGCGCCAGGACCTCGACCACGTTCGCCTCGAAGAGAAGGATGTCAGCCTGCCAGGCGAACACCTGAACGATGGCTTTTCTTTCCGTCAATGCCGTCACGCTGGCCTGCAGCCGGGTTTCCGTAATCACGGCTGGGGCCTTGAAGTCTATGTTCATGTTGACGGTGAGCACTTGCAGTCGATCGGGTATGACCGAGTAAGTAGCGAGTCCGGCCCACTGGTCAACCAGGCCCGTGAGGTATCCGCCAAAGATGTTGCCGGTAGGCATCGCGGCATGCGAAGGTGGCGTGTAGACACCGGAGAGCCGTCCGTACTCCCAGCTCGCAGCGCATGGCGTGGCAAAAGGAAGGCCGATCGTCGCAATCGGGATCGGTGCGATATCGGTGCCGTCCACCACTTCATTCAATACCTTGCGGTATTTCGTCTTGATATCGAGGCCGGGGAATTCCGCCGGTCGCTCGCTCTCGCGTACCAACAGTTCAACATCAACCATCAGGTGGCTCCTTCCTTCGTCGTGGGTGAAACTGCAAGCGTCGAAAGCCAGTTTTCGAACGTCTCCATGCTTTCGACGATCAGTTGGGAGCAGGCGAGCACAGCCAGGTTCTGCCGCATGCCGGTAATCGCGACCACGAACCGTCCAGCGTTGTGGGCTGTCAACATCTCCGCGGCTGTTCCCATGCTTGGCTCGTTGTTCGGTAGGAAGACGACGCAGACATCGCAGTTACCCGCCATCGCCGTCTGCCGGTGGAATATTTGCGTCAACTCCAGCAGCGCAGGGTCCAGGTCGGACCTGGCTACCTTGGGCGTCTGGAGCAAGGCGGTGTGCGCCTCGCGAATGCGTTCGCGGGAGGTTTGCAGGTTGTCCCACATTCGTTCGGCGGGGTCGTGCACCACGGCATTCGGAAAGTGGCGTCGGATGGCTCTTGCGATCGCCGGGCGGTACGACTGGTCCGCGAGATCGCGTCCGCCGCGCGCGCCTTGCATGACGCCTGCAAGGAAGAAAGATCGGGGATGAGGAGGCAGCATTTGCAATCCAGAAATTCTTGTGTTCATTCCCTCATCAACGGATAGGGCGCGAGAACCCGGTCGTCGGGCGCGACCTTCGAATAGACGCGTGATGTATGAAGGAGGATGTCGACGACCTCCTGGGCGCTTACACCCACGACCCTGGCGACACTCGTGAGGTTTTCGTCGAAGCCGGGCGAGCCCGCTGTACTCACCCGGCCCTGGTTGTCTCGGCTGATCAGCTGATCTTCGGTCGCAGGCCGATCGGCTGTCACCCCGCAAAGCGGCAGGATGACTTCGCTGAGTGCTTGCCGCGGGAGATCCAGAACGCGTACCGAGAGGTTGTTCTGCTCCGGATGCACGAGCCGCGCATGTGCGACAGGAAGTGGCGAGGGAAAGATTGCGACCTCATCGAGACTCAGACCGAAGGACCGATAGAGGTAGTTTTGCTGGCGCCGGGGGCTGAAGCGGGTGTAGTCGAGTTGCAAGGTGCGCTTCTCTACATTCAGCACCGCCCGCATCTTCCCCCAGCGTGCAAGGCCCTCATCGTCGATGCGCACGGGATAGGCGGGGACTGAGGCCTCGATGCAATCACCGACCCGGTCCTCGTAATTCAGGATGAGCGGCGCCTTGTGCAGCAAGTAGGGGTCCAGCACGGCGATTCCGTGGCTGTCCGGATAGATCGATGCGACGTGGCGGCCATTGCGGATGTAGATGCCTTTCGGGCCACCGATGGATTGAAGGTGTTCGTCCACCCGGACGGACTGCCGAACGCATGACATTCCCCAGTTGGGCGCCAGAATTCTCTCGTCGAAGAACTCGAGAAACTGAGTCGCGCTGTTGTAAGGAACAGAACCCAGAGCGTAGGTCAGTGCCGTTTGAAGGAGTTCGGGCGTTCGCTCGGGGATAAGTGCGTTGGCTTCGCCGGACCCTGTGTTGATGCGGGGATCACCGAGTCGTGAATGAATCGTTCCCATGGTGGTCAGGCAGTTGCGAGAAGGTCGAGATGCTCGGTCAGGGCCCTGCGGAAAGCGAGCAGCGAGAACTGCGTTGCGTTGCGGGGGATGTCGATGAAATCGATACCGTTGTTCAGGTCGACGTTGTTTTTCCTGATCAACTCGTCGAGCTGGCGTGCCTTCGCGGGATAGGTCCGCTTGGCTGTGATGTATTGGGAGATCACCCTGGACTGAAGCTCGACTGTCGGGAAGTGCCCGCCGGTCGAGTCGGTCATTCCCGCAATGAACAGATCGTCGAACTTCTTGGAAAACGCATACAAATAAAAGTCCGGCTTGTTTCCTTGCCAGTCGAGATCTCCGTTCGAGACAAACGGGATATGGATCTCATAGCCAGTCGCCAGGACGACGACATCGAACTCCTGTGCCGAACCATCGCTGAAACGCACCGTGCTGCCTTCAAAGCTTTCGACGCCTGGCGCGATGGCGATTCGGCCATGTGCCGCGTAGTAGGGGACCAGTGTGTTGACGATGGCCGGGGTCTGCAGCGGGCGATGGTCGGGCTTCGGAAGCCCCATGCGTTGTTGATCGCCCGCCGAAAGGCGCAGGAGCCAGCCCATGATCTTCGACGCCCATTTACTTGGAAGTCCCATCGAGCGCACCTTCATGCCGACCTGGTCGGCGGGGTAGCCGGCAATGAACTTCGGATAGAAGTTGTAGCCGCGGCGCATGCTGAGGACCACGCGAGGGGAAATCTGGCAACACTCGACGGCGATGTCGCAGCCAGAGTTGCCCGCGCCGATGACCAGGACCCGCTTGTCCGCGAATTCACTAGCGTCCGTGTATTCGCTGGCATGGAGGACCCTGCCAGCAAATATCCCCGGAAAATCCGGCTTCCTCGGATACCAGTTATGCCCGTTTGCAATGATGACATCGCGAAACCATGCTTGAGTTCCGCTGGCTGAACTGACCACCCATCCGCCATCCGTTGATCTCGTGATCTTTTCGACGGCGTCGTTGAATCGGATGTGTGCTCGCAGTCCAAAGTTGTCCGCGTAGCTGTTGAGATACTTGAGCACCTGGGGATGACCCGGGTAGACCGGAAAATCATCCGGCATAGGGAAGTCGCTGAATGCGGTGATCCCCTTCGATGTGATGGTGTGTGTGTTCCGATACACCGAACTCTTCGGGTTGGCCCGGTCCCAGATCCCCCCTATGCCGGCATGCGATTCGTAGCCGACGAAGTCGATGCCCGCCTCCTTAAGATTCCGCATTGTGGCCAAGCCGGAAGGGCCTGCGCCAATGACCGCAACGTCGGGTTGCGATTCGTGTACAGCCTTCATGAACGTTGTTCTCCGCGAGTGGACACCATCCAGATGGCGATGCATTGAGCTGCGGCGCCAGCCAGGGGAATGAAAAGCAAGGTGCCGTTTGTCGAGAGGAGTCCTCCCAGTGCAGCCCCTGCGGCCATGCCAAAGTAGGTGGCCATGGTGTTGAGTGCAATCACCTGTACGGCGTGTGG
The DNA here is from genome assembly GCF_003019815.1 of Variovorax sp. PMC12. Classification (NCBI taxonomy): domain Bacteria; kingdom Pseudomonadati; phylum Pseudomonadota; class Betaproteobacteria; order Burkholderiales; family Comamonadaceae; genus Variovorax; species Variovorax sp. PMC12. The sequence continues at coordinate 385,410 of NZ_CP027773.1, forward strand.
CGGGCTCGGTGACACAAGACGAGAAGCCTGCGGGGGTGTGCATGCCCAGCCGGATGCCGCAAAGATGGCGACGGCAACCGGGAAGAGCCACACCCCCAAGGGAGGGCCGCTGAACACGGCCAGACTCATCAGGAGCAAAGAAGCGAGATGCGCACAAAGAAAGTACTGCAGTGCGCGTACGGGTGTTTTGAGGAAATCGCCGAGCCGTCCACCGATGAGATTCCCGGCAATGGCCGCCGCACCATAGATCAACAAGACAAAGCTTGTCTTGTCTGCCGACCAGCCGGTCGCGGACTGGCTGATCGGGACGATGAACGTATATGTGGCAATGCCACCCGCCATCCATACGAAGCAACTTGCAAGAGCCCGGATCACGTCGCCGTTTCGGAGTGGCGACAGGCGCTCTCCCAGCGAAAGGCTCCTGGACTGGAAGTTGGCCGGCATCACCCACCAGAGCGCCGCGGCCGCGGCTGCGGCCAGGGTCGCAATCAGGATGAAGGTCATCCGCCACGAACTTACGCTTGCGAGCATCAAACCCAGAGGGACGGCCGTGACGAGGGCGGCCGTCAGTCCCCCCAAGACGAAGCTGCTGGCCTGGGCACGTTTTTCGGGAGGCAGAAGGTTGATGGCAGCCGCAACTGCTGCCGGCGAATAAGCCGCGGCACTCATTGCCGCGATCAGGCGCCACAGCAAGAGCCAGGCGTATTGCTCCGACAGGGCTGCCGCAAGATTGGCAGCGGCGAAGACGCCCATCGACGCGATGAGGATCGTCCGAAGAGATTTTCCGCCCAATACGGCACCTAGGATCGGGGCGCTTATCGCGTAAGTCAGCGCGAACGCCGACACCAGCAGGCCTGCCTGGGACAGCGACACCTGAAGCCCTGTCGCCAGATCTGGAAGGATGCCCGCGATCACGAATCCATCGGCGCCGATCGCGAACATCCCCAGCGCCAGCAGCACAACGGATCCCGGCACGCTCAGCCCGGGGCGCTGCGGTGCTGCTACAGTCTCTGCGGGTCTCATTCGGGTATTGCGGTTTTCTGCCGGTTCACTTCGTTGTCGGCGCCGAACTGCTGCAAGACGAAACGTGCGCCACGAGAAGTTCAATGGTGTTGAACTCGAACAGCGCCGTCGGTTCGACGGGAATGTGGAACTCCTGCTCCAGTTCTGCCGTGATCTCGACGGCTTGCACGGAGTCGATGCCGAACTCTTCAAACGGGATGCCGGAATGCAGTTCGGCTGCCGGGATGTCGCACCGCCTGCTGATGTAGTTGATCAGCCAAGCCCTGAGTTCATCGAGATTGACTTGGGTGCTTGCTTCTTGCTTCATGCTTTTTTCTTTCCTGGTTCGTACTCGACCGAGTAACGTTGCTTTGCTTCGAGGATCTGTTCTTGCGTGGGTCTGCGAACATCCCAGACAAGTCCGAGGCGTTCCAGGAGCCGGATGACCAGAGCGGAAATGTCGGGTTGCCACCAATGCAGCGAAACGCTGGCAGAGGCCGGAAATTCGTGATGGTTGTTGTGCAGCGAAAGGCCAAGAGTCGGAATCGCGAGCAACAGGTTGTTGCGGCTGTTGTCGGCGCGGCGGAATGGCCGCGTGCCAACCAGATGCCCGAACGAGTTGGTGATGTAGTACATCTGATTGGCCACGAAGATTCGCAGCAGTCCGCCCCAAAGAAGTCCGGAGAGAAAACCTTGCCACGATTGGTACCAGGCAGCACCGATGAGCGCGGGAATGACAATGCCCAGGATTCCCCACTTGGCGTAGGTCACATGCAGCCTGAACAGGTCGGGCCGGCGGAACATATCGGGCGTCATCCGTTCCCACCCCTTGGGCTTGAGCGAGTCGGGGTTGAACATCCAGCCGATGTATGCATGCATGAATTGGGCGATGCGGCGACCCGGGGGACTGCCGGCCGGTGCGACAGGGCTGTGAGGGTCGCTGGGTTCGTCCGTGTTTCCGTGATGCCGCCTATGGGTCGCGGTCCAGAGAATCACCCCTCCCTGGAAACTCATCGACCCCAGGATGCCCAGCATCATTTCCACGGGTTTGGTCGTCTTGAAAGACTTGTGTGCGAAGTACCGGTGAAAGCCGACCTCCAGGCCGACCATCGCCAGGAAATAGCACACCGCGAACAGCACGACGTCGAAGAGGTGCACTGGCATTCCGAACGCAAGAATCGAGACGAGCAGAAAAATGGCTCCCAGCAGCGGCACGATGTTGGCCGTCAGCGCCAGGATCAGATCCCGCCTGCTGGTGCGCGCGCGTTGCCTCAGGAGCGCCTGATTTGGTGCATTTGGAGTGAGCATGTGTCTAGCTTTCGACGGCAGTTGCCAGGGAGCCGCTTTGTTGGGTATGGGTGTCTTGGCCTGAAGGACGGGTCCATTGCGCCCAGACCTCCATTTCCTGCCGCTCCAGCAACTTGCGCGTGAGGCGTCGCTGAACCTTTCCGCTGGAGGTCTTCAGCGTTCTTCCTGGCGCCACGATGACGACGGTGAAGGGGAAGAGCTGAGACTGCTTTCCGACGGCTTTGCGGATGTCCGCCAGCAACGCGTCCGGGTCCGATTTGCGCGCGGTGCGCTCGATTTCCGCGACCACGGCAATCTCCCCCTCGTCGCCGACGTTGAATGCGACGGTGCATGACGGCCTGACTTCGGCGATGGTCGCTTCGACTGCGCGCTCGATGTCTTGAGGGTAGTACTTCTTGCCCCTGACGATGATCGTGTCCTTGATGCGGCCAGTGACGAACAGCTCCTCATTCACGAGAAACCCGAGATCGCCCGTACGCAGAAAAGGACCTGCTCCGGATTCGGTGTATGCGCTGAAGACCTCGCGGGTCTGCTCATCCCGCTGCCAGTACCCCTTTGCAATGCTCGGGCCGCTGACCCATATTTCGCCTTCTTCGCCATCCTCAAGCTCTTGGAGGCCATCGGGATCGACGATGCGGATCTCTTGTTGTGCGAGAGTGCGGCCGCACCCGACCTTGATTCCCTGATTGGGGGGTGGTGTAAATGTTTCGGATGCCGTTGCGCCGTCCCATTGCATCATCTGCTTGCTGATGGTGTTCAGCAGGACGGGCGCCGACGTCGCGTCTCCGCCCGAAGAAAACAGAGTGCCTTCCGCCAGGCCGTAGCATGGATAGAGCATCTCGGGCACGAAGCCCGCCGAGGAAAAACTCTCGCAAAATCGTTTCAAGGTGGCGACCTGGATGGGTTCCGCGCCGCTGTACATGATGCGCAGGGTATTGAGCGATAGCGTCTGAGAGACCGGATCGCGGGCGTTGGCAACCAGGTCGAAGGCGAAGTTCGGCCCGCCGGACAGCGTCGCCTTGTATTCGGAAATCGCGTTCAGCCATCGCATGGGGCGCTGAATGAACGAGAAGGGCGACATGAGAACAGCATGGAATCCCACGAATAGCGGTTCGAGGATCGCGGAGATCAGGCCCATGTCGTGATACGGAGGTAGCCAACTCACCATCACGGTCTCGCGCGTACTGCCGAACTTGTCGCGGATCTCGCCTAGGTTGTGGATCAGATTCGAATGCGTGACCATGACTCCCTTCGGCTCGCCAGTCGAGCCAGAGGTGTACTGCAGGAAAGCCAATTCCGTGGCGACGGGATGCTGCAAACGAAGCGCCAACTGACCCGGTTCGGCACAGACAGCCTCGGAAATGATCTGGTGTTCCCCGAGGGGAAAACTGGATGAGCGGGTTTCCTGGAGCTTTGTCAGGTCGACCGCCTGCGTCAGGATGATCGATGCAGTGCAGTCCGCGATGACCGCACGGAGTCGATCACGGTGTTGATTGTTCTTGACCGGGTATGCGGGAACCGCCGCAAGGCCAGCCCAAAGGCAACTGTAGAACGCAACTATGTAGTCGATGCCGGGCGGGTAGAGAAGAATCGCGCGCTCACCCGGTGCGGCCACTTGCTGCAGCCGGGCCGAGAACGAGATAACGCGATCCAGTAGCTCTCCATATGTGATCCGCTGGTACGAGCTCTTGTCTTCAGGGTTGTGCAAGAAGGTGTAGGCAACCAGATTGCGGTCGGTGACCCCTCTCAAACCGACGTAGTCACAGATCGTTCGATATCCATTTCCGCTGTCGGCGGCATAGCTTCCCAACTTCACGCGAGACTCCTCCCGAATCTTTTTATGACTCAGCCTGTCTGGTTGAATGGATTTGTTTCGGGTAATTCTTTGCGTAACAGATAAGATTGTCTATGTCTGTTTTTGCATCTGATGAGACATAGAAGGTCTGATGATCGATCTCCAGAAACTCCACTATTTCGTCGCTGTCGCAGAGACGTTGAACGTTGGAAAAGCGGCAACGCTGCTGCACATTTCCCAATCGCCGTTGAGCCGCCAAATCATTGCGCTGGAAGAACGTCTGGGTACGGCACTCTTCTCGAGAGAGCGGAAGCGGCTTCAGCTGACGGACGCGGGGCGGCAGTTCCTCGATGAGGCAAAAGCCCTCATGGAACATGCGCAGCAGCTGGAGGATCGGATCCGGGATGAGGCCGAGGGAAGGACGGGCTCTTTGACGCTTGGTTTCGTGGAGGGCGCCATTCACGTAGGAGCGCTCCAGACGGCCATCAAGCGCTTCCTGAAGGTCGCGCCGCACGCCAGGATCGAGCTGAAGAACCTTCGCTCTAGGCAACAGTTCGAAGCCTTGCAGTTCGGCGGAATCGATGTCGGATTCTCTTACTCGCCGCCCTTGCAAAACAGTCCGCTTGTCGCAGAGCAGATCGCGGATGAAGGGTTTGCTGTCGCGATGCCCAGGAATCACCCGCTGGCCAAGGGGCGCTTTGATCCGCGAAAGCTGGATGGGGAGGCATTCATAGCCCTTCCCGAAAAAGACTCCCCAGAGGCTCGGCAGAGTTTGATGGGGGCGTGTGCGAGCGCAGGCTTCATCCCCAACGTTCGATTCGAAGCGGCGGAGCCTTCCGTCGTGCTCGGGCTGGTAGACGCGGGTGTTGGATTGGCGATCGTTCAGGAAAGCCTGGGCAAGGCGCCAGGCAGGGGAATCGTGCTCCGCCCGTTGCCTCCGTCATTCCCCATGAGAGCCAAAATATTCAGGGTCACAAGGAAAGCCACGCGGCCCCTAGTCGCAAGATTTCTCGGCAGCCAGCAAGCCTGAGTTGCCGCCGAATGCCCGTCTTGCCTACGAGAACAGGCGGTGCATGGCGTCGATCGACTCCGGTCCATACGCGACTACGCCGACGGGCACGGCATAGTCTATGGCCTCGATGATCTTGCCCGCCCACACGGGGCTGAATCCACCGCATAGTTCGATGAGCTGCACGCCTTCGCGAACCATCTCCTGCGCGACCTCGATGCCCTCGGAGGCCGTTGCGACGCCCACCACCTTCATCTGAAACTGCACTGTCCCCTGATGCTGGACAAATCGGTCTCCGGTCACGATGAATCCGAACTTGGTGAGGGCCATGAGCTTGTTCTCCGTTTGTGCGTGGATGAGAGCGTTGGAGCAAGAGACGCCGCTGGCGACCGCCTGCCTTCAATTCAGCCTAACACCGGACCAGGCTTCTCGTCTGCAAGATTCGCGACTGGCTGGCTCTCGCTCGAACAATCTCAGTGAACTAACTCAGCCGGCGGCAGCAGCTTGTCGATCCGCTCGCGCAGCGACTCGGCGCGCTCGGGGCCGGCAGCTTTCTCGATTTCCGTGAGCATGAGCGCGGCGATGGTCAGCATGGCTTCGCGGTCGCGGGCTTCGCGCAGGGCGTCGCGCATCTGCAGCGCGAACTTGGGATCGCGGCGCACGAACATGCGCTCGCAGATGTCGAACAGGAACATGCGCGTGGTGGCCAGGGAGCGCTTGCCGTCGAAGGTGTCGGCCGACGTGGCGATCTGGATCGGCTCGCTGGCGGGGATGGGTGCGGGTTGGGCGGGCGCCGGGGCAGGGGGCACGGCGTTGCCGGGGGCAACCGCCACCTTCGGAGTCTGCAGATAGCCGCGCTGCACCAGCGTCTGGATGGCCTGCTCGGCTTCGTCGCGGGTGCTGAACAGCGGGCTGAAGTCGCTCAGCGAACGCCGCCCGTCGGCCATGAGCAGCAGTGCGCGTTCACGCTGGCTGAGCGTGCGCTGTCCGCCCTGGAGTTCGTCGCGCGCCTTGTCGGTCTTGGTGGGAAACATGGCAGCCACAGCTTTCGGAGATCGAGGGCAGCAGCATCGTTGCAAGCGGTGACATCTTCATGAACCCTTTTCGCTTACGGAAATGGCGTTGGCCCCGCACGATTTCCCGATACCGCGACTGCCTTGCCCGGCGGTATGCTCCGGCACCGCGGAAGGGGCCCACCTCATGCTTCCCATCGTCTTTGCACTCATGGCGACAGTCCTGCTGCTCGTGTGGATGGGCTTTTTCATGATGGGATCGCTGCCGCTGCTGATCCTCAAGCACGACACGCCGCTGGACTCGCGCTTCATCCGTGGCCTGTTCAACGTGTACTACCTCGCGACGATGCTGACGGGCAGCACGGCGGCGCTCTGCTATGCATGGTCGGGCAGGCCGGCATTTGCCGCGGGCATGGCCTTCGTCGCCGGCCTGGCCTTTTCGCTGCGCCGCTGGCTGATCATTCCGCGCATGGACCTGCTGCGCGGCACGATTCCGGCGCTGGATGTCTCTGCCCGCCGGTTCCGCCAGCTTCACATTGCCGGAATGGCGCTCAACGTGGTGCAGTTGGGCACCGTGGCCTGGGCCCTTACGAAGCTGGGGCTGTGAGCCGTCAGCCGCCCGCGCTTTCCTTGCGGATCAGCCACTGGTTGCCCACGCGCTGCAGCTCGAGCGTCTTGCGGCCCGTCTCCTTCACCTTGTCGGCGCGGTAGACCTGCTTGAACCTGGCGCTCGCGGCCTGTCCGTTGATGCTGATGACGAGGTCTTCGATGCCCACGCTGATGCTCGACTTGTCCGCGATGCGCGCGCGACGCTCGGTCTCCCAGCGCTTGCGGTCCTGGTTGCGCGCCGGCGTGAAGTCGGGCGCGTAGGCGGCGAGGTAGCGGTCCGCGTCGCGGGCCGACCAGGCCGCGGCCCAGGCGCGCACCGCAGCCTCGACTTCGGCGATGCCGACCGTGGGAGCGGGGGGCGCCGCCTCGGTGGTGGTGGGCGCGGCCGGCGGGGTGGCGCCGAATGCGGCCGTGGCCAGCAGCAGTCCACCGGCGAGCAGGCTGGTGGTCGTCAAGGATCGGTTCATGGCGCAGTTCCCTCTTTGTCGGTTATAGGCGTCGAGTCCGACGCCGATTCTGGCAGTGAACCAATGCGCCGCGCGAGGCTCAGGCCGCCGCTCGCTCCACCTCGGCCGGCATCGCCTGCATCGACCGGTTGCGCAGCCTCAAGGCCAGCACCGTCGCGACGCAAAGCACGCACAGCACCGTCGTGAGCGTGACGCCGAGGCCGCGCGCATCGGACAGCATGCCGAACAGCGGCGACACCAGGCCGCCCACCGACAGCGCCAGCCCCAGCGTGATGCCGCTGGCCGTGGCCGGGTTGCGCGGCAGGTAGTCCTGCGCCAGCGTCACCTGCGCGGCGAAGGGCAGGAACATGCACATGCCGAGCAGCGCGGTGCAGGCCAGCGCCCAGCCGGCATCTGGCGCGAGCACCAGGCCCGCGAGCGACGGCAGCGCGAGCAGGTAGCCGGCGCGGATCGTGCCCATGCGGCCGATGCGGTCGCCCAGCCAGCCGCCGAGCAGCGTGCCCACAGCGCCCGCGGCGGTGAACGAGGTCAGCGCCGCGGCGCCCTGGAAGGCGGTGCCGTGCAGGTCGCGCGTGATGCGCAGCGACAGCATCGACAGCACCGTCACGTAAGGGATCGACCAGCCGATGATGGTCGCGACCAGCAGGCTGAAGGCGCGCCAGTCGTTGTGGGGCTTCAGCACTTCGGCGCCTGCCTTGCGCGCAGCGGCCGCCGTGGCGGCGGAGGCCGCGCCGCTGCCGGCATTGGCGGCCATCCACACGACGCCCATCGCCAGTGCCGGCACGCCCAGCAGGTAGCTGCGCGACAGGCTGCCCCCGCTGACCACGGCGGCCGCCAGCACCGGCGCGAAAGACGCGCCGATGGTCCCGCCCACTGAGAACACGCTCATCGCCTTTTGCGACGCGCCGCCGGCCGCGCGCGCCGCCACGGTGGCGGGCGGGTGGTAGGCCGCAATGCCCAGCCCGCACAGCACCATCGCGATCCAGGTCAGAAGGTAGCTGTGGCTCAAGCCTGCCAGCACCACGCCAAGCGCGGCCACCATGAAGCCGGTGGGCACCAGCCAACCGCGCGGATGGCGGTCTGCGTACAGGCCGAACAGCGGCTGCACCACGCTCGACAGCCCGGTGGCCGCGAGCATCAGGCCCGCCACGGCGGTGTAGCTGTAGCCGCGCTCCAGCACCATGAACGGCAGCAGTGCGGGCACGAGGCCCTGGTAGAGGTCATTGACGGCATGGGTGCCGGTGAGCAACCCGAGTCGGCGCTTGTTCATTCGATCGCTTCTTTCGTTTCCTTGAGGAAAAAGCATCGTAGGAAGCCGTGCGAAGATGTTCTCGCTACGAATCAACAAGCATCGTCGAGAAATGGACAAAGCAATCAACCTGCGGCCTGAAGAGGGCGAGTCGACCCCGCGCGCCGTGGCGGTGCTGGCCACCGACCCCGCCGGCGACGCTTTCATACCGCCGCATGCGCACCGGCGCGGCCAGTTGATCCATGCGATCTCTGGCGTGATGCTGGTGAGCGCCGCGGCCGGCAGCTGGGTGGTGCCGACCGGGCGCGGGGTGTGGGTGCCGGCCGGCATGGAACACCAGATCCGCATGGCCGGCGAGGTGAAGATGCGCACCGTGTTCGTCGAGCCCGGCACGCGCGCCGACCTGGGCGCCGAATGCCGCGTGATCCATGTCGGCGCGCTGCTGAGGGAGCTGATCGTCACCGCCGTGGCGCTGCCGCTGGACTACGCGCCGGGCGGCCGCGACGAGCGGGTGATGGAGCTGATCCTCGACGAGATCGAGGCGGCCCCCGCGCTCTCGCTGCACGTGCCGATGCCGCGCCATGCGCGCCTGGCCGTGCTGTGCGAGGAGCTGGTGCGCGACCCTTCGTTGCCCGCCACGCTGGACGACTGGGCGCTGCGCCTGCACATGAACACCCGCACGCTCGCGCGCCTGTTCCAGCGCGAGACGGGCATGAACTTCGGCGCGTGGTGCCGGCAGGCGCGGCTGCTGCTGAGCCTGCCGCGGCTGGCGGCGGGCGCGTCGATCCTGGAGGTGGCGCTGGCGCACGGCTACGAGAGCCCGAGCGCCTTCACCGCGATGTTCCGGCGCACGCTGGGCGTGCCGCCCAGCGTGTACCTGCGCCGCGACTACCTGGCGTAGACCAGGTCGCGCAGCGCCAGCGAGATCCAGGGCACGTAGGTGATCACCATCAGGCACGCCATGATCACCAGCACGAAGGGCACCAGGTGCCGCACGATGCGGTCCAGCGATATTCGCGCCACGGTGCAGGCCGCGAACAGGTTCACGCCGAAGGGCGGCGTGATCATGCCCAGGGCCAGGTTCACCACCATGACCAGCCCGAAGTGCACCGGGTCGATGCCGAAGTGCACCGCCACCGGCGCCAGGATCGGCGCCAGCACGATGATCGCGGCGCTGGTCTCGATGAACATGCCGATCACGAACAGCGCCGCGTTCACGCCCAGCAGGAACATCGCCGGCGACTGCAGCACCTCCTGCAGCCAGTGGCCGATGGCGTCGGGCACGCCCGCGCGGGTGATGAGGAACGCGAACAGCCCCGCGTTGGCGATGATGAACATGATCACCGCCGAAGACATCACCGACTTGCGCAGGATGGCGTACAGGTCCTTCAGCTTGATCTCGCGGTAGATCACCATGCCCACCACCAGCGCATAGAACACCGCGACCGCCGAGGCTTCCGTGGGCGTGAAGACGCCGCCGTAGATGCCGCCGAGGATGATCACCGGCATCAGCAGCGCCCAGCCGGCCTGCCAGAGGGCCCGGCCGAAGGGCATGCGGCCTTCGCCGTCGGTCTTGCCCCAGCCCTTCCACTTGCAGTAGACCCACACGAACAGCATGAGCGCCAGGCTGATCAGGATGCCGGGGCCGAAGCCCGCGATGAACAGCTCGCCGATGGACACTTCGGCGCTCACGCCGTACAGGATCATCGGGATCGACGGCGGAATGATCACGCCCAGTTCCGCGCTGGTGGCTTGCAGGGCCGCAGCGTAGGAAGTGGGGTAGCCGTGCTTGATGAGCGCCGGGATCAGGATGGCGCCGATCGCGAAGGTGGTGGCCACCGACGAGCCCGACACCGCGGCGAAGATCATGCAGGTGAGCACGCAGGTCATCGGCAGGCCGCCCTGCACGCCGCCCACGATGCTCTTGGCAAATTCGACCAGCCGGCGCGAGATGCCGCCGGTTTCCATCAGGTTGCCGGCCAGGATGAAGAACGGAATGGCCGCCAGCGGAAACTTGTTGATCGAGTTGAACATCTCCTTCACGGAGATCAGCATGTTGGCGTTCGTCACCTGGATGCCCAGGATCGACGCCAGCCCGATGGACACCGCCACCGATACCGACAGTGCAAAGCAAAGCACCATCGTCGCAACCATCACCACACTCATGATCCAGCCCCCACGCTCGGCACTTCGTGTCCTCGCTGCCCCCCGAGGAGGCCGTTCGCTTGCCTGGGGCGGCCCGGCGCGGCGCTCATTGCGCGGTCTCCAGTTCGAGCCGCTTTGGGTCGAGAAAATTGCCGACGATGCCGAACAGGCAGAACAGCGAGCCCACGGGCAGCGCCAGGTAGGACCACACCATCGAGATGCTCTCGAGGCCGGCCATCGACTGCACGCGTCCGCGCATGGCGTAGTCCCAGCCCCACCACAGCACGATCAGCATCAGCACCAGCGCGGCGACGCTCACCACCGCGTCGAGCACGCGGCGCATGCGCGGCGGGCTCCAGCGGTAGAGAACGTCCACGCTCACCATCGCGCCCTGTCTGAACGCCATCGGGATGCCCATGAACACCATCCAGATGAGGCTCACGCGGATCAGGATCTCGCTCCATTCGGCCGGCTGCTCCAGCACGAAACGGGTGACGATCTGGAACACGCCCAGGGCCGACGCGACGACCAGCATCGCGCAGGCCATCAGCATCGAGAAGCCGGTGGTCCAGCGCTCGATGCCCAGGAATTTTTCTTTCACTTGTAGTCGCGGATCTTGTCGAGATTGGCCTTGCCGAAGTCTTTCTCGAACTGGGCATTGACCGGCGCGAGCGCGGCGACGAACTTGGCCTTGTCGACGTTGTCGATCACCGTCATGCCCTTGGCACGCAGGTCGGCCACGCCCTTGGCGTCGTCTTCGTCCACGCGCGCGCGGTTGGCCTTGGTGCCTTCCTTGGCAGCGTCGAGGAAGGCCTGCTTGTCGGCCGCGCTGAGCTTGTCGAAGGTCGCCTTGTTCATCACGAAGATGCAGGGCGAGTAGACGTGGCCCGTGAGCGACAGGTGCTTTTGCACCTGGTCGAACTTGGCCGAGATGATGACCGGCAGCGGGTTCTCCTGGCCGTCGACCGTGCCTTGCTGCAGCGCGGTGAACACCTCAGGGAAGGCCATCGGCGTGGTGATGATGCCGAAGCCCTTGTAGGCCGCGATGTGCACCGGGTTTTCCATCGTGCGCATCTTCAGGCCCTTGAGGTCCTCGGGGGCCTTCACGTCGCGCTTGCTGTTGGTCATGTGGCGAAAGCCGTTCTCGGCCCACGCCAGCGCCTTGAAGCCCTTGGCGTCGAACTTGGTCAGCATCTCCTGGCCGATCGGGCCGTCGAGCACGGCACGCGCGTGGGCCTTGTCGCGGAACAGGAAGGGCACGTCGAGGATCTTGGTCTCGGGCACGAAGTTGGGCACCGGGCCGGTCGAGGAGAACGCGAGTTCCTGCGTGCCCAGCTGCACCGCCTCGATCGACTCGCGCTCGCCGCCGAGCGAGCCGTTGTAGAAGGTCTGCACCTTGTAGCGGCCTCCCGTGCGCTTCTCGACTTCCTTGGCGAAGGTGTCGATGGCGACGCCCTGGTGCGAGTTCTGCGCAGTCGAAATGCTGATCTTCATGGTCGTCTGTGCAAAGGCGACCGAGCTCAGGGCGAGCGAAAGGCAGGCGGCGGCAATGGGGCCGAATTTCATGTTGTCTCCGGGGAGTTGGGTCAGGAACGCGTCAGGCGCAACGGACTATGCAACAACCGGGAGCTTTACCGCGTCGGGATTTTCACGGACGTACTCGCGAATGACGGCCTCGAAGCTCTCGTCGGGCAAGAGCCCCAAGGCCTTCGCGCGCACCGTCTCGAAGTGCCCGGGCCAGGTCTTCACGATGCGCTGGATCGCCGGGTCGGGCGTGCGGTCGAGCAGGGCGATGGCTGCCTTGCCGGCCACGCGCTCGAGCGCCAGTGCCATTTCGCCGACCGTGGTGGCGAGCGAGGGCAGGTTGAGCGCGGTGCGCGGGCCCCATTCGGCGTCGGTTGCTTCGGCGGCGCGCACGATGCCCTCGATGGTTCGCGCCGGTGACGCGACGGCCACAGGCGTCGAGTCCGGCACCGGACAGGCGGCGCGCAGCCCGGCCAGCGGCTCGCGGATCATGCCGCTGAAGAAACCCGAAGCCGCGCCGTTCGGCCTGCCCGGCCGCACGCTCACCGTCATGAGCCGCACGCTGCGCCCGCGCACGAAACCCTTGCGCGTGTAGTCGGCCATCAGCTGTTCACCGATGAATTTCTGGATGCCGTAGCTGGTCTGGGGCGTCGGCAGCGTGTGGTCTTCGATGACCTTGGGCAACGGCTGCTCGGGCGAGTCGCCGAACACGGCGAGCGAGCTGGAGAACACCAGCACGGGCTTCGTGCCGAGCGCGCGTACCTTTTCGAGCAGCGCATGCGTGGCCGCGAAGTTGCTGCGCATGCCGAGGTCGAAATCGGCCTCGCATTCGCCGCTGACGGCGGCGGCCAGGTGGAAGATGGCGTCGGCTTCGCGCCAGAACCCGGCGTAGGCATCGGCTGCGAGCTGCGCGTTCAGGTCACCGGTGACGGCGGTGATGCGCGCATCGGATGCGAGGTCGGCCGGCGGGGCGGCGCGGTCGACCAGCGTGATGCGTTCGATGGTGCGGGGCGGTGCGCCGGCCAGCGAAAGGCTGCCTTGCTTCAACAGCGTGCGTGCGAGGCGTGCGCCCAGAAAGCCGGCGCCGCCGGTGATGACGATCTGCATGGGTCTTGTCTCCTTTGAGCGCCAAGAATAAGCGCGGCCGCGGGCTGTGGCATGCTCGTTGGCGGTTTCGCGGATTTCATCGACAGGAGACGCCGGATGCTGACGGTCGTGGTTTTGTGGCTCATCGCCATCGCATGGCTGGTAGCGAATGGCGTGTTCGCGCAGAAGCCTTTGCCGCGTTACCGGCGCAGGCGCGCCTTGTGGGCCTGGATCTTCCTGGGCGCATGTGCGGGGGCGCTCGCTGGACTGGCCAGCGCGAATCTCTCGCTGCCCGGTGCCATCGCCGGTGCCGTCCTGGCCGGATTCGTCGCGGGCAAGTTCATCGCGCGCGACTGATCGGATGCCGATGCTTCCAGGGAAGCAAAGGGCTCCGCGGAAAAGAAAAAGCCCTCCGAAGAGGGCCTCCTTCGAAAGGCGCAGGCGCCTTACATGCCGACGTAGTTCGGCCCGCCGCCGCCTTCAGGCGTGACCCAGACGATGTTCTGCGTCGGGTCCTTGATGTCGCAGGTCTTGCAGTGCACGCAGTTCTGCGCGTTGATCTGCAGGCGCTGCTTGCCGTCTTCGGTGCCCACGAACTCGTACACGCCGGCCGGGCAGTAGCGGCTTTCGGGGCCGGCGAACTTCTCGAGGTTGATGTTCACCGGCACCGTCGGGTCTTTCAACGTCAGGTGGGCCGGCTGCTGCTCTTCATGGTTGGTGTTGCTGATGAACACGCTGGAGAGCCGGTCGAAGGTGAGCTTGCCGTCGGGCTTGGGATAGACGATGGGCTTGCACTCCGAGGCGGGCTTCAGGTACAGGTGGTCGGCCTTGTTGCGGCGCAGCGTCCACGGAATGTTGCCCTTCAGCAGCCATTGTTCGATGCCGTTCATGAGCGTCGCCACGCCCAGGCCCTTCTTGAACCATGCCTTGAAGTTGCGCGCCTTCTTCAGCTCCGCGTGCAGCCAGCTCTTCTCGAAGGCTTCGGGGTAGGCGGTGAGTTCGTCGTGCTGGCGGCCGGCCTGCACCGCCTCGAAGGCGGCTTCGGCGCAGAGCATGCCGGTCTTGATGGCGGCGTGGCTGCCCTTGATGCGGCTCACGTTGAGGTAGCCGGCCTCGCAGCCGACCAGCGCGCCGCCGGGGAACACGGTCTTGGGCAGCGACATCAGGCCGCCGGCCGTGATGGCGCGCGCGCCGTAGCCGATGCGCTTGGCGGGCTTGATGCCCTTGGCCTCGTCGCCTTCCAGGTACCAGCGGATGTTGGGGTGCAGCTTCCAGCGCTGCATTTCCTCGAACGGGCTCAGGTAGGGGTTGCTGTAGTCCAGGCCGGTGATGAAGCCCATGGTGACCTTGTTGTCCTCCATGTGATAGAGGAAGGCGCCGCCATAGGTGTCGCTCTTCATGGGCCAGCCGGCGGTGTGCAGCACGAAGCCGGGCTGGTGGCGCTTGGGGTCGATCTCCCAGACTTCCTTCACGCCCAGGCCGTAGGTCTGCGGGTCCTTGCCGGCGTCGAGCTTGTACTTGGCGATGAGCTGGCGGCCCAGGTGGCCGCGCGCGCCTTCGGCGAACACGGTGTATTTGCCCAGCAGCTCCATGCCGAGCTGGAAGTTCTCGGTGGGCTCGCCGTCCTTGCCGACGCCCATGTTGCCGGTGGCCACGCCGCGCACCGAGCCGTCTTCGTTGTAGAGCACCTCGGCCGCAGGGAAGCCGGGGAAGATTTCCACGCCCAGGTTCTCGGCCTGCTGCGCCAGCCACTTGGTGAACGCACCCAGGCTGATGATGTAGTTGCCGTGGTTCTGGAAGCACGCCGGCAGGAACGCGTTGGGCGTGCGCAGGCTGCCCTTTTCGCCCAGGAACACCATCGCGTCGTCGGTGACGGGCTGGTTCAGCGGGGCGCCCAGTTCCTTCCAGTCGGGCAGCAGCTCGTTGAGCGCGCGCGGGTCCATGATGGCGCCCGACAGGATGTGCGCGCCGGGCTCCGAGCCCTTCTCGAGCACTACGACCGAGATCTCTTTCTCCTGCTGCGCGGCGAGCTGCTTGAGCCGGATCGCGGTCGAGAGGCCGGCCGGGCCGCCACCGACCACGACCACGTCGTATTCCATGGCTTCGCGAGGGCCGAACTGGGCGAGGATTTCGTCGTGGGTCATGTGGGTTGGGTCGATAATGATTTTTCGAGGCGCGGGGCATCCCGGGTTGCGGGGCATTTTATGCGGCGTCCGCGGGCGGCCCGCGTCACTTGCGGGCACGGCTTTCCCTCGCGTCGCCTGCGCGACTCCACAGGAATCAGTTCATGGCTTACAGCATCGATCTCTCGGGCCGCGTTGCCTTCGTCACCGGCGCCTCCAGCGGGCTTGGCGCCCAGTTCGCAAAAACGCTGGCGCGCGCGGGTGCCGCGGTGGTTCTCGCAAGCCGCCGCATCGAGAAGCTCAAGGAACTGCGCGCGCGCATCGAAGGCGAGGGCGGCGACGCCCACGTGGTCGAGCTCGACGTGACCGACATCGGCAGCATCAAGGCCGCCGTCGCGCGCGCCGAGACCGAGGTCGGGGCCATCGACATCCTGGTCAACAACTCGGGCGTGAGCACCACCCAGCGCCTGCAGGACGTGACGCCCGACGACTACGACTACATCTTCGACACCAACGTCAAGGGCTCGTTCTTCGTCGCCCAGGAAGTGGGCAAGCGCATGCTGGCGCGCGCCACGGGCACGGCGCCGGGCACCTACATCGGCGGGCGCATCATCAACATCGCGTCGGCGGCGGCGCTGAAGGTCATGCCGCAGATCGGCACCTACTGCATGAGCAAGGCCGCCGTGGTGCAGATGACCAAGGCCATGGCGCTGGAGTGGGGCCGCTTCGGCATCAACGTGAACGCGCTGTGCCCCGGCTACATCACCACCGAGCTCAACGAGGAGCACTGGACCACCGAAGGCGGCGCCAAGCTGGTCAACATGCTGCCGCGCAAGCGCGTGGGCAAGCCCGAAGACCTGGACGGCCTGATCGTGCTGCTGGCCAGCGGCCAGAGCCATTTCGTGAACGGCGCCGTCATCGCGGCCGACGACGGGTTCGCGCTCTGAGTCCGAGGGCCTTGGTCGGCATTGCGGCCGGGCTGGGCGCGGGGGCGCTCTGGGGGCTGGTGTTCGTGGCGCCGCGCATGGTGGGGCACTTCGGCATGGTCGACATCACCGCCGCGCGCTTCCTGGTGTTCGGTGCCGTCTCGGGGCTCGCCGTGTTCGCGCGGCCGGCGGCCGTGCGCTGGCCCACCGGCCGGCAGGCGCTGGCGGCTCTCGCGCTCAGCGTGCTGGGCTTCAGCGGCTACTACCTGCTGCTGGCCTTCGGCATCGAGGCTGCGGGCACCGAGGTGCCGAGCCTCATCATCGGCACGATCCCGGTCTGGATGATGCTGCTGGGCAGGCCGGCGGGCCTTCGCCTGACCGCGCTGCTGCCGGGGCTGGCGCTCACCGGCGCGGGCATCGCGCTGATGATCTGGGGCGCATGGTCGGCGCAGCATGGCGCGGGCGCTGCAAGCGGCGCGCGCTTCGGCCTGGGCATCGCGCTGGCGCTGTGCGCGATGGTGAGCTGGACGGTCTACGGCCTGCTCAATGCAGCCTGGCTGCAGCGCCACACCGAACTCAATGCGACCGACTGGGCGAATTGGCTCGGCGTGGCGACCGGGTTGGGTGCGTTGGCGCTGTGGCTGGCCGCGGGCAGCGATGTGGCCACGCTGCGGGCGCGGCCCGACGGCATGCTCTTCGTCTGGCTCGCGCTGGTCAGCGGCTTCGGCTCGTCGTGGCTGGCCACCGTTCTCTGGAACATCGCGAGCCAGCGGCTCTCCGCGAGCCTGTGCGGCCAGCTGATCGTGAGCGAGACGCTGTTCGCGCTGCTCTATTCCTTCGTCTGGGACGGCCGCTGGCCGCAGGCCACCGAGTGGACCGCGGCATTGCTGTTCGTGCTGGGCATCCTCGCATCCATCAAGGCGCACCGATGAGAATCGAAATCCCCGAAAAGAAGAAGCTCGTGTACGAAACCCTGATCCCCATCCGCTGGGGAGACATGGACGCCATGGGCCACCTGAACAACGGCACCTACTTCCGCTACCTCGAGACCGCGCGCATCGACTGGATGCATTCCATCGGCTTCGAGCCCGAGCCGAGCGGCGAGGGCATGGTGATCGTCAACGCCTTCTGCAACTTCTACCGGCAGATCGAATACCCCGGCAAGGTGCTGCTCAAGATGTACGTGAGCGACCCGGGCCGCACCACCTTCGAGAGCTGGGGCACCATGGCACGCGAGGAAGCGCCCGACGTGATCTGCGCGGCCGGCGGCGCGACCACCATCTGGGTCGACTTTCCGAAGCAGAAGGCGCTGGCGCTGCCCGACTGGCTGCGCACGCTGGTGAGCGAGTAGCCGGCCGGGCGCCGTAGCTCAGGCCGGCTGCAGCACGATGCGCGCCTCGAAGCCGTGCGCCGCGCCGGGCGGCGGCGATTCGAGTTCGAGCCGCGCGTCGTGCTTCTCGACGATGGTCCCGACGATCGACAAGCCCAGCCCGTAGCCCGCGCGGTCGGAGGCGTGCCGCACATGGCGCTGCCGCAGCGTGCTCAGTTGCTCCGCGCCGACGCCGGCGCCGAAGTCGCGGACCACCAGCGTGCAGGGGGCCGTCACCTCGACCACCACGCGCTCGCCGCCGTAGCGCAGGGCGTTTTCCACCAGGTTGCGCAATGCGATGGCCAGCGCGTCGACGTCGCCCAGCGCCACCGGCGCGGCGCTGTCGGGCACCTTGAGCGTCAGGCGTTCGTTGATGTGCGGGTCTTGCCAGAGCTCCTGCGCCACGGTGCCGACCAGTTGCACCAGGTCGACCCGCGCACGCGCCAGCGAAGCGCCGGATTCCGCGCGCGACAGCTGCAGCAGCTTCTCGGCGCGGTGGCTGAGCATCTGCAGCGCGTCGAGCGCGGCCTGCACGTCGTTGCGGCGCAGGTCGTGCTCCAGCGCGGTCTGCAGGCGCAGCCGCGCGGCGGCCAGCGGCGTGCGCAGCTCGTGCGCGGCATTGGCCGCGAGCGCGCGCTCCACGTCGAGCGACTGCGAAAGCCGCTCCAGCAGCCGGTTGACGTGATCGCCGACCGAGCGCAGCTCCTGCGGCAGGCCCGGCAAGGTGATGGGGCGCAGGTCGGCGCCGTTGCGTTTCGCGATTTCTCCGGCCAGTTGCTGCAGCGCGCGCAGCTCGGTGCGCGCCACGTTGCGCAGCACCAGCGCGAGCAGCGGCAGCACTGCGCCCAGCGGAATGATCAGGCCGAACAGGGTGCGGTTGAGCGCGCGGCGCCGCTCGTCGAGCGGGTCGGCCACCTGGAAGTACAGCCCCAGCGTGGGGTGGCGCACCGTGTAGATGCGCCAGCTCTGGTTGTTGGCGAAGCCGGCGGCCAGCGGAACGTCGAAGGCGCCGACGGGCGCCTCGGCCGAGCGCAGCAGCACGTGCTCGTGCACGTCCACCACCTGGTACATCACCGCGTCCTCGGAGAACAGCTGCTTGGGCGCGATCAGCGGCTCCGTGGGGGCGGCGCCGCCGGTGTGCTGCAGCTTGTCGAGTTCCTGCACCGCCATGTCGAACATGCGGTGCGACACCTCGACCAGTTCGTTGTCGAAGTTGTGGTTGATCTCCCGGTCGACGTACCAGACCACCGCCAGCACGCACATCAGCCACACGCCGCCGACCCAGACGATCAGCGTGCGGGTGAGCCGCCCGGCCAGGGAGTCGCGGCCTGCGCCGGGCTTTGCGCCGAATCTCATTCGTCGTCGTCCGTGGAGAACGACAGGCGGTAGCCGAGGCCGCGCAGCGTCTGGATGTGGCTGCGCCCGAGCTTGCGCCGCAGGCGGCTGATGAAGACTTCGAGCGTGTTGCTGTCGGCCTCGTCGCCGAAGCCGTAGAGCGCGTCGGCCAGGTTCTCGCGCGTGTGGATGCGCTCCGGCCGGGTCGCCATCACGCGCAGCAGCGCCCATTCCTTCTGGGTCAGCGTGATGGGGGCGCCGTTCTTGCGGACCATGTCGTGCGCCAGGTCGATTTCCAGCGTGCCCAGCTTCAGGACCGGCGAGCTGTTGGCGCTGCGCCGCCGCTCGACCGCGCGCAGGCGGGCCAGCAGCTCGGCGGGGTCGTAGGGCTTGATGAGGTAGTCGTCGGCACCGGCGTCGAGCCCGCGGATGCGATCGGTGACCTGGTCGCGCGCGGTCAGGACGATGACGATGGGGCGTTCGGGCAGGGCGCGTATCTGGGGAAGCAGCGACAGCCCGTCGCCGTCGCCCAGGTGGAGGTCGAGCAGCACCGCCGCGTACTGGACCGAGAGCAGCGCGCCGCGCGCCTCGGCGAGGCCGGGTGCCACGTCGACCACGAAGGCCTTGGCCAGCAGGTAGCTGCAGACGGCATCTGCCAGCGCAGTGTCATCTTCGACCAGCAATATGCGCACGCCATGTCCTTTCAACAAAAAAAGAAGTCTAGCTCCGCCGAAATGCGGACACATCCGAAGTCAGGTTTCGTTCATGTGTCTTCAGGCTGGGTTCATTCCGCAAACGTAGGCTCGCGGCTGTTTTCAGGCCCTGCCTTCGTTCATGACTCGTGCTTCGAATTTTCGCCTGGGGGTGCTGACCCTCGTTGCGCTTGCCGCCTTGCTGGCGTGGGACGCAACCGGTTGGGATCTTCCGCTGGCGCGGCTGGCCGGTTCCCCGTTCGGTTTCACATGGCGGACGAACTCTTTTCTGGTCCACGTCATGCATGAAGGCGCCCGCGACCTGAGCTGGGCGCTCGTCACGGCGCTCTTCATCGCGATCCGCTGGCCGGTAGGCGTGCTTCGGCGCCTGGGCACCGGCGACCGGGTGCAACTGGCGCTGACAACCCTGGCCGCGGTGATCGCCGTCAGCCTCATCAAGCATTCCAGCAATACCAGTTGCCCCTGGGACCTGAAGGAGTTCGGCGGCGTGGCGCGCTACGTGTCGCATTGGTCCTGGGGCGTGCTCGACGGCGGTCCGGGCGGGTGCTTCCCGGCCGGCCACGCCTCTGCGGCGTTCGCCTATGCGGGCGGCTACTTCGTGCTGCGCCGGGCGTCGGCCCGCGCGGCGGCCATCTGGCTGTCGGTGGCGCTGGTGGCCGGGTTGGTGCTGGGCTTGGCGCAGCAGGTGCGCGGCGCCCACTACATGAGCCACACACTCTGGACCGCCTGGATCTGCTGGACGGTGGGTTTTGCCATCGAATTGGTGTTCTCGCGCTTCAACCCGCAACCGCTCAAGCCGGCAGAACCCGCCCATGCAGGATATTGACGCCGCCCTTTTCGAGCTGGTCAATGCGGGCCCTTCGGCGCCTGCATGGAGCCTGCAGTTCGCGAGCTTCGCCTCCGACATCCTGCCGGCGCTGCTGGCGCTGGCGCTGGCCATCGGCGCGCTGTTCGACCGGCGCTGGCGCCATGCCTTCTTCACGGCAATGGTCGGCGTGCTGGCCGCGTGGCTGATCGTGCAGGCCATCCGCTGGGCGTTTCCGATGCCCCGGCCGGCCTATTACGGCCTGGGCATCCAGTGGGTGCCGCAGGGCATTCGCCCCGGTTTTCCGAGCCTCCATGCCGCCGGCGCCTTCACCGCGGCGTTCTCGCTCTGGTGCCTTCCTTGGCGTTCTCCGATGCTGGCCGCGCTGGCCGTGGCCGCCACGGTCGCCTGGAGCCGCCTGTACCTGGGGCTGCATTTCCCGTCCGACGTGGTGGCCGCGGCGATGCTCGGCGCGCTGGTGTCGATCCTGGCGGAGCGGGGCATCCGCCTGATGTCACGGACCCGTACCTCGCCGGCGTCGGCGCGGGCCCCGGGGGTCCGGCTGCGATCGCGTACAAGGCGCGCCTGAACATGGCATGAATGGGGGATTCAGGCTATCTTCAGCCCCCGTTCCTACATTAGTTGGATGTCTGTCTTGCGTATTGACCCGGCACCTGAACCACAAGGTAGCTTCCCCGAACCTGATTCACTCGTGACCGCATCGTCGGCGGCGCCCTGGACGCGCTTCGACCTGTGGTTGCGCAGGCCCCGCTCCGCGGCCATGGTCGTCGTGTGGCTGAGCCTCTATCTCGTCCTGACCACCAATTGGCCGCTCTGGAACGAGCTGGCCCGCATCGGCGGTGCCCCCAGCACCTACATGCCGACCATCCTGGTCATGAGCCTGCTCACCTTCTGCGGCTCGGTGGCGATCCTGTCGTTCACCGCCTGGTCGCGCTGGATGAAGCCGCTGTGGTTCTTGGTGGTCGTGCTGGCCGCGGTGGTGCAGCACTACATGCTCGCCTACCGCGTGGTCATGGACCCGACCATGGTCGCCAATGCGATGCAGACCGACCCCAACGAAGCGCGCGACCTGCTGAGCTGGCGCATGGCCTTCAACGTGCTGGTGGTGGCGTTGCCCGCGGCCTTCGTGCTCTGGCGCGTGCGCATCCTGCCCATGCGCTTTCTGTCGAAGCTCTGGCGCAATGTCGCGCTGCTGCTGCTGTCGGTGGTCGTGGCGCTGGGCGCGGTGGTGTCCATGAACCGCGAGCTGGCGCCGCTGATGCGCAACAACGTGCACCTGCGCTACATGATGAACCCGATCGCGAGCCTCTATTCGGCCGGCTCCCTGTTCATCAAGCCGCTGTTCAAGCGCACTGGCAAGCTCATCCCGATCACTGCCGGCACGGCGCTGGGCGCCAGCTATGCCGGCCAGACGAAGCCGCCGCTGTTCGTGGTGGTGGTGGGCGAGACGGCGCGGGCCGATCACTTCTCGCTCAACGGCTATGCCCGCGACACCAACCCCGAGCTGGCGAAGCGTGGCGTTCTGAGCTACCGCGAGGTGCGCTCCTGCGGCACCAATACGCTGGCCTCCGTGCCCTGCATGTTCTCGCCGCTGGGCAAGGAAGGCTACGAATCGCGCAAGGACGACTACGAGACCCTGGTCGACGTCCTGCAGGCCGCCGGCCTCGCCGTTTTCTGGCTCGACAACCAGGCCGGCTGCAAGGGCGTCTGCGAGCGCATTCCCAATGCATCCGCCTTCGCCGGGCTCGACGCGGCCACCAAGAAGGCGCTGTGCGACGGCGACGAGTGCCTCGACGACGTGATGCTCAAGGGCCTGGACGAACGCATCGCCGCGCTGCCGGCCGAGCGCCGCGCCAAGGGCATCGTGCTGGTCATGCACCAGATGGGCAGCCACGGCCCGGCCTACTACAAGCGCTCCGCGCCCGACGTGAAGCATTTCCTGCCCGAGTGCAAGACCAACGCGCTGGCCGAGTGCGGCCACGCCGAGCTGATGAACGTCTACGACAACTCGATCCTGCAGACCGACCGCTTCCTCGGCCAGACCATCGACTGGCTCAAGACCCAGTCGAAGCAGTACGACCCGGCGCTGCTGTACGTGAGCGACCACGGCGAGTCGCTCGGCGAGTACGGCCTGTTCCTGCACGGCGTGCCGTACAGCTTCGCGCCCGACGCGCAGAAGCACGTGCCCATGATCACCTGGTTCAGCGAGGGCATGGACCAGCGGCGCAAGCTCTCGCGTTCGTGCATGGAAGCGGGGCTCGACGCGCCGCTTACGCACGACAACCTCTATCACACGGTGCTCGGCGTGATGGACGTGACCACGCCGACCTACAAGCCCGCGCTGGATGCGCTGGCTTCGTGCCGCGCGAAGGGGTGAGCGCTGCTTGGGCAGTGTCAGGGCGCGCTCACGCCGACGGGGTGCCTTGCTCCGCGAATGTCCCCCGCCCTTCGGGCTCCTCCTTTATTTCGCTGCGCAAGGCACCCCGCCAGCGTGATCGTTCAGTGTCGCTGCACAAGCTGCATCTGTTGGTGGTCGCCGGGACTTCGTGCCGCATGAACCGGCTATTTCGCGGGGTTCTTTGAGGGGCAACTGCTGAACCCCCAAACCCCATGGCCGCTGTCATCGTGCGCAGGGCGTCGGGTGCTCCCCGCAGCGAAATAAAGGAGGAGGGCGAAGCCCGGGGGACATTCGCGGAGGGGAGTACCCGACGCCCTGTGCACGCACCCCGAAGACACCCCGCACACAGCTCCTACCTCTTCTCGCGGGGCACGCGCCCCATGAGGAAGAACTCGTTGTTCGGCTGCATGCCGCTGAAGCTGGCCATGCGGTTGCTCAGCCCGAAGAAGGCGGTGATGGCCGCGATGTCCCAGATGTCCTCGTCGTCGAAGCCGTGGGCATGCAGCGGCGGGAAGTCGCTGTCGTCGATCTCGTGCGAGCGGTCGCAGACCTTCATCGCAAAGTCGAGCATCGCACGCTGGCGCGGCGTGATGTCGGCCTTGCGGTAGTTCACCGCCACCTGGTCGGCCACCAGCGGCTTCTTCTCGTAGATGCGCAGCAGCGCGCCGTGCGCCACCACGCAGTAGAGGCATTGGTTGGCCGCGCTGGTGGCGGTGACGATCATCTCGCGGTCGCCCTTGGTGAGCGAGCCTTCTTCCTTGAGCATCAGCGCGTCGTGGTACGCGAAGAAGGCGCGCCACTCGGCCGGACGGCGCGCAAGGGCAAGAAACACGTTGGGCACGAAGCCGGCTTTTTCCTGCACCGCGAGGATGGCGGCGCGGATGTCCTGCGGCAGGTCTTTGAGTTCGGCGAGCGGGTAGCGGTTGGTCGTGGTCATGTCGTCTCCGTTGTGGTCGTCGGTTGGCAGTGCCTTCTTGAAAGCGCTCTGAAAGGCGCCGCGCCTGTTCCATCATAGGCAAGCAGCTTTCCTACATGGCGGGGCGCCAGCCGCCGCCATGATGAAGGTTCGCACAACAACACGCGGCGAGTGCCGCACATAACGCGATGAAAGACGAGTCGTATCCCGACCGGCGTGGCTTCCTGCGCCGGTCCATTGCCATCGTGCCGGCCGCAACGGCCTTCAGTGCCGGCGGCATCACCGGCGTGACACTGGCACAGCCCGCACCATCGGCCCCGGCACCCGGCCCCGCAGCAGCGGCCACGCCCGGCGCTCCCTACACCCCGGTCTACTTCAACGCCGCCGAATGGGCCTTCGTGCAGGCGGCGGTGGCCAGGCTGATTCCTTCCGACGACACCGGCCCCGGCGCCATCGAGGCCGGCGTGCCCGAGTTCATCGACCGCCAGATGGAAGGCGCCTTCGGCCATGCCGCCACCTGGTACATGCAGGGCCCGTTCGTCGATGTGTCGCCGCTCTTCGGCTACCAGAAGAAGATGCCGCCGCGCGAGGTCTACCGCGCGGGCATCGCGGCCACGGACGCCTACAGCCGCAAGCAGTTTTCCGGCAAGGCCTTCGCGCAGCTCGACGCCGCGCAGCAGGACGAGGTGCTCAAGGGCCTGGAGGGCGGCACCGTCGCGCTCGACGGCGTGGGCGCGACCGACTTCTTCGGCTTCCTGCTGCAGAACACCAAGGAGGGCTACTTCAGCGACCCGATCCACGGCGGCAACAAGAACGCCGCCGCCTGGAAGATGATCGGCTTCCCCGGCGCGCGCGCCGACTACGCCGACTGGGTCGACCGGCCCGGCGTCAAGTACAACCTGCCGCCGGTGAGCATCGCCGGCCCGCAGGGCTGAGGGAGCGGCACACCATGGCAAACATCAAAAAGCCCAGTGTGGACGCGGTGCTGGTCGGCTTCGGCTGGACCGGCGCAATCATGGGCATGGAGCTCACCGCAGCCGGCCTGAAGGTGCTGGCGCTGGAGCGCGGCGAGAACCGCGACACGCAGCCCGACTTCGCCTACCCGCGCATCACCGACGAGCTGAGCTACGGCATCCGCGGCAAGCTGTTCCAGAACCTCTCGCGCGAGACCGTGACCATCCGCCACACGCCGGCCGACGTGGCGGTGCCGTACCGGCAGCTCGCGTCCTTCCTGCCCGGCGACGGCGTGGGCGGCGCGGGCGTGCACTGGAACGGCCACCACTGGCGGCCGCTGCCCAGCGACCTGCGCATCCGCAGCAATTACGAAGAGCGCTACGGCAAGAAATTCATTCCCGAGGGCATGACCATCCAGGACTTCGGCGTGAGCTATGAAGAACTGGAACCGCACTTCGACCAGTTCGAGAAGATCTGCGGCACCTCCGGCAAGGCCGGCAACATCGGCGGCAAGATCCAGCCCGGCGGCAACCCCTTCGAAGGCGCGCGCGCCAACGAATTCCCGCTGTCGCCGCTGGCCTCCGTCAACAGCGCCAGGCTGTTCGAGAAAGCCGCGCGCGAGCTCGGCTACCACCCCTTTCCGCAAGCGGCCGCCAATGCCTCGCGTGCCTACACCAACCCGCACGGCGCGCAGCTCGGGCCGTGCAACTTCTGCGGCTTCTGCGAGCGCTACGGCTGCTACATGTATTCGAAGGCATCGCCGCAGACCACGCTGCTGCCGGTGCTGATGAAGCGCCCCAACTTCGAGCTGCGCACCCGCTCGCACGTGCTGCGCGTGAACATGTCTCCCGACGGCAAGCGCGCCACCGGCGTGACCTACGTCGACGCGCAGGGCAACGAGGTCGAGCAGCCGGCCGACCTGGTCGTGCTGTGCGCCTACCAGTTCCACAACGTGCGCCTGCTGCTGCTGTCGAACATCGGCAAGAAGTACGACCCCGCCACCGGCGAGGGCGTGGTGGGGCGCAACTACGCCTACCAGCTCAACGGCGGCGCGAGCCTGTTCTTCGACAAGGACCAGCCGATGAACCCCTTTGTCGGCGCGGGTGCCAGCGGCAGCGTGATCGACGACTTCGACGGCGACAACTTCGACCACGGCCCGCTCGGCTTCGTGGGGGGCGCGAGCATCAACTGCATCAACACCGGCGGCCGGCCGATCCAGCAGCTGAGCCTGCCGCCCGGCGCGCCCAGCTGGGGCGCGGGCTGGAAGAAGGCAGCCAAGGAAAACTACCTCTACCAGGCCAGCGTGGGCAGCCAGGGCTCCGTGATGGCCTACCGCGACAACTACCTCGACCTCGACCCGACCTACAAGGACGTGCACGGCCAGCCGCTCTTGCGCATGACCTTCGACTGGAAGGCCAACGACCTCGCGATGACGCAGTTCATCGGCACCAAGGTCGAGCAGATCGCCAAGGCCATGGGGCCGAAGCAGATGAAGCTGAACTTCCAGAAGGCAGGCGCGCACTACGACGTGCGCTACTACCAGTCGACCCACAACACCGGCGGCGCGCCGATGGGCACCGACCCGACGACCAGCGCGGTCAACCGCTTCCTGCAGGTGTGGGACGTGCCCAATGTGTTCGTGATGGGCGCCAGCGCCTTTCCGCAGAACTTCGGCTACAACCCGACCGGCATGGTGGGGGCGCTGGCCTACTGGGCTGCCAAGGCGATCCGCGAGCAGTACCTGAAGAACCCGGGAGCGCTGGCATGAACGCGCGCCGAGTATCTGTCGGCGTGGTGGCGGCCGTGGCCCTGTTGTGCGCCGGGGCCTGGGCCGTGGCGCAGAAGGCGGAGGCGCCGCCGGTGGCCGGCGTGGCCGCACCGGCAGCTGCCGCGCCCGCATCGTCCGACCCCGTGCTGGAGCGCGGCCGCTACCTCGCGCGCGCCGGCGATTGCGTGAGCTGCCACACCGCGCCCGGCAAGCCGGCCTTCGGCGGCGGCCTGCCGATGAAGACGCCGTTCGGCACCATCGTCTCGACCAACATCACGCCCGACCCCGGGGCCGGCATCGGTGCCTACACCGAGGCCGAGTTCGCCCGCGCGCTGCGCGAAGGCGTCGCCAAGGACGGACATCACCTGTACCCGGCCATGCCGTACCCGTCGTTCGCACGCGTGAACGACGAGGACATGCACGCGCTCTTCACCTTCTTCCGCAACGGCGTGCAGCCCGTG
This sequence comes from Variovorax sp. PMC12, assembly GCF_003019815.1. Classification (NCBI taxonomy): domain Bacteria; kingdom Pseudomonadati; phylum Pseudomonadota; class Betaproteobacteria; order Burkholderiales; family Comamonadaceae; genus Variovorax; species Variovorax sp. PMC12. The sequence goes on from NZ_CP027773.1 coordinate 412,406, forward strand.
GCGCAGAAGCCGCCGGCCACCGACCTGCCGTGGCCCTTCAGCATGCGCGGGCTCATGGTCGCGTGGAACTGGATCTACCTCGACAAGGGCGTCTACCAGCCCGACACCGCGCGCAGCGCCGAATGGAACCGCGGCGCCTACCTGGTGCAGGGCCTGGGCCACTGCGGCGACTGCCACACACCGCGCAGCATGCTGGGCGGCGTGAAGGCGGCTAGCGACGGCAAGGGCGAGCTGTTCCTGTCCGGCGCGGTCATCGACGGCTGGTATGCGCAGCCGCTGCGCCACACCGGCCGCCCGACCATGGCGCAATGGCCGGCGCAAGACATCGTGCAATACCTGCAGACCGGCCGCACCAGCCACACGGCGGCGTTCGGCGCCATGGTCGACGTGGTGCAGAACAGCACGCAGCACCTGTCGACGCAAGACCTGCAGGCGGTGGCCACCTATCTGCAGTCGCTGGGATCGGAAGGCAGTGCGCAGAATGCGCCGTCGCCCGCGTCCCTGGTGGCGGCGGCTCCCCAGCACCCGACCGCGCTTGCGCTGCGCAACGGCACGGTCGAGGGCAACAGCGGCGCGATGGTCTATCTCAACAACTGCAATGCCTGCCATCGCTCCGACGGCACCGGCGCGGACAAGACCTTCCCGGCGCTGGCCGGCAACAGCGTGGTGAACGCCAAGGACCCGACTTCGCTGATCCGCCTCGTGCTCGCAGGCTCGGCCATGCCCAGCACCGCCCAGGCGCCGTCGCCCATCGCCATGCCCGATTTCGGCTGGCGCCTGAGCGACGCCGACGTGGCCAGCGTGCTGAGCTTCGCGCGGTCGAGCTGGGGCAACCAGGGCGACGCCGTCACGGCGGCCCAGGTGGCCAAGGTGCGCGATTCGATCAAGCCCGTGGCTACCGCCACGACGAGCGCGCAGCAGCAGAAGTGAACGGGCGGGGCGCGCTGGCCTACCTGAGCGCAACGAGATCGCTCTCGTCCTTCAGCTCGACGCCCGTCAGCCCGCGCCGCAACGACTCGCGCATCAGCCATGCGAGCCTGAACGCGGCCGGCTCGTAGGCCAGGCCCTCCGGCCGCACGTTCGAGATGCAGTTGCGCTCGGCGTCGTGCCGGCCGCGCCGGGGCGAATGGGTCAGGTAGATGCCGAGGCTGTCGGGCGAACTCAGGCCCGGCCTTTCGCCGATCAGCATGACCGAGAGCGCCGCGCCGAACAGCTCGCCCACTTCATCGGCCAGCGCGACGCGCGCCTGCGTGGCGATCACCACGGGCGAGAAGCGCGTGTGCGGCGGCAGCTGCGCGCGCAACGCCGCGAGCAGCGGCACCGCATGGCGCGCGACCGCGAGCGAGGAAAGGCCGTCGCCGATCACGATGCAGACATCGCAGCCGTAGCGCCGCTCGCCGCGCAGGCGCGTGGCGTCGTCCTCGTCGAGCTGGCGGCCCAGGTCGGGGCGGCGCAGGTAGGCGGTGCGGTCCGCCGCGCGGCTGCGCGCGCGGGCCACTTCCCAGTGCTGGCTGCGCAGCTGGCTGTCGAGCGCGTCGACGTCGAGCGCGGCGTGAATGGCATCGCGCGCCATCGCATGCGCCCAGCCGAAGCGCAGCGTCTCGTCGGTCGGCATGCCGGCGCCGGCACGGCCCAGGGCCAGCCGCGCGGGCGTGGCGGAGCGCCATTGCGCCCACGGGTTGGGGGTGACAGGCGAGTCGCTCATCGTGCCAATGCGGCGAGGCCGCTCATGTCGGCCAGCAGCCGGTTGGAGGAGGGCGGCGCGAGCCGGCCGGCGGTATCGGTGATCTGCATGCGCTGCAGCCAGGCCTCGAACTCGGGTGCGCGCTTCAGGCCCAGCGTCTGGCGCATGAACAGCGCGTCGTGGAAAGAGGTGCTCTGGTAGTTGAGCATCACGTCGTCCGCACCCGGGATGCCCATGATGAAGTTGATGCCCGCCGTGCCCAGCAGCACGAGCAGCGTGTCCATGTCGTCCTGGTCGGCCTCGGCGTGGTTGGTGTAGCAGATGTCGCAGCCGATGGGCAGGCCCAGCAGCTTGCCGCTGAAATGGTCCTCGAGGCCGGCGCGGATGATCTGCTTGCCGTCGTACAGGTACTCCGGCCCGATGAAGCCGACGACGGTGTTGATGAGCAGCGGCTTGTAGCGCCGCGCCAGCGCATAGGCGCGCACCTCGCAGGTCTGCTGGTCGACGCCGAAGTTGGCGTTGGCCGACAGCGCGCTGCCCTGGCCGGTCTCGAAGTACATGACGTTGTCGCCCACGGTGCCGCGCTGGAGCGACAGCGCCGCCGCATGCGCCTCGTCGAGCAGTTCGGGCGTCACGCCGAAGGAGAGGTTGGCCTTCTCGGTGCCGGCGATCGACTGGAACACCAGGTCGACCGGCGCGCCGGCCTCCGCGAGCTTGAGGGTGTTGGTCACATGGGTGAGCACGCAGCTCTGCGTGGGGATCTCGAAGCGCTGGATCACCTCGTCGAGCATGCGCAGCAGATCGCCGAGCACCGGCATGCTGTCGGATGCGGGGTTGAGCCCGATCACCGCGTCGCCCGCGCCGTAGAGCAGGCCGTCGAGCGTGGAGGCCGCCACGCCGCGCAGGTCGTCGGTCGGGTGGTTGGGTTGCAGGCGCACCGCCAGGTGGCCGGGCAGGCCGATGGTGTCGCGAAAGCGCGTGACCACGCAGCACTTCCTGGCGACCGACACCAGGTCCTGGTTGCGCATGAGCTTGGACACGGCCGCCACCATTTCGGGCGTGAGGCCCGGCGCCAGTGCGGTGAGCGTGCCGGTATTGGCCGCGTCGGACAGCAGCCAGTTGCGGAAGTCGCCCACGGTGAGGTGCGACACCGGCGCGAAGGCGCCCGCGTCATGGCCGTCGATGATGAGGCGCGTGATGTTGTCGCTCTCGTACGGAATCAGCGCTTCGTTCAGGAACTGCTTCAGCGGCGTGTCGGCCAGCACGTGGCGCGCGGCCATGCGCTGCTGCGCCGTGGCCGCGCCGATGCCCGCGAGGTAGTCGCCCGAGCGCGCGGGGCTGGCGAAGGCCATGACCTGTTTCAGGTCGTCGAAGCGGAAGACCTGGCCGGCGATGGTGGTGCTGTAGCGCATGGGTCTTGGGTCGGAGGTCGTCAGGCGTTGTTGGTCGAGGAAAGCATTTCGTCGGGCGCCGCCGCATCGCGCTGCGCCGAGGTCAGCAGGAAGTAGCCGTAGGCCGCGGCCATCAGCACGACGAACAGCAGCGTGAGCATGCCGTTGAACCACACCATCGCGCCCAGGCACACCGCGCCGAGCCCGAGCGCGATGGCCGGGAACACGGGGTAGAACGGCGCGCGGTAGGTGCGCCGCAGGCCGGGCTCGCTGCGGCGCAGCTTGAACAGCGCGGCCATCGAGATCATGTACATCACGATGGCGCCGAGCACCGCCATGGTCACGATGTTGGCGGTGAGCGTCTGCCCGCCGAACTGCACCCACTCGTCGCTGAAGATGGCAATGACGCCGATCACGCCGCCGGCCAGCAGCGCGCGGTGCGGCGTGTCGAAGCGCGGGCTCAGGCCGGCGAAGTAGCGCGGCAGGTAGCCCGCGCGCGCCAGCGCGAAGATCTGGCGCGAGTAGCCCATGATGATTCCGTGGAACGAAGCGATCAGCCCGAAGAGCCCGATCCACACCAGCATGTGCAGCCAGCCGCTGTTGTCGCCCACCACCGCCTTCATGGCCTGCGGCAGCGGGTCGTTGATGTTGGCGAGTTTGCGCCAGTCGCCCACGCCGCCCGCGAAGATCATCACGCCGAAGGCCAGCACCACCAGCGTGACGATGCCCGTGGTGTAGGCGACGGGAATGGTGCGGTGCGGGTCGCGCGCTTCCTCGGCCGCCATGGCCGCGCCTTCGATGGCCAGGAAGAACCAGATGGCGAACGGGATCGACGCGAAGATGCCCGAGATGGCCGCGCCGTTCAGCACGCTGCCGCCGGCCCAGCCGTTGGCGGTGAAGTTGGCCAGCGTCCAGCCCGGCGAGACGACCCCCATGAACACCAGCAGCTCGACGATGGCCAGCACCGTGACGAACAGCTCGAACGCCGCCGCGATGCCCACGCCGATCCAGTTGAGGCCGATGAAGATCACGTACGCGCCCAGCGCGAACCACTTCGGGTTGATGCCGGGGAACTGCACGTTGAGGTAGGCGCCGATGGCCAGCGCGATGGCCGGCGGCGCGAAGACGAATTCGATCAGCGTCGCGAAGCCCGCGACGAAACCGCCGTGCGGCCCGAAGGCGCGCCGTGCATACGCGAAGGGGCCGCCCGCGTGCGGGATGGCGGTCGATAGTTCGGTGAAGCTGAAGATGAAAGTGGTGTACATCGTCGCCACCAGCAGCGTGGCGACGAGAAAGCCGAGCGTGCCGGCCGTGTTCCAGCCGTAGCTCCAACCAAAGTACTCACCGGAGATGACGAGGCCCACCGCAATGCCCCAGAGCTGCAGGGGACCGAGTACCTTCTTGAGATGGCCGGTGCCGGCGTGCGCTGCCGGCGCGGCTTCGGTGGAGTTCATGCGGCGTCCTCTCTTCGTGAATGGTGACAGTGCACATTCTGCAAAGCAAGGGCTGTTCCACCGGATACACCGGCTTGCGGGCGCAGCATGCGCGCTGGCCATAATCGGAGTCTTTCAATCCCCGAGGTGTTTCGTGAAGTCTCTTTTCTGTGCCGCTCTCGTGTCCGTCCTTGCCGTTCCCGCCGCGTTCGCGCAGTCCGCGCCCGTGACCACGCCCAGCGGGCTGATCTACCAGTCGCTCAAGGAAGGCACCGGCGCTTCGCCCGCGGCCACCGACGTGGTCAAGGTGCACTACCGCGGCACCTTCCCCGACACCGGCAAGGAATTCGACAGCTCCTACAAGCGCGGCGAACCTACCGAGTTCCCGCTCAACGGCGTGATCCCCTGCTGGACCGAAGGCGTGCAGAAGATGAAGCCCGGCGGCAAGGCCAAGCTGACCTGCCCGCCGTCCATCGCCTACGGCGCGCGCGGCGCCGGCGGCGTGATCCCGCCGAACGCCACGCTCAACTTCGAAGTCGAGCTGGTGTCGGTCAGCAAGCGCTGATGCGCTCGCGCCGGGCGCGGGTCGCTCAGATCTGCGCCATGCCGCCGTCGACGAACAGCTCGACGCCGTTCACGAAGCTGGCGTCGTCCGAGGCCAGGAACACCACGGCCTTGGCGATCTCGTCGGGCGTGCCGACGCGGCCCAGCGGAATGCCCTGGGCCTGCGACTCGACGAAGGCCTGCACCTGTTCCTTGTCGAGCCCCAGCAGGTCGTAGGCCGGCGTCGGCACCACGCCCGGGCTCACCGCATTCACGCGGATGCCCTTGTCCTTCAGGTCCACCGTCCAGCTGCGCGCGAAGCTGCGCACTGCGGCCTTGGTGGCGCTGTACACGCTGAAGGCCGGGTTGCCCTTGATGCTGGTGATCGACGCGTTGAGCACGATCGACGCGCCCTTGGGCATCAGCGGCAGCGCCTTCTGCACGGTGAAGAGCAGGCCGCGCACGTTGGTGTTGAAGATGCTGTCGAAGTGTTCCTCCGTGATCTGGCCCAGCGGCAGCAGGCTTCCGCCGCCCGCGTTGGCGAAAAGCACGTCGAGCCGGCCTTTTTCCTGCTTGATGGCGGCGTAGAGGCGGTCGAGGTCATCGAGCTTCGACACGTCGCCGAGCACGCCGGTCACGTTGCGGCCGATGGCCTTGACGGCCGCGTCGAGCTCGGCCTTGCGGCGACCGGTGATGAACACATGCGCGCCTTCGGCCACGAAGCGCTGCGCGGTGGCCAGGCCGATGCCGCTGGTGCCGCCGGTGACGAGTGCGATCTTGCCTTCGAGCTTGAGAGTCATGATTTCCTTCTTCCTTGGTTCGTGTTGTGGACGCAGGGAAGTTTGGGCGCGACACCCTCGCGGACCAAGAGGCCTGGCGGGACTTGTTTGTTTCCTTATCGCCAACAATGCCCCGGCAGGTCAGCGCTGCGCCATGCCGCGCCTAGCCGGGCTGGTACTGGTACAGCCAGGTCTCGGTCAGCGTCTGGTCGCCGACCTTCAGGTACATGCGCATGTCGACGGGCTCGTTGCCTTCGGGCGTGTAGTCGAACTGCGCGCGCCAGTGGCCCGGCACGCCGTTGGGCACGGCCTCGGCGAACACGTAGCTGAACTTGCCGCGCGGCGCCGTCAGCACCACCTCGGGCTTCACGCCGAAGGGCACGGTGGCCAGCGGCTGGCCGATGAACTCCACCATGAACTTGCGCACGCCCTGCGGGCGCGGCTGTCCCGGCTGGCCGCCGCGTCCGATGCGCGTGGCCACGCAGTGCGCGAGCGGCGAGGGAAACGGTTCCTGGTCGGTCCAGTGCAGGCGGTACTGCAGGCTGTAGCTCGCGCCCGCCTTGGCATCGGCCTTGGGCACCCAGAAGGCGACGATGTTGTCGTGGATCTCGTCGTCGGTCGGTATCTCGATGAGCTGCACCGAACCCTCGCCCCAGTCGCCCAGTGGCTCGATCCACAGGCTCGGGCGCTTCTCGTAGTTCACGCCGTCTTGGTAGTGGTCGAACACGCGGTCGCGCTGCAGCAGGCCGAAGCCGCGCGGCCTGGTGTCGGTGAAGGCCGAGGCGCGCGTCTGCGTCGGGTTGTTGAGCGGGCGCCAGATGCGCTCGCCAGCGCCGTTCCAGATCGCGAGGCCGTCGGAGTCGTGCACTTCGGGACGCCAGTCGATGGCGGTGGGCTTGTTGGTTTCCGAGTACCAGTACATCGAGGTGAGCGGCACCAGGCCCAGGCGGGCCACGTCGCGGCGCATGAAGAGGCGCGCGTCGATGTCCATGATGACGGCCTTGGTGCGCTGCATGACGAACTTGAACACGCCGGTGACGCTCGGCCCCTCGAGCAGCGCGTACACCGTCATCGATGTGGTGTTGCCGGCGGCCGGCGTCTCGAAATAGAAGCGCGTGAAGTTCGGAAACTCCTCGGGCTTGTCGGGCACCGCCACGTCCAGCGCGATGCCGCGTGCCGACAGGCCGTACTGGTACAGCTCGCCGATCGCGCGGAAGTACGAAGCGCCGAGGAAGGCGACCCAGTCGTTCTTCTGCCAGTCGAGCTTGCTCTGGTCGCCCAGGCGGCTTTCCTGCAGCCGGAAGCCCGCGAAGCCCGCGCCGGGCGGCAGCTGGTGCGCGGGGCTGTCGGCCGGCATCGAGAAGTAGTCGGGGCTGTAGAGCACTTCGCGCGCAAAGGCGTCGCCCCCGGCGTTTTCGAGCACGTGCATGCGCACCGGCGCCTGGAAGAAGCGGCCCAGGTGGAAGAAGGTGACCGGAAACGCCCCGGGGCCGTCGCGGAACAGGGCGTTGGCGGGGTCGAACTTGATCTTGCCGTGCGCGTCGTAGTCGATGCGGTCGAGCACTTCGGGGGCCAGCGGCGCGGCGGCCACGTAGGGCTGGCCGGCGAGCGCCTTGGCCTGCGCGACCAGGGCGTCGAACGAGAAGGGGGAGGGCTGGCTCAGTTGCAGGCCGTTGGCGGCAAGTGCCTCGGTGGGGAGGCCCAGGGCGGCGAGTGCGGCGGCGGCGCCACCGGCGGCAAGGAAGGATCGGCGATCAAGCATGTGGTTCTTGAGGGTTGCGAATCTCTGGGGGAAAAGAAAGGAAAGCGGCGGAAATGAATCGGCCATTTTCCGCGACCGGGAACAACCCCGAGCTTGACCCGGCACACGGCCGCCCCGCGTCAGCCATTCCGCGCAAACCGGGCCGGACAAGGCCGGGAATCCGGAAAATTGTGCTTTTATGTATCCGCGCCCCCTGTCTTGTCGGCGGGATCGGTGGCCTTCAGCGCATACACCGCATACAGGGGCACGCCGAGCAGCAGCATCACCATCGGCGCGAACAGCATGTAGGGCAGGCCGATGCCTTCCATCACCCGGTAGGTCGCGTCCAGCGCCAGCCGGGGGTGCGACTGCGTCAGCTCGGCCTCGCGGCGGATGCCCCAGTGAAACTCGGCGCCGGTGGTGCGCACCGACGGATGCTGCCTCGCGCGGCCCACGGCCAGCCAGCACATGGCATCGAAGGCCAGCACCGAGCCCGCGGGCGCGCGCTCGCCGAATGTCGCGAACACCGCCTGCACCTGCTCGGGCTGCAAATACATCAGCACGCCTTCGGTGAACAGGAACACCGGCCGCGCGTTGCGCTTGCGCGGCAGGCCCAGTTGCTCCCACCAGTCGGGCGCGGTCAGGTCGAGCGTGCGCAGGTCATGGCGCTGGTTGGTTTCGGGGATCAGTTCGCGGCGCAGTTCGAGCACTTCGGGCAGGTCGGCGTCGGTCATGTGCGACTTGTCGTCGTCCAGCCACTGGAAGTAGTGGCTCAGGCCGCAGCCCATGTTGACCACGCGGGCGCCGGGGTGCGCCTTCAGGAAGTCCTGCGCGAGGCTGCGGAAGCGGCGCGTGCGCGAGAGGATGCCGTAGATGGTGGCGCGGTCTTCGGGCAGCGCGCTGCCGTCGTCGCGGATCCGCTCGAGGATGCCGGCGGCATAGGCGTCGCGCACGGCCACCCGCGGAAACATCGCATCGCCCGAGGCTCGCGCGGCCAGGGGAATCCGCAGGGTGGAAGGCACGGCCGACAGGCGTCTGGCGGGTTTGCTGTGTGTCATGAATGCCCAGGAAAGACCGGACCCCAGTCTGGCCGCTCCGGCATCGATGGGCAAGTCAGTCTTTTGTTCAGGCGGACGGCTTGCCGCGCTGCCGCGCAAGATGGCGGTAGACCGTGCTGCGATGCACGCCGAGGCGCCGCGCCGCCCTGGACACGTCGTGGTCGCAGGCCCTGAGCGCTTCGTCGATGGCGTGGCGGGTGATGTCCAGCAGCGGGCCGGCCTGCGGTGCCGGGGCGGCTTCGGTGGCTGCATCCGGCGGCGGCGCGGCGGGCGTGCCGAACAGGTGGGCGGGCAGGGCGGCGGCCGTCACCGAATCGCCCGGGTCGGCCAGCGCGACCACCGCGCGCAGCGTGCTGCGCAGCTCGCGCACGTTGCCCGGCCAGCGGTAGGCGGCCAGCGCTTCGAGCGCATCGCTCTCCAGCCGCAGGTGCTTGTCGGCGCCGCCCGATTCGAGGAACAGCCGCGCGATCAGCGCGTGCCGGTCGGCGCGCCGGCTCAGCGGCGGCAACGCGACGGTGAAACCGGCCACGCGGTACATCAGGTCGGCCCGGAAGCGGCCGGCCTGCACCAGCGCCGGCAGGTCGCCGTGGGTGGCGCAGACCAGGTCGAAGTCCACCGACACGCCCTGGCCGCCACCCAGCGGCGTGACCACGCGTTCTTCCAGCACCCGCAGCAGCCGGGTCTGCAGCGCGAGCGGAATCTCCGCGATCTCGTCGAGGAACAGCACGCCGCCGTTCGCCTCGCGGATGCGGCCCGCCATGCCCTTGCGCCGGGCGCCGGTGAAGGCGCCTTCGTCGTAGCCGAACAGCTCCGACTCGATCAGCGTCTCGGGCAGCGAGGCGCAGTCGACCGCCACGAACGGGCCGCCCGCGCGGCGGCTCGCGGCGTGCAGGCGCCGCGAGAACACTTCCTTGCCGCTGCCGGTCTCGCCATTGACCAGCACCGACACGCCTTCGTTGAGCACGCGCACGGCCTTGTCGAGCAGCGGCAGCACGTCGTCAGCCGCCTGGGGCGCGTCGGCGCGCCGTGCCGCCGGCCGCGCGCCGCCCTGCGTGCTGGAGCGCTCCATCACGGTGGCGATCTGCCGCCCGCCGGGCAGCGTCAGCAGGCTGCGCCGGTGCTCCATGCGCGGCCAGTTCGGGCCGAGGAAGTCCCTGGCCTCCAGGTCGAGCAGGCCGTCCCATGAGCGGCCGAACAGTTCCAGCGCCACGCGGTTGGCCGCAGCGATGCGTCCGCCCTCGATCACGATCAGCCCCTCGCGCGCGGTGCCGATCAGCGCCGGCCGCGCATGGAAGCGCAGCACATGGCCCTGCGCCTCGGCCAGCAGCATGCGGTGCTCCACCTGCTGCGCGGCCATGCGCACCAGGCCCAGCGCGTGCGTGTTCACGCGCACCGTCTCGCCCGAGATGTCGAGCGCGCCGGCCAGCTCCCCCCGGCCGGTGAATATGGGGGCGGCCGCGCAGCCCAGCGCGCCGTTCTGCGCCAGGTAGTGCTCGCCGCCCAGCACCATCAGCGCCTCGCGTTCCGCCAGCGCGGTGCCGATGGCGTTGGTGCCGCGGTTGTGTTCCGACCATTCCACGCCGGGCTGCAGCGCGATGCGCTCGGCCTTGGGCAGGAAGTCGGGGCTGCCGATCTCCTCCAGAATCAGCCCGGTGGCGTCCGACAGGATCACCACGCAGCCATTGCCTATCGCATGCTCGGCCAGCCCGTCGAGTTCGGGCTGTGCACAGTCCAGCAGCCGCATCGACTGCTCGCGCCGCTCGCCCAGCAGGGCCAGCGCCATGGGGGCCGGGTCGATGTGCTGGTGGTCGACCGGACGGCTGCGCTGCCACGAGCGCGAGATGTGCGGCGCGATCCACGGGGCGGGGTCGCGGCCCTGCACGAAGAACAGGTCCCGGGCCTGTTCGACCCGGACCGATGGCCACTGCGCTTCGCTCATGCGTGTCTCCGGTTGTCTGCCGTTCGCGGTCTGTTCGCCTTGTGCGACATCCTAGTCGCTGTGTTCGCAGGAACATGTCGCAGATTGCGAATGAAAACCCGCTGCGAAGTGCGGCTGCCAGCGGGGAGGCACTCAGGGAATGTCCCGATCCGCGCGGGTACGTGGCTTGCGGATGTCCGTGCGGGTCGCCGCATGTCGCGGCGCCAACAGCAGCAAATGGAGACAACTCATGGACATGCTCGAACCAGGCAAATTCGGTACCGCGGTTCCGTTCAAGAAGCGCTACGGCAACTACATCGGCGGCGAATGGGTGTCGCCGCTGGAGAACCAGTACTTCGACAACATCACGCCCGTCACCGGCAAGGTCTTCTGCGAAGTGCCGCGTTCCACGGCGGCGGACATCGACCGCGCGCTCGACGCCGCGCACAAGGCCAAGGCCGCCTGGGGCCGCACCTCGACCACCGAGCGCGCCAACATCCTGAACAGGATCGCCGACCGCATGCAGGAAAACCTGCCCGTGCTCGCGGCCGCCGAGACCTGGGACAACGGCAAGCCGATTCGCGAGACCATGGCGGCCGACCTGCCGCTGGCGGTCGACCACTTCCGCTACTTCGCGTCGTGCATCCGCGCGCAGGAGGGCGGCATCAGCGAGATCGACCATGAAACCTTCGCGTACCACTTCCACGAGCCCATCGGCGTGGTCGGCCAGATCATTCCGTGGAACTTCCCGATCCTGATGGCGGTGTGGAAGCTGGCACCCGCGCTGGCGGCCGGCAACTGCGTGGTGCTGAAGCCGGCCGAGCAGACGCCGGTCTCGATCCTGGTGCTGATGGAGATCATCGGCGACCTGCTGCCGCCGGGCGTGCTGAACGTGGTGAACGGCTTCGGCGTGGAGGCGGGCAAGCCGCTGGCGTCGAGCAACCGCATCGGCAAGATCGCCTTCACCGGCGAGACGACCACCGGCCGGCTGATCTCGCAATACGCGAGCCAGAACCTGATTCCCATCACGCTGGAGCTGGGCGGCAAGTCGCCCAACATCTTCTTCGCCGACGTGATGGACCGCGACGACAGCTTCTTCGACAAGGCGCTCGAAGGCTTCGCGATGTTCGCGCTGAACCAGGGCGAGGTCTGCACCTGCCCGTCGCGTGCATTGATCCAGGAGTCGATCTACGACCGCTTCATGGAGCGTGCGCTCAAGCGCGTGGCGGCCATCAAGCAGGGCAGCCCGCTCGACATGGGCACGATGATCGGCGCGCAGGCCTCGAGCGAGCAGCTCGAGAAGATCCTGTCGTACCTGGACATCGGCAGGCAGGAAGGTGCCGAGGTGCTGATCGGCGGCGAGCGCGCCAGGCTCGAAGGCGACCTGGCCGACGGCTACTACGTGAAGCCGACCGTGTTCAAGGGCCACAACAAGATGCGCATCTTCCAGGAAGAAATATTCGGCCCCGTGGTGTCGGTGACGACCTTCAAGGACGAGGAAGAAGCGCTCTCCATTGCCAACGACACGCTCTACGGCCTGGGCGCCGGCGTGTGGAGCCGCGACATGAACCGCGCCTTCCGCATGGGCAAGGGCATCCAGGCGGGCCGCGTGTGGACCAACTGCTACCACCACTATCCGGCGCATGCGGCCTTCGGCGGCTACAAGCAGTCGGGCATCGGGCGCGAGAACCACAAGATGATGCTCGACCACTACCAGCAGACCAAGAACCTGCTGGTGAGCTACAGCGAGAACAAGCTGGGCTTCTTCTGATGGCCGGCGATGTCCTGCGCGTCACCGCGAGCGATGCCGCGCTCGCGTTGATCGACAGGCTCGCCGCCAGGCACGGCCCGCTGATGTTCCACCAGTCGGGCGGCTGCTGCGACGGCAGCGCGCCGATGTGCTACGCCCAGGGCGAGTTCATCGTCGGCGACTACGACCGCCTGCTGGGGCACATCGGCGGCATGCCGTTCTACATCAGCGGGCCGCAGTTCGAGTACTGGCAGCACACGCAGCTGATCATCGACGTGGTGCCGGGGCGCGGCGGCATGTTCTCGCTGGAGGGGCCGGAGGGCGTGCGCTTCCTGACGCGCTCGCGGCTCTTCACGGACGAGGAGTGGGCCGTGCTAGAGGCCGAGGAGGCGAAGCGGGTCCGGTAGGGCGGCGGCGGACTGAAGTCCGCTGCTAGTTCGACGAGGCGAACAACTGCTTCACCAGCAGTTGCGTCGCCGGCGACAACGTTGCCCCCGCCTTCGTCGCCATCAGCAGCCGCCGCGTGGCCCATGCGTCGCGCAGCCGCACCACCTTCAAGTCGAGCGCCGCCACCTGGGCCTTGCATGCCGCGAGCGGCACCACGCCGATGCCGAGGTTGGCCGCGATCATGTGGCACATGGCGTCGAAGCTGCGCACCTGCACGCGCAGCCGCATCGGAATGCCGGCCTGCTCGGCCGCGCGCGACGTGAGTTCCAGCAGCGAGCTGCTGCGGTTCAGCCCGACGAATTCGTGCGCGAGGCAGGTCTTGAAGTCGACCTGCCGGGCTCGCGTGCGTGCCAGCGGATGCTGCCTGGCGCACAGCACCACCAGCTCGTCGGTCTGGAAGGGGGCGACGTCGAGGCCGTAGGCGGGCGTGTTCTCGGCGAACACGCCGACGTCCGCCAAGCCGTCGACCAGCGCGCGCACGATGTCGCCGCTGAGCTGCTCCTCGACCTCGATGCGGATGTCGGGGTGCTGCGCAACGAATGTCGCGAGCGTGGTGGGCAGGAACTCGGTGAGCGCCGACATGTTGGCCCACATCCGCACATGGCCGCGCACGCCGCTGGAGTAGTCGTTGAGCTCGTTGCTGAACTGCTCGAAACCCTGGAACAGGCGCATCGCATGCTGCATCGCCACATGGCCTGCGGGCGTGAGCGAAATGCCTTGCGCGCTGCGTTCGAGCAGTTTCGAGCCGGTGGCCGCTTCGAAATCTGAAAGCCTGCGGCTTGCCGCGGACAATGCGAGGTGGCATGCCTCCGCACCCTTGGTGATGCTGCCCGACTGCGCCACCGCGCAGAACAACCGCAGCGTGACGAAGTCGACGCGCGCGGGATTGATGGGAGTGGCCATCGGCGGATTCTAGAGAAGCAGAAACCGGGCCTTCGCGTTTCGCGAAGACCTGCTGCCATCACGGCAATTCCGCTCGGCGCGATCTGTTCCTAGAGTTGGGCCAACCCAACATGGAGACAGACGCGGACATGAATGCACTCGAAGGCCTGAAGGTGCTGGAGCTCGGCCAGCTGATTGCCGGTCCCTTTGCCGGCAAGACGCTGGCGGAGTTCGGCGCCGACGTGATCAAGGTCGAACCCGAAGGCACCGGCGATCCGCTGCGCAAGTGGCGGCTGCTGCGCGACGGCGGCTCGGTCTGGTGGGAGGTGCAATCGCGCAACAAGCGCTCGGTGTGCCTCGACCTGCGCAGCGCCGAAGGACAGGACGCGGTGCGCGCACTGGCTTGCGAGGCCGACGTGCTGATCGAGAACTTCAAGCCCGGCACGCTGGAGGGCTGGGGCCTGGGTTGGGAGCGCCTGCACGCGCTGAATCCGCGGCTCATCATGCTGCGCATCTCCGGCTACGGGCAGACCGGGCCGTATCGCGACAAGCCCGGCTTCGGCGTGCTCGGCGAATCGATGGGCGGGCTGCGCTACCTGAGCGGCGAGCCGGGGCGGGTGCCGGTGCGCGTGGGCGTCTCGCTGGGCGACACGCTGGCGGCGCTGCACGGCGTGATCGGCGTGCTCACGGCGCTGCACCACCGCACGGCGCACGGCGGGGAGGGGCAGTTCATCGACGTGGCGCTGTACGAGTCGGTGTTCAACGTGATGGAAAGCCTGCTGCCGGAGTACGACGCCTTCGGCGCGGTGCGCGAGCGCGCCGGCAGTGCGTTGCCCGGCATCGCACCGACCAACGCCTACCGCTGCAGCGACGGGCACTATGTGCTGGTGGCGGGCAACGGCGACAGCATTTTCCGGCGGCTGATGCGGGCCATCGGCCGCGCGGACCTGGAATGCGATCCGCAGCTCGCGCACAACGACGGCCGTGTCCTGCGGGTGGAAGAGATCGACGCCGCCATCGAGGCGTGGACGCTGCAGCGCAGCCGCGACGAAGTGCTGGCGGTGCTCGATGCAGCCGGCGTGCCGGTCGGCCGCATCTACACCGTGGCCGACATCGCGAGCGACCCGCAGTACCTGGCGCGCGGGATGATCGTCGAGTCGGCAACATCCGGCGGCGGCACGCTGAAGGTGCCCGGCGTGGTGCCCAAGCTCAGCGCGACGCCGGGGCGCATCGCGCATCCCGCGCCGCGCCTGGGCGAGCACAACGGCGACTTGCACTCAGGCGGCTGGCCTGCGCGCCGCGCGGAAAGCGAGGCCGCATGAAAAACGGCAACGGCACCCGGCTGCACATCAACGAGGTGGCCACGCGTGACGGCTTCCAGATGGAAAGCCGCTTCATTCCCACCGACGACAAGGTCGCGCTGATCGACCGGCTGGGCGGGCTGGGCTACGCGAAGATCGAAGTGACCTCGTTCACCTCGGCGAAAGCGATCCCGGCGCTGCGCGACGGCGAGGAGGTGATGCACCGCATCGCCCGCAGGCCCGGCGTGGTCTACACCGCGCTGGTGCCCAATCTGCGCGGCGCGGAGCGGGCGCTGGAAAGCCGCATCGACGAGTTCAACATCGTGATGTCGGTGAGCGAGACGCACAATTTGTCGAACCTGCGCATGACGCGGGAGCAGTCGTTCGCGCAACTGGCCGACGTGGTCGCGCTGGCGAAGCAGGCCGGCGTGCCGCTGAACGTGTCGCTCTCCTGCGCGTTCGGCTGTCCGATGGAAGGCGATGTGCCGGTGCCTTCGGTGCTCGGGTGGATCGATCGCTTTGCCGCGCTCGGCGTGCAGGGCGTGACGCTGTGCGACACCACCGGCATGGCCTATCCGACCCAGGTGCAGGCGCTGTGCGAGCGGGTCGTCGCGGACTGGCCGGCGCTGGACTGGACCGCTCATTTCCACAACACGCGCGGCATGGGTCTCGCGAACACGGTGGCGGCCGTCGAAGCGGGCATTCGCCGGCTCGACATGTCGCTCGGCGGCATCGGAGGCTGCCCCTACGCGCCGGGCGCGACCGGCAATGTCGCGACGGAAGACGTGGTCCACATGCTGCAGTGCATGGGCTACGAGACGGGCATGGACCTCGACGGACTGATTGCCGCGGCGGCCGAGCTGGCGTTGCTCGTGGCGCATGAATTGCCGAGCCAGGTTTCCCGGTCGGGACATCGCCTGACGCGGCACGCGCCACCCGCGCACAGGAGGAACTGAACCCATGATCGATCATCTGGACCACCTGGTGCTGACCACCGCGCACGAGGAAGACTGCATCCGCTTCTATGTCGACGTGATGGGCATGGCGCTCGAGAGCTTCGGCGCCGGGCGCAAGGCTTTCCGCTTCGGCAACCAGAAGATCAACCTGCACGTGAAGGGCCACGAGTTCGAACCCAAGGCGCAACTGCCGACCCCAGGCTCGCTGGACCTGTGCTTCATCGCCAGCGTGCCGCTCGACGTGGTGATGGCGCGGCTGGCGGACAAGGGCGTGCCGATTCTCGAGGGGCCGGTGATGCGCACGGGCGCCACTTCGCGCATCCGCTCGGTCTATGTGCGCGACCCCGACCTGAACCTGATCGAGATATCGGAACTCGCGGCCTGAAGGGGCGGGCTTCGAAGACAGCGGACAAGAAAACCACCGGAGACAGACGAACCATGCAAACCATTCGCCGCCTGCTCGCGGCCGGCCTCGTGCTGGCCGCTTCTGCCGCCAGCGCCGACACCTGGCCTTCCAGACCGATCACCTTCGTCGTTCCCACCGCGCCAGCCGGTTCCACCGACATCATGGCGCGGCTGGTCGGCGAGCCGCTGCAGCGCGCGCTGGGCCAGCCCGTGGTGGTCGACAACAAGCCGGGCGCCAGCGGCAACATCGGCGCCGAGTGGGTGGCGCGCGCCGCGCCCGACGGCTACACGCTGCTGATGCAGTACTCGGGCTACCACGTCGGCAACCCCTCGCTCTACCCGAACCTCAAGTGGAGCCCGACCAGGGACTTCGTGCCGGTGGCGATGGTGATGCGCGCGCCGCACGTGGTCGCGGTGAGCGGCAAGCTGCCTGTGAACTCGATGAAGGAGCTCATCGAGTACGGCAAGAAGAAGGAGGGCGGCCTGTTCTATGCATCTTCTGGCAACGGCTCGATCCAGCACATTGCGGGCGAACTGCTGTCGAGGCAGTCGAAGCAGGCGATGACGCACGTGCCGTACAAGGGCTCCGGGCCGGCCATCAACGACCTGATCTCGGGCAACGTCGACATGTTCATCACCACGCCACCGTCGGTAATCGGCCATTTCGCGACCGGGCGCATCAAGGCGCTGGCATACACGGGCAGCAAGCGGCATCCGTCGATGCCCGATGTGCCGACTTCGGCCGAGGCGGGCTTGCCCGGCTACGAGGTGGAGTCGTGGTTCGCGGTGTTCGCACCGGCGAAGACGCCGCCCGATGTGGTCGCCAGGCTGAGCGCGGAGATCAGGAAGATCGTGGAGAGCGAGTCCTTCCGCAAGAAGGTGGACGAGCAGGGCGCTTTCGCGACCTACATGGATTCGCCGACGCTCGCGAAGTTTGTCGACCACGAACTGGCCGCGTGGTCGAAGGTGATCAAGTCGGCGGACATCAAGCCGGACTGACGCAGCTTCGGCTAGAGCTTCACGCCGACGATCGACAGGATGATGGCGGAGAGCGTCAGCGCGACTGGCAGTTTCTGCGCGACGAGCGCATGCGCGCGCACGGCGGTGGCCTGCGTTTGCAGCAAGAGGCTTCGTTCGGAATGGATGCGTGTGGACATGTCAGGCTCCTGGGTTGATTGCGGGCTGTGTGCCTGCGTGGGTTCAACGATAGACCCGCGGGAGCGCGCCGGCGCGGCGCTTTCGTCGACACGGCGTTTCCGTTTTTGCAACGATCCCGGGGTCGCCTGGCTGAAACTTTTTTTTGCGGCTGCGGCTGCGGCTGCGGCTGCGGCTGCGGCGCCGGCACCTAACCCGCGATGAGCTTCTGCACCAGCTCCGCCGTGGTCGCGGCCGCGTACTTGCGCATCAGCCGCGCCCGGTGCAGTTCGACCGTGCGGTGGCTGATGCCCAGCGCCTTGCCGATTTCCTTGGAGGTCAGCCCGCGCATCACCTGCGCCGCCACCTCGCGTTCGCGTGGTGTGAGCTCGGCCTTCACCGCGCGGCGCGAGCCCAGGTCCTCGAAGGTCCAGATGCCGGCCTCGTGGGGGGCGGCGCGGTTCATCGCATGGCCGGTGACGTGGCACCAGAAGGTTTCGCCCGCGATCGCACCGTGCAGGCCGCCCAGGCGCTTCATCATGCGGTTGTCGGCGTAGTGCCCGCTGGCGTTCAGAAAGGGCTCCATGCGCTTGCCGATGCGCTCGAACTCAGCCACGCTGGGGTACAGGATGCTGAACGAATGCCCTACCAGTGCGGAGGGCGTTGCGCCAAAAATCTCGCATACGCGCACGTTGCAGGCCACGATGGTGCGGTTGCTCGAAACCACCATGCCGACGGGCGCGTGTTCAAAGGCCAGCCGGTAATCGATTTCGGGCATCGGGTGTCACCATTACGAAATACTACGTATGCGGGTAGGTAGTATCGTTCAAGGCTTTCCCACCCACTCTCCATTCATCCATCAAGGAGCCCGAGTGAACAAGATTTATCCCTCCGCGGACGCGGCACTCAAGGGGGTCGTCGCAGACGGGCAGATGCTCGCGGTCGGCGGCTTCGGCCTGTGCGGCATTCCCGAAGCGCTGATCGACGCGCTGAAGGATTCCGGCGTGCAGAACCTCACCGTCGTTTCGAACAACGCGGGCGTCGACGGTTTCGGCCTCGGCAAGCTGCTCGAAACGCGCCAGATCAAGAAAATGATCGCGTCCTACGTCGGCGAGAACAAGGAGTTCGAGCGCCAGTACCTCGCGGGCGAGCTGGCCCTCGAATTCACGCCCCAGGGCACGCTGGCCGAGAAGCTGCGCGCCGGCGGCGCGGGCATTCCGGCCTTCTTCACCAAGACCGGCGTCGGCACGCAAGTGGCCGAAGGCAAGGAACTGCGCGAGTTCGGCGGCGAGACCTACGTCATGGAACATTCGCTGGTGCCCGACGTGGCGCTGGTGAAGGCCGACGTGGCCGACAAGTCCGGCAACCTGCGCTTTCGCCTCACGGCGCGCAACTTCAACCCGGCCGCGGCCATGGCCGGCAAGATCTGCATCGTCGAGGTCGAGAAGATCGTGGAAGTGGGCGAACTGGCCCCCGACGACATCCACCTGCCGGGCATCTACGTGCACCGCATCGTGCTCAACGCCAACCCCGAGAAGCGCATCGAGAAGCGCACCGTGAGCGCCGCCGCGCCGGTGGACGCCGCGGCCGCCAAGGTCGAGGCCCAGGCCGTCATCGCGCAGGCCGCAGCCGGCAGCGAAGTGCCGGTGCCCACCGTGCCCGCCAACAAGAAAGAAGGAGCCTGAGATGCCCTGGACCCAAGACCAGATGGCGGCCCGCGCCGCCCAAGAACTCGAAGACGGCTTCTACGTCAACCTCGGCATCGGCATTCCCACGCTCGTGGCCAACCACACCGGCACCAAGGAAGTCTGGCTGCAGAGCGAGAACGGCATGCTCGGCATCGGCCCGTTCCCGACCGAGGACAACGTCGACGCGGACCTCATCAACGCCGGCAAGCAGACCGTGACCACGCTGCCCGGCTCGGCCATCTTCGGCAGCCATGACAGCTTCGCGATGATCCGCGGCGGCAAGATCAACCTGTCGATCCTGGGCGCGATGCAGGTCAGCACCAAGGGCGACCTCGCCAACTGGATGATCCCCGGCAAGATGGTCAAGGGCATGGGCGGTGCGATGGACCTCGTAGCCGGCGTGAAACGCGTGATCGTGCTGATGGAACACGTTGCCAAGAAGAAGGACGGCACCGAGGACCTGAAGATCCTCGAGAAGTGCACCTTGCCGCTGACCGGCGTGGGCGTGGTCGACCGCATCATCACCGACCTGGCCGTGATGGACGTGGTGCCCGAGGGCCTGAAGGTGGTCGAACTGGCGCCGGGCGTCACCTTCGACGCGCTGCAGGCCAAGACGGGCGCCAAGCTGATCCAGTAAGGGACTGGCGCAACGACTGCAAGAGGGCAGGGCAGCGGAAGCAGGCCCTGCCTTTTTGCCTTGGAGAACCGAAATGAATGCGAGCGAAGTTCTGGCCGGCATCTGGCGGCACGCGGGCCTGCCCGAGGAAGCCCTGTCGTTTGCGCGGCTCACCGGCGCCGACCCGGTGCTGC
Source organism: Variovorax sp. PMC12 (assembly GCF_003019815.1). NCBI lineage: Bacteria > Pseudomonadati > Pseudomonadota > Betaproteobacteria > Burkholderiales > Comamonadaceae > Variovorax > Variovorax sp. PMC12. The sequence goes on from NZ_CP027773.1 coordinate 432,326, forward strand.
CATCGTCCTTCGCGGTCGGCACCGCGGCGCAGAGCACCATGGCAGCGGCGGCGCTGGCTGCCTGCGAGCTGGGGCACTTGCGCGGCACCGGGCGGCAGCAGGTCGGTGTCGACATGCTGCACGCGGCGCTGGAGTGCATCGGCTGGTTCAGCCTCGACGGGCAGGTGCCGGATCAGTGGGATGCGTTCTCGGGGCTCTATTGCTGCGCCGACGGATGGGTGCGCGTGCACGCGAACTTCGCGCATCACCGCGACGGCGCGCTGCGGCTGATGAAGCTCGATCCGGCCACGGCCACGCGCTCCGATGCGGAGGCTGCCATGGCCACATGGCGTGCCCGCGATTTCGAGGACGCGGCTGCCGCGGCAGGGCTGGTGGCGACGGCACTGCGGCGCTTCGACGAATGGGACGCCACGCCGCAAGGGCAGGCCGTCGCGGCGCAGCCCCTGTTCACCATCGAGCGCATCGGCGACACGCCGCCGCTCGTGCTGCCGCCGCTTCGCGAAGACGAACGGCCGCTGTCGGGCCTGCGCGTGCTCGACCTCACGCGCGTGCTGGCCGGCCCGGTGGGCGGACGCGCGCTCGCGGCCTACGGCGCCGATGTGATGCTCGTGAATTCACCGCATTTGCCGAACATCTCGGCGATCGCGGACACGAGCCGCGGCAAGCTGTCGGCGCATGCCGACCTGCGGACCGAGGAGGGCCGGGCGGCGCTGCAACGGCTGGTTGCCGACGCGCACGTGTTCGTGCAGGGCTATCGGCCGGGCGGGCTCGAAGCCCTGGGATTCGGACCGGCGGCGCTGGCAGAGCAGCGACCGGGCATCGTGTGCGTGTCGCTGAGCGCCTACGGCACGCAGGGCCCGTGGGCGAGCCGACGGGGTTTCGACTCGCTGGTGCAGACGGCGATGGGCTTCAACCACGCCGAAGGCGAGGCCGCCGGGGACGGCAAGCCCAAGCCGCTGCCCATGCAGATCCTCGACGAGGCCACCGGCTACCTGATCGCTTTCGGCGCCGCCGCGGCGCTGTGGCGGCAGCAGCGCGAAGGCGGCAGCTGGCAGGTGCGGGTGTCGCTGGCGCAGACGGGGCATTGGCTGCGCGGCCTGGGGCGCGTGCCGGGCGGGCTTTCCATCGCCAAGCCCGGCCTTGCGCCCTACGTCGAGACCACCGCCTCGGGCTTTGGTGAGCTGGCAGCGTTGCGCCATGGCGCGATGCTTCAGCGAACGCCCGCCGCGTGGCCGCGTCCCTCGATGCCACCGGGCAGCCATGCGGCGCGCTGGCCGGCCGTCATGCAATGAGTGCGAAACTGGTTGCATGGCCTATCTCGATATCGACAACCTTCAATCCGTTTTCCTCGACGACGACGCACTCGGCGCGCGTCATCTGCATCGTCAGCCCTGCGGCTTGCTGAACATCACGAGCGGCCGGATCGTGGCCTGTGATCCCCTGGTGCAGCCCGAGCGCGCAGCCTTCGTGCGCAGCGTGAACCGGCGCGGCGCATTTCCCGTCGAGGTGCTGCACGACAAGGGCCGCCATGCGCTGGCGGTGCTGTGGCTGGGCGAACGCGGCGGGCACCGGGTTTCCGATCTGCGCTGGGAACCGGCGCTCCTCGAAGGGCAATCGCAGGATGCGCTCGGAGACGACGAGTTCTTCGGCTACCCCGTCGATGCCGGCGTGGGCTGCTTCATGGATGCCGATGCGGCAAAGGCCATGGCCGAGCGCGAGGCGCGCGAGTCCGAAAAATCTGTCCATTTCAACTATTACGACGACGTGCTCGCGGAGGAACTGGGCTCGGCCGACATCGCCAACCATTACCCGCAGGGGCAAGGCACCGCGAACAACATCGTGATCTTCAGCTCGGGCTGGGGCGACGGCAGCTACCCGAGTTTCTGGGCGCTCGATGCGGCCGGCGAACCCGTGGCACTGGTGACCGACTTCATGACGATGGCCGGCGGCGATGCGCGCGACGAGAACGACAAGCGCAGCGATGCCTACAAGGCCAGCCTGTCGCCGGAGAAGCTGGCTGCCCTCGATGCGCTGGGCGCGGCGGCCGTGGCAGGCGACTCGTCTCTCATCCGGTCGCTGCTCGGCGAAGGGCTCGCAGGCGCCAACGAGATCGTTCCGTCGTTGGGCGAAACCGCCATCACCAGCGCCATCCGCATGAACCGGCTCGAAGCGTTGCGCGTGCTGCTGGGCTCGATGCCGTCGCTGCCGATGCCGCCGCTGTTCTATACCGGGGACGAGGAGGAAAGCTACCTCGTCTACGCGCGCCGGCTCAAGAAGCCGCGCGTGCCGGGGCTGATGGAACTGCTCGAAAAATCCGAAGCCGCCGCAGTTGCTACAGCTGCTGCCGAACCGGCTCCTGCGGGCAAGAGCCTCTGGAAGCGCCTTTTCTCCTGAGCCGTCAGGCGCCCAGCGCGGCGCGGACCTTGTCGCCCAGTCCGCGCAACCGCTCCACGGGTTCGTTGGAGAAAACGAAGCGCAGGTACTGCGCGCCATGCGTCTCGCCCCAGCCCTGCATCGCGGTGGCGCAGACGCGCGACTTCAACAGCCGCTCGGACAGCGTCTGCCCGTCGATGCCGAAGTCGCTCGCACGCAGCAGCAGCGACCAGCCGCCGGCCGGCACGCCGACCGGCAGCCCCTTGAGTTCGTCGAGCACCGTGTCTCGCCGGCGTTCCAGTTCGCTTACATACGGCGCGAGCGTGCGAGGCGATTGCTCCAGCGCCGTCGCCACCGCGTCCTGCGCGATGCCCACCGGCACCACCACGTTCGCGAGCGACACGGCCACGAGGTCGGGCATGTAGCTCTCGGGTGCCACGGTCCAGCCCACGCGCCAGCCGATCATGCGCAGTTCCTTGGCCGACGAGCCGACGGTGATGGTGCGCCCGGCCATGCCCGGCAGGCCCGCGGGGTGGATCACCTGGCGGCCGTCGTACAGCAGCCGTTCCATGGCCGTGTCGAGGATCAGCGTCAGGTCGTGCCGCACGCACAGGTCGGCGATGGCGCGCCAGTCTTCCTCGTCGAAGCAGCCGCCGGTGGGCATCGACGGAGACATCAGCAGCATCACCCGCACGCGCGGGCCGACGGCGGCCTGAAGCGCGTCGCGGTCCAGCTTCCATTCGCCGCCGGGCGTGAAGCGAAAGGGCGCGTACTTCGGGGTGCCGCCGGCAAGGCGGATGCGGTTGAGCAGCCCGGCGTAGGTCGGATCGGTCACCAGCACTTCGTCGCCGACCTCGACGGTGGCGAGCAGCGCATTGAGGATGCCCGACAGCCCGCCGGCCGAGATCACGCAGTTGCGCGCGCCGCTGTACGCCACGCCCGACAGCGCCGACACGTGCCGCGCCGCCACGTCGCGCAGCCGCGACTGGCCGACGAAGGGCAGGTAGCTGTTGTCCGAGTCTTCGGAGGCGGCGCGCATCGTGCGCGCGACGGCCTCCGGGTCGGGCGGGATGTCGACGTCGAGGTTCTCCAGTCGAAGGAACGGCGGGCCGTCGGCGTCATCGGCAATGGCGCCCATGCGGTCGACGCCGATGCCGGCGATGTGGGTCAGGCGGGCGGGGCGGTTGCGAGGCATTCCGATCTCCTTGCTGTTCACGGCGGGGAGCCGCCAGCATGGCACAACCCGGGCCGTCAGGCTGCGGTGCCGGGCGGACTGCCCAGCAGCAATAGGGCCCGGTGCGCCTCGGCGGTCTGCCGCAGGAATTCCCAGGTCGCCTGCATCCGCACGAGGTGTTTGGTTTCCGCAGGCATCGACATCCAGAAGGTCCGCGTGAAGTTCGCCTGCCCGGGCAGCACGGGCTGCAGCGCGCCGTCTTTCTCGGCGATGAAGGCCGGCAGCACCGCGATGCCCGCGCCCGCCGCCACGGCGCTGTGCTGCGCGAGCACGCTGGTGCTGCGCAGCGCGAAGCTGTCGGGGCGGTGGAGCTCGTCGAGGTATTGCAGCTCCTTGCTGAACAGCAGGTCGTCCACGTAGCTGATGAAGGTGTGGCCGCGCAGGTCTTCGCGTGACTTGATCGGCTTGTGCGCCGACAGGTACTGCTTCGATGCGTAGAGCCGCAGCGTGTAGTCGGTGAGCTTGGTGACGACCACCGGGCCGCGCGCCGGTCGTTCGAGCGAGATCACGATGTCGGCTTCGCGCCGCGACAGGTGCACCAGCCGCGGCATGGCCAGCAGATCGATGGTCAGGCGCGGGTGCTGCACCGCGAACAGCGCGAGACGGGGTGCCAGCACCACGGTGCCGAAGCCCTCGGTTGCGCCGATGCGCACCAGGCCCGACAGGCCTTCCTGCGAGGCAGGCGCGGTGCTTTCCACGGCCTGGAAGGCGCTCTCCATCGCCTCGACCTGCGGCTGCAGCCGCCGTCCTGCCTCGGTGAGCCGGTGGCCGCCCGCTTCACGCGAGAAAAGCGGGGCGCCGACCTCTTTCTCCAGCGCCTGGATGCGGCGCGCCACCGTGGTGTGGTCGACCTCGAGCCGGCGCGCGGCGCTCATGAGCGTGCCGGAGCGAGCGAGCTCCAGGAAGTAGCGAAGGTTGTCCCAATCCATCTGCTTGCTTGCCCTCTGGTTGATGCTCTGCAAATTTGCAAAGCCTTGGCGCATTTTTGTCTATTGTCATGGCAAATCTGCAAAGCTAGGATGTCGCTCTGCACCGGCCGGGCCGGCACCGAATTCACAGGATCACAGGAGACAAAACCCCCATGGACGCCACCACCACCCCGTCGACCCAGGTCGCCACCGTCAAGCTGCTCATTGGCGGCAAGCTGGTCGAATCCAAGACCACCGAATGGCGCGACGTCGTCAACCCGGCCACGCAGCAGGTGCTGGCCCGCGTGCCCTTCGCGACCCCGGCAGAACTGGACGCCGCAGTGGCCTCCGCCAAGGAAGCATTCAAGACCTGGCGCAAGACCCCCATCGGCACGCGTGCCCGCATTTTCCTGAAGCTGCAGCAGCTCATCCGCGAGAACATGGGCGAGCTGGCCGCCATCCTCACCGCCGAGCAGGGCAAGACGCTGCCCGACGCCGAGGGCGACGTGTTCCGCGGCCTCGAGGTGGTGGAGCACGCATCGAACATCGGCAACCTGCAACTCGGCGAACTGGCCAACAACGTGGCCAACGGTGTCGACACCTACACGCTGCTGCAGCCGCTGGGCGTATGCGCCGGCATCACGCCGTTCAACTTCCCGGCCATGATCCCGCTGTGGATGTTCCCCATGGCCATCGTCACCGGCAACACCTTCGTGCTGAAGCCCTCCGAGCAGGACCCCATGGTCACCATGCGCCTGTGCGAACTGGCGCTCGAAGCCGGCATTCCGCCCGGCGTGCTGAACGTGGTGCACGGCGGCGAAGCCATCGTCAACGGCATCTGCGACCACAAGGACATCAAGGCGATCAGCTTCGTCGGCTCGACCAAGGTCGGCACGCACGTCTACAACCGCGCCACGCTGGCCGGCAAGCGCGCGCAATGCATGATGGGCGCGAAGAACCACGCCATCGTCATGCCCGACGCCAACAAGGAGCAGACGCTCAATGCACTGGCCGGTGCGAGCTTCGGTGCCGCGGGCCAGCGCTGCATGGCCGTGTCGGTGGCTGTGCTGGTGGGCGAGGCGCGCAACTGGGTGCCCGAACTCATCGAGAAGGCGAAGACGCTGAAGATCGGCGCCGGCACCGAGAAGGGCGTGGACGTGGGGCCGCTGGTGTCGTGCGCCGCCTACGACCGTGTGAACAGCCTGATCGAGCGCGGCGAGGCCGACGGCGCCAAGCTGGTGCTCGACGGCCGCAAGCCCACCGTGCCGGGCTATGAGAAGGGCAACTTCGTGGGCCCGACGATCTTCACAGGCGTGAAGCCGGGCATGACGATCTATGACCAGGAAATCTTCGGCCCGGTGCTGTGCATTGCCGACGCCGAGTCCATCGACGAGGCCATCGACCTGATCAACAGGAACCCGAACGGCAACGGCACGGCGATCTTCACGCAGTCGGGCGCCGCGGCACGCCGCTTCCAGGAAGACATCGACGTGGGCCAGGTCGGCATCAACGTGCCGATTCCCGTGCCGGTGCCGATGTTCTCGTTCACCGGTTCGCGCGCCTCCAAGCTCGGCGACCTGGGTCCGTACGGCAAGCAGGTCATCATGTTCTACACGCAGACCAAGACCGTGACGGCACGCTGGTTCGACGACAGCACCGTCTCGCACGGCGTCAACACCACCATCAGCCTCAAATGAGGCACGGGCTTCGCGTCGCGGCCTGGGGCGCGGTGGCGGCGGTCGCATTACTGCTCGCCGGCGGGGCGCAGGCGGCCGGCCAAGACGAGCCGCTCGACTGCAACCCGAACGGAAACCAGCAGCAGATGAACGACTGCGCGGTGCGCGACTTTCGTGCGGCCGATGCCACGCTCAACATCCGCTACGGCGAGGTGATGAAGACGCTCTCGCCGCAGATGCGCGTCGCGCTGCGCAACGAGCAGCGGACGTGGCTCAAGGGGCGCGATCCCGCTTGCAAGCGTGCCGCGAAGGCGAGCGAAGGTGGCTCCATCTGGCCGCTGGTGTTCAACGCATGCCTGGAGAAATCGACCCGCAAACGCACCGCCGAACTGGACCGCTGGAAGGGTCGCGAACAATGAATTTCGAACTGTCCGAAGAACAGAACGCCTTTGCGCAGACCGCGCGCGACTTTGCACAGGCCGAGTTCGCGCCGCATGCGGCGCGGTGGGACGCGGAAGCCATCTTTCCGAAGGAGGCCATCGCCAAGGCTGGCGAACTGGGCTTCTGCGGGCTGTATGCGCCCGAGCGCATCGGCGGCCTCGGCCTGCCGCGGCTCGATGCGGCGCTGGTGTTCGAGGAGATGGCCGCGGTCGACCCGTCGACCACGGCTTTCATCACCATCCACAACATGGCGACGTGGATGCTCGGCACATGGGCTACCGACGAGGTCGCGAAGCACTGGGGCGAAGAGCTGACCAGCGGGCGCAAGCTGGCTTCCTACTGCCTCACCGAGCCGGGCGCCGGGTCGGATGCGGGGTCGCTCAAGACGCGCGCGGAACTGCAGGGCGCCGAATACGTCATCAACGGCGGCAAGGCCTTCATCTCCGGCGCGGGGTCGACCGACTTGCTGGTGCTGATGGCGCGCACGGGCGGCGCGGGCGCGAGCGGCGTCTCGGCCTTTGCGGTGCCGGCCGATGCGCCCGGCATCAGCTACGGCAAGAAGGAGCACAAGATGGGCTGGAACAGCCAGCCCACGCGCACCATCAGTTTCGACAACGTGCGCATCCCGGCGCAGAACCTGCTGGGCAAGGAAGGCGAGGGCTTTCGCATTGCCATGAAGGGGCTGGACGGCGGGCGCATCAACATCGCAACTTGCTCGGTGGGGGCGGCGCAGGGGGCGCTCGACGCGGCGCGGCGCTATCTGCATGAGCGCCAGCAGTTCGGCAAGCCGCTCGCGAGCTTCCAGGCGCTGCAGTTCAAGCTCGCCGACATGGCGACGGAACTGGTCGCGGCGCGGCAGATGGTTCGGCTGGCGGCATCGAAGCTCGACGCGGGCCATGCCGACGCGAGCACCTATTGCGCGATGGCGAAGCGCTTTGCGACAGATGCCGGGTTCAACGTCTGCAACGACGCGCTGCAACTGCACGGCGGCTACGGCTACCTGAGCGAGTTTCCGCTCGAGCGCCTGGTGCGCGACGCGCGCG
>NZ_CP027773.1:3745000-3930000 GCF_003019815.1 Variovorax sp. PMC12
AGAAGGGATTAGACATTAACTGATCCGGCGCTTACACTCCAAAAATTCGTTAACCGCAAATTCGTTCGACTTAAACGAATCCCAGATTCCAACCCACCGACGGAGACACACGATGAGCCAAGCCAAGAAATTCGCCAGCCAGGCCGACATGGAAGAGAAGAAGATCACCTTCAGCCAGATCTCCGAACATGCCTGGGCCTACACCGCCGAGGGCGACCCCAACACCGGCATCGTCATCGGCGACGACTGCGTGCTGGTGGCCGACACCCAGGCCACCCCCGCCATGGCCGCCGACGTGGTGCGCCGCATCCGCGAGGTGACCGACAAGCCCATCAAGTACGTGGTGCTCACCCACTACCACGCGGTGCGGGTGCTGGGCGCGGCGGGCTACGGCGCCGAGCACATCCTGGCCAGCCAGGACACGCGCGACCTGATCGTCGAGCGCGGCGAACAGGACAAGGCCAGCGAAATCGGCCGCTTCCCGCGCCTGTTCCAGAACGTCGAGACCGTGCCCCCGGGCCTGACCTGGCCCACCATGACCTTCACCGGCAAGATGACGCTGTGGCTGGGCAAGCTCGAAGTGCAGCTCATCCAGCTGGGCCGCGGCCACACCAAGGGCGACACCGTCGTCTGGCTGCCGCAGGAACGCACGCTGCTGTCGGGCGACCTGGTCGAGTTCGGCGCCACCCCGTACGCCGGCGACGCCTACTTCAAGGACTGGCCGCAGACGCTGGACAACATCGCCGCGCTCAAGCCCGTGGCGCTGGTGCCGGGCCGCGGCGCCGCACTCACCACGCCCGAGGCCGTGGCGGAGGGCCTGACGGGCACGCGCAACTTCATCTCCGACGTGTACGCCAGCGTGCAAGAAGGCGTGAAGGCCGGCCGCGACCTGAACGCGGTCTACAAGGACACCTACGAAAAGCTCAAGCCCAAGTACAGCCAGTGGGTGATCTTCGACCACTGCATGCCCTTCGACGTGAGCCGCGCGTACGACGAGGCCTCGGGCCATGCCGATCCGCGCGTGTGGACGGCCGAGCGCGACATCGAGATGTGGAAGGCGCTCGAAGGCTGATCCCGCATCGCTCCCTCCCCCGCTGGGGGAGGGCTGGGGTGGGGGCAGGCAGAGCGCCAGTTTCGAGCGCCGTCGAGCCCCCATCCCGACCTTCCCCCAGCGGGGGAAGGAGCAAGACAAGGACAAAGGACACGGAGACAAGTACGTGATCGACTATCAAAGCCTGCGCTTCGACTACAAGCGCCACGCCGACCAGGACGCGGCGGTACCGGCGCGACACCCCGTCGTGATCGTCGGCGCCGGCCCGGTGGGCCTCACGCTGGCCATCGACCTCGCACTGCGGCAGGTGCCCGTGGTGCTGCTCGACAACGACAACACCCTGTCCAGCGGCTCGCGCGCGATCTGCTTCGCCAAGCGCACGCTCGAGGTGTTCGACCGCCTCGGCTGCGGCGACCGCATGGTCGACAAGGGCGTGTCGTGGAACGTCGGCAAGGTGTTCTTCCATGACGAGCAGGTCTACAGCTTCGACCTGCTGCCCGAGCCCGGCCACGAGCGCCCGGCCTTCATCAACCTGCAGCAGTACTACGTCGAGGGCTACCTCGTCGAGCGCGTGGCCGCGCTGCCGCTCATCGACCTGCGCTGGAACCACAAGGTGACCGGCATCGAGCAAGGCGGCGACGGCACGGTGCTGACGGTGGAAACGCCCGAGGGCGAGTACCGGCTGCATGCCGGCTACGTCGCCGCCTGCGACGGCTCGCGCTCCCCCACGCGCCAGATGCTGGGCCTGGAAGCGAAAGGCCGGATCTTCCGCGACCGCTTCCTGATCGCCGACATCACGATGGACGCGCACCTGCCCACGGAGCGCCGCTTCTGGTTCGACCCCTCGTTCCATCCCGGCCAGAGCGTGCTGCTGCACAAGCAGGCCGACGGCATGTGGCGCGTCGACTTCCAGCTCGGCTGGGACGCCGACCCGGCGGAAGAACGCAAGCCGGAGAACATCACGCCGCGCGTTCGCGCGCTGCTCGACAGCATCGGCTTCGAAGGCGTGCAGTTCCAGATCGGCTGGGCCAGCGTCTACACCTTCGCCTGTCAGCGCATGGAGCGCTTCCGCCACGGCCGCGTGCTGTTCGCGGGCGACTCGGCGCACGGCGTGTCGCCGTTCGGCGCGCGCGGCGCCAACTCGGGCGTGCAGGACGCGGACAACCTCGCCTGGAAGCTCGCGGCCGTGGTGCAGGGCCAGGCGCCCGATGCGCTGCTCGACAGCTACGCCACCGAACGCGAGTTCGCGGCCGACGAGAACATCCGCAACTCCACGCGCGCCACCGACTTCATCACGCCCAAGAGCGACGTGAGCCGCCTCTTCCGCGACGCGGTGCTGGAGCTGACCCGCCGCCATGCCTTCGCGCGCACGCTGGTCAACAGCGGGCGCCTGTCGGTGGCCACGGTGCTGCGCGATTCGCCGCTCAACACGCCCGACGCCGACGCCTTCGCCGGCACGATGGTGCCCGGCGCGGCGGCTGCCGACGCACCCGTGGCCCGCGCCGGCGGCAGCACCGGCTGGCTGCTGCGCGAATGCCATGCCGAGCGCTTCACCGCGCTGGTGTTCGGCCAGGGCGAAGCCGCCGAGCGCAGCCTGCAGGCGCTGAAGGAATGCGACCTGCCGCTGCATGTGGTGCGCGTGGAAGACGCCACGCCCGACGGCGAACTCGCCACGCGGCGCTACGACGCGCGGGCCGGCACCGTCTACCTGCTGCGGCCCGACCAGCACGTGTGCGCGCGCTGGCGCAGCCCCACGCCCACCCTCATCCGCGCGGCCGTCGACCGCGCACTGGCCAAGGCATGAAAGCCATGCAAGCACCACAGCAACTGATCACCACGCCCAACCTCGAGGCGCCCGACGATTTCTACGAGGCGCTCATCGAAGCGCACCAGGGGCTTTCCAACGAAGAGAGCCACGCCTTCAACGCCCGCCTGGTGCTCGTGCTGGCCAACCACATCGGCTCGCTGGCCGTGCTGCGCGAAGCCTTCGACGCGGCGCGCGCCGGCTGAGCCCCGGCAGTCACGCATTCCAACCTCATCGCGATTTTTCGAAAGAGAAAACACATGACCCAAGCAACCCCGCCCTCCGAACGGCGCTACCAGAGCGGCTTCGGCAACGAATACGCCTCCGAGGCGGTGCCCGGCGCCCTGCCCCAGGGCCGCAACAACCCGCAGCGCGGCCCCTTCGACCTCTACACCGAGCTGATCTCCGGCACCGCCTTCACCGCGCCGCGCCATGAGAACCGCCGCACCTGGCTGTACCGCCGCCAGCCCTCGGTGGTGTCGGGCCGCTACCAGCCGTATGCGCAGCCGCACTGGACCACCGGCGCCGACCGCGAGATCGCGCTGCCGCCCGAGCCGCTGCGCTGGCATCCGCAGCCGCTGGACGGCGCGGACGGCGTCGACTTCATCGACGGCATGCACACCATCGCGGCCAACGGCGACGCCGAGTCGCAGGTCGGCATCGGCTCGCTGATGTACCTGGCCGGCCGCTCGATGGAGCGCCGCGCCTTCGTCAACGCCGACGGCGAAATGCTGCTCGTGCCCCAGCAGGGCCGCCTGGTCGTCACCACGGAGCTGGGCGTGCTCGACGTGAAGCCCGGCGAGATCGCGGTGCTGCCGCGCGGCATGGCCTTCAAGGTGGCGCTGCCGGACGGGCTCTCGCGCGGCTACGTGTGCGAGAACTACGGTGCGCACTTCCGCTTGCCCGAACTCGGCCCCATCGGCTCGAACGGCCTGGCCAATGCGCGCGACTTCCAGGCGCCCGTGGCGGCCTTCGAAACGGAGGAAGGCGGCTACGAGATCGTCAAGAAATTCGGCGGCCGCTTCTGGCAGGCGCCGATGAAGCAGTCGCCCTTCAACGTGGTCGCCTGGCACGGCAACCTGTCGCCAGTGAAGTACGACACGGCGCACTTCATGGTGATCGGCTCGATCAGCTTCGACCATCCCGATCCGTCGATCTTCACCGTGCTGACATCGCCCAGCGACACGCCCGGCACCGCCAACTGCGACTTCGTGATCTTCCCGCCGCGCTGGATGGTGATGGAGAACACCTTCCGCCCGCCGTGGTTCCACCGCAACCTCATGAGCGAGTTCATGGGCCTGGTGCTGGGCGAGTACGACGCCAAGCCGGGCGGCTTCAAGCCCGGCGGCGCGAGCCTGCACAACTGCATGGTGCCGCACGGGCCGGACGAGGAAGCCTTCGACAAGGCCACGAATGCCGACCTCAAGCCGCACAAGCTCGACAACACGCTGGCCTTCATGTTCGAGAGCCGCTACCGCTTCATTCCCACCAACTTCGCGCTGAAAAGCAGCGCACTCGACACCGACTACGCCGACTGCTGGGCCGGTCTGAAAGATCAATTCAAAGCATGAAGACTGTTTTCACCCTCACCCGCCGCGCGGCGGCCGTCGCACTGCTGGCCGTGCCCTTCCTTGCGCACGCGGCCGACTATCCGTCGAAGCCGATCAGGTTCGTCGTGCCCTACACGCCCGGCGGCACCACCGACCTGGTGGCGCGCACCGTGGGACAGAAGGTGTCGGAGAAGCTTGGCCAGCCGGTGCTGATCGACAACCGCGGCGGCGCGGGCGGCAACATCGGCATGGACGCCGTGGCCAAGGCCGCGCCCGACGGCTACACCATCGGCTTCGGCGCCATCTCGACCAATGCGCTGAACCCGCACATCTACAAGTCGATGGCCTTCGATCCGCGCAAGGACTTCACCGCCATCAGCCTGCTGGGCACCTCGACCATCGTGCTGGAAGTGCCGGCGGCCTCGCCCATCAAGACCGTGCCCGACCTGATCGCCGCCGCCAGGAAGAACCCGGGCATGCCCTACGCCACCGCGGGCGCCGGCACCTCGATGAACCTGGCGGGCGTGATGTTCGCGCAGATGACCGGCACCGAACTCGTGCACGTGGCCTACAAGGGCAGCGGTCCCGCCATCACCGACATGCTGGGCAACAACATCGGCGTGATGTTCGACAACCTGCCGGCCTCGCTGCCGCACATCCAGGCCGGCAAGCTGCGCGCGCTGGCGGTGGCGGGCCCGGCGCGCTCGCCCTCGCTGCCCGACGTGCCGACCATGGCCGAGGCGGGCCTGAAGGGCTATGCGCTGGAGCCGTGGTTCGGCGTGTACGGCCCGGCCAACCTGCCGGCGCCGGTCGTCAAGGCGCTGAACGAAGCTTTTGTCGAAGCGCTCGCCATGCCTGACGTGAAGGCCAAGCTGGCACAGGCCGGCTTCTCGCCGCGCGGCTCGACGCCGCAGGAGCTCGCGAAGCTGAGCGACACCGAATACAAGCGCCTGGGCGAAGTCGCCAAGAAGGCCGGCATGTCGGCAGATTAAGGCTCGCCCCCAGGCTTGCCCACTTCGTGTGGCTGCCAACCCCCTACCGGGGGCAACACCTGCGGCCCGGCAAAGCCGGTTCCGCGGTGTTTCCCGAACGAACCCCAGGCTGCATAGAACATTTGCTTGAAAGACACACATGACCGCACTGAACGCCACCCATGACCCGAAGCTGCGCAGCTGGGTCGCCTCGGCCAACGAGGCCGGCAACGACTTCCCCATCCAGAACCTGCCCTTCGGCCGCTTCCGCGCCGCGGGCAGCAGCGAGGCCTTCCGCATCGGCGTCGCCATCGGCGACCAGGTGCTGGACCTGCGCGCCACCGGCCTCGTCGATACCGACGACATGAACGTGCTGATGAACGCCAGCGTGAAGGACCGCCAGGCCCTGCGCGCCGCCATCTCGGCCGGCCTGGCCGAAGGCAGCGACAAGCAGGCCGCATGGTCGAAGGCGCTGCTGGCGCAGGCCAAGGCCGAGATGACGGTGCCATGCCGCATCGGCGACTACACCGACTTCTACACCGGCATCCACCACGCGACCACCATCGGCAAGCTGTTCCGCCCCGACCAGCCGCTGATGCCCAACTACAAGTGGGTGCCCATCGGCTATCACGGCCGCGCCTCGTCGATCGGCATCAGCGGCCAGAGCTTCAAGCGCCCGCAGGGCCAGACCAAGGCGCCGGACGCGGAGACGCCCAGCTTCGGCCCTTGCAAGCGGCTGGACTACGAACTGGAGCTGGGCTTCCTGGTCGGCCAGGGCAATGCGCAGGGCGAGCCGATCGCCATCGGCGAGGCGGAAGACCACCTGTTCGGCGTGACGCTGCTCAACGACTGGTCGGCGCGCGACATCCAGGCCTGGGAATACCAGCCGCTCGGCCCCTTCCTGTCGAAGAACTTCGCGAGCACGCTGTCGCCGTGGATCGTGACGGCCGAGGCGCTGGCGCCGTTCCGCGCCAAGTTCGAGCGGCCCGCCGGCGACCCGCAGCCGCTGCCCTACCTCGACTCGCCCGCCAACCGCGAAAGCGGCGCGCTCGACATCACGCTCGAAGTGCTGCTGCAGACCGCGAAGATGCGCGCGGCCGGCGAGGCGCCCGTGCGCCTCACGCGCAGCAACACCACCCAAGCCGCCTACTGGACCGCCGCGCAGCTCATCGCGCACCACACGGTGAACGGCTGCAACCTGCAGCCGGGCGACCTGCTGGGTTCGGGCACGCTGTCGGGCCCCGGCCCCGGCGAGGCGGGCTCGCTGATCGAGCTGACGCTGGGCGGCAAGCAGCCGATCACGCTGGCGAACGGCGAGAAGCGCACCTTCCTGGAAGACGGCGACACGCTGGTGATCCGCGGCTACTGCGAACGCGCCGGCGCCGTACGCATCGGCCTGGGCGAAGTCAGCGGCACGGTGGTCTGATTGCTCAGGGCGCGGTGGCGGGCGTCGTCGTTGCCGCGGCCGGCCATGCCACTTCGCTCGCCACGCGCGGCTTGCCGATCGGCGCGGTCGCCTTGCCGATCTTGATGGCCGCCAGGTCGGCCTCGCTGGGGTACTGGTTGGCGAGCCAGTAGTCGAACACCCGCCGCGCGATGGGCGCCGCGGCGCCCGCGCCCCAGCCCGCGTTCTCGACGATCACGGCAATGGCGATCTTCGGGTCGTTCACCGGCGCGAAGCCCATGAACAGCGCGTGGTCCCGCTGGTGCTCTTCGAGCGCGCGGGCGTTGTACTTGGTGTTCTGGGCCTGCGTCACGGCCTGCGCAGTGCCCGTCTTGCCCGCCGCCTGGTAGGCCGCGCCCGCGAACACGCCGCGCGCCGTGCCGCTGGTGACCACGCTGGTCAGGCCCTCGCGGATCACCGAGATGGCCGACGCCGTGTAGCCGAGGTTTTCCGCCGGCGGCTGCGGCATCGGCACCACCTGCCCGCTCACGGTGTTGCGCGTGGCCAGCACGAGGTGCGGCTTGTGCTTGAGACCGCCGTCCGCCACGATGGCCGTGGCCTGCGCCAGCTGCAGCATCGTGAAGTTGTTGTAGCCCTGCCCGATACCCAGCGAGATGGTCTCGCCCGCATACCACTTCTTGGCCTCGGGGCGCTTGTAGGCGTTGCGCTTCCACTCGGTGCTCGGCAGCACGCCGCGCACTTCGCCGCCCAGGTCGATGCCGGTGATCTGGCCGAAGCCCAGCGGCTTCATGGAGTCGTGGATCAGGTCCACGCCCATCTCGTTGGCCAGCGAGTAGAAATAGATGTTGCTCGACAGCTGGATAGCGCGGCGCATGTCGACGCCGCCCAGGTTGCCTTCGGGGCTGCCGAAGCGGTGGCCGCCGAAGTTGAAGTAGCCGGGGTCGTTCACCACCACGCTGGGACCGCGCTTGCCGGTCTGCAGCGCCGCCAGCGCCATGAAGGGCTTGTAGGTGGAGCCGGGCGGGTAGGTGCCGCGCAGCGCGCGGTTCAGCAGCGGCTTGTCGATGGATTCGGTGAGCGCCGCCCAGCTCTCGTTGTCGATGCCTTCGACGAACAGGTTGGGGTCGAAGGTGGGCTTGCTCACGAAGGCCAGCACCTCGCCGGTCTTGGGGTCGATGGCCACCACCGCGCCGCGGCGGTCGCCGTACATGTCCTCGATGAGCTTCTGCAGCTTGATGTCGAGCGACAGCATCACGGTGTTGCCCGGCGTGGCCGGATGGCTGGCCAGGCGGCGCACGGCGCGCCCGCCGGCGGAGGTTTCCATCTGCTCGACGCCGGTCTGGCCGTGCAGCGTCTTTTCGTAGCTCTGCTCGATGCCGAGCTTGCCGATGTAGTCGGTGCCCTTGTAGTTGGCCTGCTCTTCCTCGTCCCAGTCTTCCATCGCGGTCTTCTCGCGCTGGTTGATGCGGCCGATGTAGCCGAGCACGTGCGAGGCCAGCTCGCCCTGCGGGTAGTTGCGGAACAGCCGCGCCTTGATTTCCACGCCCGGGAAGCGGTAGCGCTGGGCCGCGAAGCGCGCCACCTCTTCATCGCTCAGGCGGGTGCGGATGGGGATGGAATCGAAGCTGCGCGAGTCTTCGCGCAGGCGCTTGAAGCGGCGGCGGTCGCGTGGCGACACTTCGAGCACCTGGGTCAGGCTGTCGATGGTTTCCTCGACGTCGTTGACCTTGGAAGGCGTGATCTCCAGCGTGTAGGCCGAATAGTTGGAGGCCAGCACGATGCCGTTGCGGTCGAGGATCAGGCCCCGGTTCGGCACCACCGGCACCACCGCCGTGCGGTTGCTCTCGGCCTGCTCGGCCAGGTCTTCGTGGCGCGTGACCTGCAGGTACACCAGCCGCGCGCACAGCAGCCCGAAGGCGAACAGCACCGCCAGCCCGATGACGATCACCCGGCGCTTGAAGCGCGCGAGGTCGGCGGCGACGTTGCGGATTTCGGTCATGGCGGTGGGAGCTTAGGCGCGCGCAGGTGCGATGGCAAATGGGAGCCGAATGCCGCACGAAAGCAGGACGGATTGACTGGGGAACACCGCGGAACGGGCTTTGCCCGGCCGCCGGTGTTGCCCCCGGCGAGGGGGTTGGCGAAGCGACACGAAGTGCGCGGAGCCTGGGGGCGAACTCATAGCGGGCGGTTCTCGTCGGGTTCCGGGGTGCGGCGCTGCGGGGCAAGTAACAGTGCGGTGGCCAGGGGCCAGAGCGCGGCCTCGATGGCCGGTGAGATCAGCACCGTCCAGCCCGGGAACACGCCGCCGCCGATCATCCGCGTGACGACCTCGATCAGCTGCGACAGCGCAAAGAGCGGCAGCACCTGCAGCGCCTGCGACAGCACCGGATACCAGAGCAGGCGCCGGTGGATGGTGATCGCGAAGAAGCCCAGCGTGGTGTAGGACAGCGCATGCTGGCCGAGCATGGACGACTGGTGCACGTCCATGCACAGGCCGAAGACGAAGGCCGCGCCGATGCCCACGCGGGCGGGCTGGTGCACGCCCCAGAACACGATCACCAGCGCCAGCAGGTCGGGCATCCAGACGGCGCGGCCGATCGGCACCATGTTGACGAGCAGCGCCACCACGAGGCTGGTCCACATGAAGAAGGGGCTGACGGGCAGCAGGAGCTGCTGCTGGCCGGGACGCTTGATCATCGACGTTCTCCCGGCTTCTTTTCGTTCTTGCCCGCGCCGGGCTTGCCTTCCGGCCGCTTGCGCTGGGCGGTGGCGGGCGGCGCGGGCGGCGGCGCGGTGGGCGCGCCGGTGGGCTCGAGCACCAGCACGTAGCGCGCGGCCGTCACATGGGCCAGCGGCACACAGTAGATGCGGGCGAAGGCCGAATCGGCGCGGCGCTCGATGCGTTCGATCTTCGCGACCGGCAGGCCGGTGGGGTAGATGCCGTCGACGCCGCTGGTGGAGAGCAGGTCGCCCTCCTGCAGGTCGGCATTGGCGGCCATGAAACGCAGCTCCAGGCCGCCGCCGTGGGCCGACGCATCGCCGAAAGCCACGCTGCGCACGCCGGTGCGGGTGTTCTGCACGGGAATGGCCAGGTCGCGGTCGATCACCAGCGTGACCTCGCTCGTGAAGGGCAGCACCTGCGTGACCTGGCCCAGCACGCCGCGCGCGTCGATCACCGGCGAGCCGGCCACCACGCCCTGGGTCATGCCCTGGTCGATCACGATCTTGCGGGTGTAGGGGTCGGCCGCGTCGTACAGCACCTCGGCCGCGCGGCCCGGCGTGGTCGTGGCCTGGCGCAGCTCGAGGAGTTCGCGCAGGCGGGCGTTGTCCTGGGCCAGCGTGTCGGCCTGCGCGGCGCGCTCGGCCTGCATCATGAGCGCCTTGCGGGCGTCGGCCTCGTTGCGCTGGGCGGTCTGCAGGTCTTCGAGGTAGCGGCCGCCGCCCAGCAGGGCCTGCACCGGCTTGAGCGCCACCCATTGCACCGGGTACAGCACCGCGCCGATGCCCGCGCGGATGGGCTGCACGATGTGGAAGCGTGCGTCGGCCACCATGAGGAACAGGGCCAGCGCGCCGAAGAAGATCAGCTTGCTGAGTGCCGACTGCCCCTGGTTGAACAGGGGTGGCGCTGTGCGATCAAGCGTGCCCAGGGGCATGAATTCGGCCTAGTTTTCACCGCGCCATGCGCGAGTTACGGCACAAGAAATTAACACATCACGATGCCAGAAATACCGCGGAACCGGCTTCGCCGGGCCGCCGGTATTGCCCCCTGCAAGGGGGTTGGCGCAGCGACACGAAGTGCGCGAAGCCTGGGGGTGTGCCTCGATTATTCGCTCGTGAAGATGCTGCCCAGGCGGTCCATGCGCTCCAGCGCGATGCCGCAGCCGCGCACCACGCAGGTCAGCGGGTCTTCGGCCACCAGCACCGGCAGGCCGGTTTCCTCGGCCAGCAGGCGGTCGAGGTCGCGCAGCAGCGCGCCGCCGCCGGTGAGCATCATGCCGCGCTCGGCGATGTCGGCGCCCAGTTCGGGCGGCGTCTGTTCGAGCGCGTTCTTCACGGCCGAGACGATGTTGTTGAGCGGATCGGTCAGGGCTTCCAGCACTTCGTTGCTGCTGATGGTGAAGCTGCGCGGCACGCCTTCGGAGAGGTTGCGGCCCTTGACTTCCATTTCCTTGACTTCGGAGCCCGGGAAGGCCGAGCCGATGTTCTTCTTGATGACTTCGGCCGTCGGCTCGCCGATCAGCATGCCGTAGTTGCGGCGGATGTAGTTGATGATGGCTTCGTCGAAGCGGTCGCCGCCCACGCGCACGGAGCCCTTGTAGACCATGCCGCCCAGCGAGATGACGCCCACTTCGGTGGTGCCGCCGCCGATGTCCACCACCATCGAGCCCGAGGCTTCGCTGACGGGGAGGCCGGCGCCGATGGCCGCGGCCATGGGTTCCTCGATGAGGTAGACGGAGGTGGCGCCTGCCGCCTCTGCCGCGTCCTTGATGGCGCGGCGCTCGACCTGGGTGGAGCCGCAGGGCACGCAGATGATGATGCGCGGGCTCGGCGTGAGCAGCGTGCGCGGGTGCACCATCTTGATGAACTGCTTGATCATCTGCTCGGTGATCACGAAGTCGGCAATGACGCCGTCCTTCATCGGGCGGATCGCCTCGATGTTGCCGGGCACCTTGCCCAGCATGGCCTTGGCTTCGCGGCCGACGGCCTGGATCACCTTCTTGCCGTGGGGGCCGCCTTCATGGCGGATCGCCACGACGGACGGTTCGTCCAGCACGATGCCCTTGTTGCGGGCGAATATCAGGGTGTTGGCGGTGCCGAGGTCGATCGCAAGGTCGGTGGAAAAGTACCGACGGAAAGCTCCAAACATGTGCGGAATCCTCTGAGCACGGCCTGCGCATCGGCAGGTCGTCGCTCTATTTTTTGGGTCGTTTGACGGGGTGAATTGATCGTTTTTGGCGCAAAAGCCGGCGCGTTCGCGGGGGTTGCGGCAAAGGCGGGATAATAACCGAATCCCCTCTGATTCCCGTATTAGCACCGGCTTCGCGGTGCGATTCCCCCTGCTTTTTTTAGCGTTCCGACCCTATGGCACTTTCCGCTTCCGATATTGCGCGCATCGCCTCTCTGGCGAGGCTGCAGCTTGCTCCCGACGAAAGCGAGCGCATGCTCAGCCAGCTCAACGGCTTTTTCGACGTCGTCGAACGCATGCGTTCGGTGGACACCTCCGGCGTCGAGCCGCTGGCCCACCCCGTGGCGGCCATCGAAGACATCACGCTGCGTCTTCGTGACGACGTGGCGAGCGAGCCCAACAATCGCGAAGCCAACCAGAAGAGCGCCCCGGCCGTCGAGGCCGGCCTGTTCCTCGTGCCCAAGGTGATCGAATGACGAGCAGCAACACCGAACTGCACCAGATGGGCGTGGTCGCGCTGGCCCAGGCGCTGGCCGACCGCAAGGTTTCGGCCGTCGAGGCCTCCCAGGCATTCCTCGGCCGCATGAAGGCCCATGAATCGCTCGGCACCTTCGTCGACGTCAACGAAGATGTCACGCTGGCCCAGGCCCGCGCCGCCGACGCGCTCATCGCCGCCGGCAATGCCCCGGCGCTGGCCGGCGTGCCCATTGCGCACAAGGACATCTTCGTCACCACCGATTTCGCCACCACCGCCGGCTCGAAGATGCTCGCGGGCTACCGCTCGCCCTTCGACGCGACCGTGGTCAAGCGCCTGGCCGAGGCTGGCGCGGTCACGCTCGGCAAGCTGAGCTGCGACGAATTCGCGATGGGCTCGGCCAACGAGAACATCGCCGTGCCCGCCGTGGGCCACGACAAGGCCGTGCCCGTGCAGAACCCCTGGAACCGCGAGCGCATTCCGGGCGGCTCCTCGGGCGCCAGCGCGGCTGCCGTGGCGGCGCGCCTGGCCCCCGCGGCCACCGGCACCGACACCGGCGGCTCGATCCGCCAGCCGGCGTCGTTCTGCGGCGTGACCGGCATCAAGCCCACCTACGGCCGCGCCTCGCGCTACGGCATGGTGGCTTTTGCGTCGAGCCTGGACCAGGCCGGCCCGATGGCCCGCTCGGCCGAAGACTGCGCGCTGCTGCTGTCGGCCTTCTGCGGCCCCGACCTCGACCGCGATTCCACCTCGCTCGACAAGCCCGCCGAGAACTTCGCCCGCTCGCTGAACGACTCGCTCGAAGGCCTGCGCATCGGCGTGCCAAAGGAGTTCTTCGGCGAAGGCGTGGCGCCCGGCGTGCGCGCGGCCATCGACGCGGCGCTCGCGCAGTACGAGAAGCTCGGCGCCAGGCGCGTCGAGGTGACGCTGCCGCGCACCGAGCTGTCGATCCCCGTGTACTACATCATTGCCGCGGCCGAGGCCTCGAGCAACCTGAGCCGCTTCGACGGCGTGAAGTTCGGCCATCGCGCCAAGGACTTCATCGACCCCGCAAGCAAGAAGAGCGCGCTCACGCAGATGTACGAACGCACGCGCGCCGAAGGCTTCGGCGACGAAGTCAAGCGCCGCATCATGATCGGCACCTATGTGCTGTCGCACGGCTACTACGACGCCTACTACCTGCAGGCGCAGAAGGTGCGCCGCATGATCGCCGACGACTTCCAGCAGGCCTTCGGTCAGTGCGACGTGATCGCCGGCCCCGCCGCGCCCACCACCGCATGGAAGCTCGGCGAACACGGCGGAGACCCCGTGGCCGACTACCTCGCCGACATCTTCACGCTGCCCGCATCGCTGGCCGGACTGCCCGGCATGAGCGTGCCCGCGGGCTTCGACGGCGGCATGCCGGTGGGCCTGCAGCTGATCGGCAACTACTTCGGCGAAGCGAAGCTGCTGAATGCAGCGCACCGCTTCCAGCAGGCCACCGACTGGCATTCGCGCACGCCGGAGGGCTTCTGAAATGAGCGAGACAGTGAACACCTTCGAAGCACAACAACAGGGCCGCCCGACCGGCCCGCTGGTGCGCGGCTATGAAGTCATCATCGGCTTCGAGACGCACGCGCAGCTTTCCACCGCGAGCAAGATCTTCAGCCGCGCCTCCACCGCCTTCGGCGCAGAGCCCAACACGCAGGCTTGCGCGGTCGACCTCGCGCTGCCCGGCACGCTGCCCGTGATGAACAAGGGCGCGGTCGAACGCGCCATCAAGCTCGGCCTGGCGCTGGGCTCGCACATCGCGCCGCGCAGCGTGTTCGCGCGCAAGAACTACTTCTACCCCGACCTGCCCAAGGGCTACCAGATCAGCCAGTTCGAGATTCCCGTGGTGCAGGGCGGCGCGGTATCTTTCTTCGTGGGCGAGGAACAGAAGACCGTGCGCCTGGTGCGCGCCCACCTTGAGGAAGACGCGGGCAAGTCGCTGCATGAAGACTTCGTCGGCCAGAGCGGCATCGACCTGAACCGCGCCGGCACCCCGCTGCTGGAGATCGTGACCGAGCCCGACATGCGCTCCACCGCCGAGGCCGTGGCCTATGCGAAGGAGCTGCACAAGATCGTCACCTGGATCGGCATCTGCGACGGCAACATGCAGGAAGGCAGCTTCCGCTGCGACGCCAACGTGTCGGTGCGCCGGCCCGGCGACAAGCTCGGCACGCGCCGCGAGATCAAGAACCTGAACAGCTTCAAGTTCATGCAGCAGGCGATCGACTACGAGATCCGCTGGCAGATCGAGGAAATCGAGGACGGCCGCTCGATCGAGCAGGCCACCGTGCTGTTCGACCCCGACACCGGCGAGACGCGCGCGATGCGCGCCAAGGAAGACTCGGCCGACTACCGCTACTTTCCCGACCCCGACCTGCCGCCGCTGGTGATTGCCGCCGACTGGATCGAGCGCGTGAAGGCCACCATGCCCGAGCTGCCGCGCGCGATGGCCGAGCGCTATGTGCGCGACCACGGCCTGTCGGAATACGACGCCGCCCAGCTCACGCAGAGCGCCGCGCTCGCCGGCTACTTCGACGAAGCCGTGAACGCGGGCGCCACGCCCAAGCTCGCGAGCAACTGGATCACCGGCGAAATGGCGCGCCGCCTGAACGCCGCCGAAATCGGCATCGAGGCCGCGCCGGTGAAGGCGCAGCAACTGGCCCAGCTGGTCAAGCGCATCGCCGACGGTACGCTGCCCAACAACGCCGCGCGCCAGGTGTTCGACGCGCTGTGGACCGGCGAGGGCAGCGATGTCGACGCCATCATCGAGGCGAAAGACCTGAAGCCGATGAACGACACCGGCGCGCTCGACAAGATCCTCGACGAGGTGATCGCGAAGAACGCCAAGAACGTCGAGGAATACCGCGGCGGCAAGGAGAAGGCGCTCAACGCCCTCGTGGGCCAGGTCATGAAGGCCAGCGGCGGCAAGGCGAACCCTGCGCAGGTCACCGAACTGCTGAAGGCCAAGCTGGCCTGATCGAATGAAGCCGGGGCCTTGCGCAAGGCCCCGGTTGCTTCAGCGGTTGTTGCCGCCGTTCTGGGGCGACCAGAGCAGCTTGAGGCGCGCGCGCTCTTCGTCGAAGCGCGCATTCACCCGCTTCTTCTCTTCTTCCTGCTCGCCGATGAAGCGGTTCTGCACCGCCACGCTCTGCGTGTTGTCATCGAGCCTGCGCCGCACCGAGCCGGGCGCCTTGCCCGGGTCATGCTTGTAGAACTCCATCTCCTCGTCGATCTTGCGGCGGTCTTCGGCCAGCTCGGCGATGCGCTTGCGCGCCGCCTGCGTTACCGCATCGATCTGCGCCAGCGCCTCGGCGCGTTCGCGGTCGTGCGTGGCGGCATTCGGATAGCGCACCAGCAAGGCCCGCTCGCGCCGGCGCTCGTCAGTGAGGCGGGCGGCCTGGATGGCGGCTTCGCGGGCGCGGTCTTCGCGCTCCTGCAGCTCGCGCGCCGTGTACGTCGGCTCGACCTTGCGGCGGACGGAGCCGCTCGGGTTGAGCTCGCGCTGCTCGCGGTCGCTGCATTCGGCAATGGGCCGGTCGGCGGTCAGCGTGCGGCCGCGGGCGTCGGTGCAGGTGAAGATGCCGGGAGAGGCGCCTTCCGGTTTCTGCGATTGCGCATGCAACGCCCCGCAGAAGCCCGAGGCCGCCATGATCGATGCCGCCGCCAGCAGGCGAATCGGCTTGCCGTTGTCGCGTGCGTCGTGCATCGGCTGTACGCCTCAGCTCGCGCCGTAGCGCGTGCGGTAGGCCAGCACGCGTTCGCGATGCGTGCCCAGGTCGGCCGCCGCGTTGCCCGACAGATAGCTCAGCAGGTCGTCCAGCGTGGCGATGGCGATCACCGCCAGGCCGAGCTGGTTGCGCACGTACTGCACGGCGCTGTGGTCCACGTCGACGCCGTTCTCCGTGGCTTTCTCCTGGCGGTCGAGCGCGATGGCCACGGCATGCGGCGTGGCGCCGGCGGCCTGGATGGCGGCGATGGATTCGCGCACTGCCGTGCCGGCCGACATCACGTCGTCGACGATCAGCACGCGGCCCTTGAGCAGCGCGCCGACCAGGTTGCCGCCTTCGCCGTGCGCCTTGGCTTCCTTGCGGTTGTAGGCAAAGGGGTAGTTGCGGCCCCGGCGGGCCAGCTCGGCGGCCACCGTGGCGCCCAGCGGAATGCCCTTGTAGGCGGGGCCGAAGATCATGTCGAATTCGAGCCCGCTCTCGATCAGTCGGTCTGCATAGAATCCCGCGAGACGGGCGATCTTGCCGCCGTCGTCGAAGAGTCCCGAATTGAAGAAGTAAGGACTCATTCGGCCGGCTTTGGTCTTGAATTCGCCAAAACGCAGCACGCCGGCATCCAACGCGAACTGGACGAAGTCCTGTGCGACCGCGCTGCTTTTCTGACTATCTACAGCCATCGGAATTTCCTTGTGTTCAAACTGACCAGTCTCAATCTCAATGGCCTGCGTTCGGCCGCTACCAAAGGCGTGGCCGACTGGGTGGCCGAACTTGCGCCGGATTGTATTTGCATGCAGGAGATCCGCGTCCAGGCCAGCGACGTGGAAGGCCGCTTCGAGGAGATGGCGGGCCTGAAGGGCCACTTCCACTTCGCCGAGAAAAAGGGGTACGCCGGCACTGCCATCTACACCAAGCACGCTCCGAGCCAGGTCGTGGTGGGCTGGGGCGACGCCGAGTTCGACGCCGAGGGCCGCTACCTGGAACTGCGCTTCGACACGCCTGGCCGCAAGTTCTCGGTCATCAGCTGCTACTTCCCGAGCGGCAGCTCGGGCGAGGAACGGCAGGAGGCCAAGTTCCGCTTCCTCAAGGGCTTCTTCCCGCACCTGGTGGCGCTCAAGAAGGAGCGCGAGTTCGTCCTGTGCGGCGACATCAACATCGCCCACCAGCAGATCGACCTGAAGAACTGGCGCGGCAACCAGAAGAACAGCGGCTTCCTGCCCGAGGAGCGCGCCTGGATGACGCGCCTGCTCGACACCGGCACCGAAGGCGCGGGCCTGGTCGACGTGTACCGCAAGCTCAAGCCCGACACCACCGACGAGGCCTACACCTGGTGGAGCAACCGCGGCCAGGCCTACGCGAACAACGTGGGATGGCGGCTGGACTACCACCTGGCCACGCCGGCCATCGGCGCGCTGGCACGCACCGAGCAGATCTACAAGACCGTGAAGTTCTCGGACCATGCGCCGATCACGGTGGAATACGACTTCACGCTGTAAGCTGGCCCATACCGCTCAGCGCGACAACTCGGGCAGCGCCTTCACCAGCGTGGCGACGAAGGCCTGCATGGCTTCGGTCTCGTGCGCGCCGCGCTTGGTGATGCGGTAGAAGTCGAGCCCCACCTTCGGCTTGGCCAGCACGTCGGTGCGCACGCGGTGGCGGCGGCAGGCCGCGAGCGCGAAGGTCGGCATCACGGCGGTGCCGAAGCCGGCCTCCACCATCGAGATCAGCGTGCCGAAGAAGTTGAACGCGGGCCGCTGCGCGTCGGCGCAGCCGATGGTGGCCAGGTGCTGGTCGATCACCTTCTGGATCGGGTTGCCGGGCGGCAGGCCGACCAGTTCCGCGCCGCGCAAGGACGACCACGGCGCGGTGCCGACGCCCGGTGGCACATCGGCATCGTCGTCGAGACGGCTCACCCGCATCAGCTGGAAGCGGCCGACGGGTGTGCGCTCCAGCCCGGGCGCGGCCTTGAAGAAGAAGCCCAGGCCCATGTCGGCATCGCCGGCCGCGACCATCGCCTCCACGTCGCGCAGGTCGGCGTCGAACAGCCGCAGGCTGACTTGCGGATGCGCCGCGCGGAAGGTGGAGAACACCTGGGGCAGCAGATGCGACGACACCAGCGGCGTGGCCGCGATGCGCAGCGTGCGGCGCGCCGCGTCGCCCGCCGCGCCCAGCTCGGCGGCCACGTCGTCGAGGTCGGTCATGAGCCGCTCGACCACCGGCAGCAGCCGCCGGCCTTCGGGCGTGAGGCTCACCACGCGCGTGGTGCGCTCGAACAGCCGGCAGCCGAGCTGCTTTTCCATCTCGCGGATCAGGATGCTGAGGCCGGCCTGGGTGATGTGCGCCTGCTCGGCCGCGCGGGTGAAGTTGCCGATGCGCGCCACGTGCAGGAACGCGCGCATCTGGCGGGTCGAGAGGTTCATAAGGATTCATGATAAATCCATATCACATCTAAATTTCCCAAATGGTTTGACTGCGTTCCTAATGCGCGCCGAGGCACAACGCACCAACACCAACGACCATGAGCAACGAAGTCATCATCCTGGGCGCCGGCATCGGCGGCCTGACCCTGGCGCTGAGCCTGCACCAGGCCGGCATCCCCTGCCGCGTGTACGAGGCCGTGCCCGAGCTGAAGCCGCTGGGCGTGGGCATCAACCTGCTGCCGCACGCGGTGCGCGAGCTCAGCGAACTCGGCCTGCTGAGCGCGCTCGACAGGGTCGGCGTGCGCACGCAGGAGGCGGTGTTCTTCACCGAGCACGGCCAGCTGGTCTTTCGCGAGCCGGCGGGACAGCATGCGGGCTACGACTGGCCCCAGTTCTCGATCCACCGCGGCGACCTGCAGACCGTGCTGCATGAAGAGACGCTCAGGCGCCTGGGCCCCGGCAGCGTGGTGTGTGGCCACCGCTGCACCGGCGTGACGCAGGACGCCGAGGGCGTCACCGTGCACTTCGCCGACGCGCCGGCGGTGCGCGGCGCGGTCGCGGTCGGCTGCGACGGCATTCACTCGGCATTGCGCAAGCAGCTCTATCCGAACGAAGGCGCGCCGCGCTATTCGGGCATCAACATGTGGCGCGGCACCGCGCGCTGGAAGCCCTTTCTCTCGGGCGGCAGCATGGTGCGCGCGGGCTGGCTCGCGGTCGGCAAGATGGTGATCTACCCGATCCGCAACGACATCGACGCCGAAGGCCACCAGCTCGTGAACTGGGTCGCCGAGATCCACGCGCCGCAGCCCGCCATGCGCGACTGGAGCCGCGCCGGCCGGCTCGAAGACTTCCTCCCCGCGTTTGCCGACTGGCATTTCGACTGGCTCGACGTGCCGGCGCTGATCCTCGCCTCCGACACCATCCTCGAATATCCGATGGTCGACCAGGACCCGCTGCCGCGCTGGACCCACGGCCGGCTCACGCTGCTGGGCGACGCCGCGCACCCGATGGTGCCGCGCGGCTCCAACGGCGCCGGGCAGGCGATCATCGACGCGCGCTTCCTGGCAGGCGCGCTCAAGGACCAGGGCGTGGGCACGGCCGCGCTGGAAGACTACGACCGCGTGCGCGTCAAGGCCACCACCGAGGTGGTGCTGACCAACCGCAGCAACCCGCCCGACGCGATCCTGCGCGAAGTGTTCGAACGCTCGGGCGGCAAGCGCTTCGAGAAGATCGAGGACGTCGTGCCCGTGGCCGAGCTGCAGGCCATCTCGGACAACTACAAGCGCGTGGCCGGCTACGACCCCGTCACCCTGAAGGCGCGCGCTTCCTACCTTTGAGCATCACTGAAAAAAACACGGAGACACCACCATGCGTTCGCTTCTCAAGAAGACCCTTGCCACCCTGCTCCTGGCCGCCGGCGCCACCGCCGCCTGCGCCTGGCCCGACCAGCCGATCACGCTGGTGGTGCCCTACACGCCCGGCACCGGCATCGACCTGGTGGCACGCCAGCTCTCGGCCCGCCTGCCCGCGAAGCTGGGCCAGCCGGTGGTCGTCGAGAACGTGGCCGGCGCCAGCGGCAACATCGGCAGCGAGCGCGTGGCGCGCGCCAAGCCCGACGGCTACACGCTGATGGTGCAGGTCAACACGCTGGTCATGAACCGCAGCCTCTACCGCTCGCTGAGCTACGACCCGGTGGCCGACTTCGCGCCGGTGTCGCTCACTTCGTGGGGCACGCTGCTGCTGGTGACGAACCCGAACGTGCAGAAGGCGACGACCGTGTCGCAGATGGTGAGCGCGGCCAAGGCGGCGCCCGGCAAGCTGACGTACGCCACGCCGGGCGTGGGCACGCCGCACCACCTGTCGATGGCGCTGTTCATGCAGGGCACGGGCACCGAGATGCTGCACGTGCCGTACAAGGGCACGGCCGGCGCGGTGACCGACCTGCTGGGCGGGCGCATCGACTACATGTTCCTGCCGGTGCACGTGGCGCTGCAGCACATCCAGGTCGGCAAGCTCAAGGCCATCGCCACCGGCAGCAGCAAGCGCCTGCCGCAGCTGCCCGACGTGCCGACGCTGGCCGAGGCCGGCGTGACGGCCGACAACGTCGACATGTGGTACGGCGTGCTCGCGCCCAAGGGCACGCCGCCTGACGTGGTCGCGCGGCTCAACAAGGAAATTGCTGCAGTGCTCAAGCAGCCCGAGGTGGCGACGTCCTTCGAGTCGCAGGGCATGGTGCCCGCAAGCTCGACGCCGGCGGAGTTCGGCGCGTTGATCAGGAAAGACGCGGACCGCTGGGCCGCGGTGGTGAAGCGCGGCAACATCACTGCCGACTGAGGCCGCAGCAGCAGGCTCAGCGCGGCGCCGAGGCCTTCCCCGCGTGCCGCGCCAGGTGCACCTGGTGCAGCGTGATCTTGCGCACCTCGGCCTGGCTGGTCTCGATGTGCGCGCGCAGCAGCATCGCGGCCTGGTCGCCGCGGTTCGCGCGCACGGCCTTCAATATCTTCGCGTGCTCGTCGTAGGTGGCGTCGATGCGCGGCTGCTTGGTGAAGTCGAGCCGGCGGATGATGCGGATGCGGTCGGTCACGTCGCCGTGCACGCGGGCCATCTCGGCATTGCCTGCGGCTGCCACCAGCGAGCAATGGAAGGCCTCGTCCCACTGCGCCACCTGCGCCATGTCGGCGCTGCGCTGCGCCGCCGGCACGAGCCAGATGCCGGCCAGCGTTTCCAGCAGGCCGCGGTCGATGTGGCGGTCGGTCTCGCACAGCCGGTGCACGGCGGTGGTCTCCAGCACCATGCGCAGGTCGTAGAGCTGCTCGAACTGGTCGAAGTCGAACGGCAGCACGCGCCAGCCGCTGCGGAACAGCACTTCGACGAATCCCTCCTGCTGCAGCCGGAACAGCGCTTGGCGGATCGGCGTGCGCGACACGCCCAGGCGTTCGCTGATCTCGTTCTCGGTGAAGCGGTCGCCGGGCACGAGGATGAAGTCGGCCACGTCGCGCTTGAGCTGCGCGTAGACCTCGTCGGCGCGCGTGCGGAAAACGGTGGGGTCGGCGGGAGCGGCGGGGCTGGGTCGAACGGTAGACACGGAGGGGATGTTAGTCGCAGGAAGGCACGTCACGACGGGCTGTGCAGCACCGCGAGCAAGGCGGCGCTCGGCGCGGTCCAGCCGACGATGCCGCCCTGGGCGCGCACCATGTCGAGCGTGGCCGCCTTGAACGCCGGAAAATAGCTTTCGGTGCAGTCTTCCAGCAGCAGGCTGTCGTAGCCGCGGTCGTTGGCTTCGCGCATGCTGGTCTGCACGCAGACCTCGGTCGTGACGCCGCCGAACAGCAGGTGGGTGATGCCGCGCTGCTGCAGCAGTTCATGCAGGCCGGTGGCATAGAACGCGCCCTTGCCGGGCTTGTCGATGACGATCTCGCCGTCGATGGGGGCAAGTGCTTCGATGATCTGGTTGCCGGGCTCGCCGGCCACGAGGATGCGGCCCATGGGGCCCTGGTCGCCGATGCGCAGCGTGGGGTTGCCGCGGTTGCGCTTGGCGGGAGGACAGTCGCTGAGGTCCGCTGCGTGCGCTTCCCGTGTGTGCACCACGAGGCCACCGGCTTGCCTCCACGCCCGCAGTGCTTCCTTGGTTGCGGGGACGATGGCTTCGAGCAGCGAGACATCGTTGCCCAGCGTTTCGCCGAAGCCGCCGGGCTCGATGAAGTCGCGCTGCATGTCGATCAACACCAGTGCGGTGCGGGCCACTTCGAACCCGTAGGGGAAAGGGTTTGCCTGTTCTATGCGCATGTGCTTGCTCGCTGTTTATTCATGCCGCTGTCTTCAACGGCTCGTGGTGCCCGCCGCCCATGTGCGCCCCGATCACATGCCGTTCGGCTCCGGCAGCCGGCGTCTCGAACACGATCTGGCCTTCGCTCATCACGACGATGCGGTCCGCCAGTTCGAGCAGTTCGTCGAGGTCTTCGCTGATCAGCAGCACCGCTCCGCCCTTCTCGCGCACCTGCACGATGCGCGAGTGGATTTCGGCGACGGCCGCGAAGTCGAGGCCGAACACGGGGTTCGCGGCGATCAGCACGTTGATGTCGCCGGCCAGCTCCCGCGCCAGCACCGCGCGCTGCACGTTGCCGCCCGAGAGGCTGCGAATCGGCGCGCCCTCGCCCTGGGTCTTCACGCCGTACTCGGCGATCCATTCGCGTGCCCGGCTGCGCCAGTACGGAAAGCTCAGCACGCCGCCGCGCGACAAAGGCGGTTGGTCGAAATCACGCAGCGCCATGTTCTCGGCAACGCTGAGGTCGCCGACACAGGCGTTGCGCAGCGGCTCTTCCGGGAGGCTGCGGACCTTGAGCTTGCGGTTCTCGGCGCGGTGCGCACCGTAGGGCTGCCCCATCACCGTGACCTTGCCCGCAAGGCGCGGACGCTGGCCGACGAGGGCCTCCACAAGTTCGCGCTGCCCGTTGCCGGACACACCGGCCACGCCAAGGATCTCTCCCGCGCGCACGGACAGGCTCAGGTCGTGCAGCGCCAGCGTGCCGCGATCACCTTGCGCCTTGAGTCCTTCGACCTTCAATGCAACCGGCGCATTGGCGGGCACGGGCTTCCTCGCGATCGGCGTCGATGCCGTTGCCTGCTCGCCACCCATCATGGCCTGCGCCAGCTGCGCCGGGCTGGTGTCGGCCACGCGGCAGTGATGCACCGCCTTGCCCCGCCGCAGCACGGTGACGCTGTCGGCATACGCCATCACCTCGCGGAACTTGTGCGTGATGATGAGCACCGTGCACAGCCCGCTGCGCGCGAACTCGCGTACGTGGCCCAGCACCTCGTCGGCCTCCTGCGGCGTGAGCACCGAGGTCGGCTCGTCGAGGATCAGCAGGCGCGGCTTCAGGTACAGCTGCTTGAGCAGTTCGAGCTTCTGCTTCTCGCCGGCCGCAAGCTCGGACGGACGCACATCGAGGTCGAGGCTGAACGGCGTGGTCGCAAGAAATTCCTTCAGCTCCGCGCGCTTCGTCTTCCAGTCGATCAGCGCCGGCGTCTTGCCACCCGCGAGCAGCAGGTTTTCCGCCACCGTCATGCCCGGCGCCAGCGTGAAATGCTGGTACACCATGCCGATGCCCAGCGCGCGCGCCACGATGGGGTTGGCGATGTCCTGCTCGCGTCCGTCGATCAGGATGCTGCCCTCCTCCGCGCGCTGGAAGCCGGCCACGCACTTCACCAGGGTGCTCTTTCCCGCGCCGTTCTCGCCGAGCAGCGCGTGCACGGTGCCGGGCTCGACGCGCATGGTCACGCGGTCCATGGCGGTGAAGGCGCCGAAGCGTTTGGTGAGCTCGTAGGTGTCCAGCGCGAGCGCGCCTTTGCCTGCGGGGAGGCCACCGATTGCGTTAGGTGATGTGGCGCTCATGTGTTTTTTCCTTCGCGTCTTTGCATGTTCGGGGTGCGTGCACAGGCCACCGGGTACTCCCCTCCGCGAATGTCCCCCGCCCTTCGGGCTCCTCCTTTATTTCGCTGCGGGGAGCACCCGGCACCCTGTGCACATCGAGCGCGGCTCTCGTGTTGGCCGATCAACGACGGCTCTGAATGCTCACGCTGGCGGGGTGCCTTGCGCAGCGAAATAAAGGAGGAGGGGCGAAGCCCCGGGGGACGTTCGCGGAGCAAGGCACCCCGTCGGCGTGAGCAGCGCCCTGAACAAAGGCAACTCATACAACCGCCAGCAAAGCCTGCGAAGTCGCATGCGCCCCGAACACGCCACCCTGCATCGTGATCATCTTCAGCGCCGCAAGATGATTTCCGTAGTCCGTCGCAGCCGTGCAGTCCGACAACAGCAGGCACTCGAACCCTCGGTCGTTGGCGTCACGCATCGTCGTGTGCACGCACACGTCGGTGGTGATGCCCGCAAGGATGATGTTCTCGATGCCGCGCGTACGCAGGATCAGTTCGAGGTCCGTCGCATAGAACGATCCCTTGCCCGGCTTGTCGATCACCACCTCGCCCGGCAGCGGCGCCAGCTCAGGAATGATCTCCCAGCCCGGCTCGCCGCGCACCAGGATGCGCCCGCACGGCCCGTCGTCGCCGATGCCCACGCCGTTCGCGCCGATCTGCCGCGAACGCCAGCGCTTGTTGGCCGGCAGGTCGCCGAGGTCGGGCCGGTGCCCTTCGCGCGTGTGGATGATGTGATAGCCCAGCGGCCGCAGCGCCGCCAGCGTGCGCGCGATCGGCTTGATCGGCGCCTGCACCAGCGACAGGTCGTAGCCCATCACGTCGACATACCCGCCCTTGCCGCAGAAGTCGGTCTGCATGTCGATGACGATGAGCGCGGTGTTGTCGGGCCGCAGCGCGCGGTTGTAGGGCCAGGCATAAGGCTCGGCGGCCACGTGGCGTTCGGTGGTGTTGGCGATGGTGGCGGTCATGGTCGTCATCCTGCGTAGTTGCGCTGCGGCGGCGCGAAGCCGCAACTCGTGCCGTCGGTCACCTTCACCTCGGCGCTCCACGGCAGCCTGTAGGTGCCGGCGGCCATGTCGTGCATGTAGGTGTAGGGGCAGTCCTGCGCGCCGCCCTTCACCGCCACGTACCCGCGGTGATAGAGCTGGTAGATGTTGTTCTCCACGCCCCAGCCGGTGCGGGCCTCGCGCACGAGGTCGGGGCGCAGCTCGGCGGTGATGATCTCGTCCGCGCGGCCGCCGCCCTCTACCAGCACCGTGCCGTCGAAGTTGCAGAACATGCCCTCGCCCATCGAGTCGAAGCTGCCGTCGCTGCCGCACAGGCACACGCTCGCGGTGTAGGCGAGGTTGCAGAAAGCGTTGGCCTGGTTGGTGATCTTCCACGCATGGCGGATGGGCGCGGTGTAGCCGGCCGTGCGCAGGATGATGTCCGCGCCCTTGTATGCGGCCTCGCGCGCCATCTCGGGGAACATGCCGTCGTGGCAGATGATGAGCGACAGCTTGCTGCCGTTGGGTCCGTCGCACACCGGAATGCCCAGGTTGCCGGGCTCCCAGGGTTCGACCGGCACCCACGGGTGCAGCTTGCGGTAGTAGAGCCTGATCTCGCCGTGGTCGTCGATGATGAGCCCGCTGTTGTACGGGTTGCCGCCGGGGTTGGCCTCCATGATGGAGAAGCAGCCCCAGATGCGGTGTTCGACGCAGGCCTGTTTGAAGGCCGCCACCTCGGGACCGTCGAGCGTGCACATGATCTCGGGGTTGGTGTCCATCGAGAGCCCGTGCAGCGCGTATTCCGGGAACACCACGAGGTCCATGGTCGACTGGTTGCGGCGGGCCTTGCCCACCATCTCGCAGATGCGCTGCGTTTGTGCGGCGAGTTCGGCCGGCGTCTTCACGCTCGGCAGTTGCAGCTGCACCAGACCGACGACGACGCCGTGCGCCGATTTGTTGAGGCCTCCGAGACCGCTCATGACATTCAGCTCCTTGTGGAAGAGAGTTCGCCGGGGCTGCCGACGGCCGCGCTGCCCGGCTTGCAGGTGAACACCAGGATCACCAGCGTGAGCACATAGGGCACGGTGTTGAAGAGGTGGTAGCCCCAGCCGATGCCGATGGATTGAAGCGCCGGCCCGATGGCGCCCGCGCCGCCGAAGAGCAGCGCCGCGCCCACGCAGCGCAGCGGGCTCCAGCGCGCGAAGATCACGAGCGCCACCGCGATCAGGCCCTGCCCGCTGGAGATGCCTTCGTTCCAGCTGCCCGGATAGAAAAGCGTGAGCGACGCACCGCCGAGCCCCGCGATGAAGCCGCCCGCCGTGGTGGCCGCGATGCGCAGGCCCGAGACCGAGTAGCCGAGCGCGCGCGTGGCCTGTGCCGAATCGCCCGCCATGCGCACCAGCAGGCCGGCACGCGTGCGCGCGAAGCCCCACCACAGCAGCACCGCGAGCGCCACGCCGATGGGCACCAGCGCATTGAGCTGCAGCGCCGAGCGCACCACCGTGTTGTCGCTCCAGAAGCCCAGCGGAATCGCGGGAATCTGCGGTGCCTGCGGCTGGATGAGCGGCTTGCCCAGATAGAACGCGAGGCCGGTGCCGAGCAGCATCAGCGCGATGCCGGTGGCCACGTCGTTCACGCGGTCGAGCGAGCACAGCAGGCCGTGCAGCAGCGCGAGCGCCGCGCCGGCCACCGCGCCGACCAGCACGCCGAGCCAGGCCGAATCGGTGAGGTACGCGCCGCCGAAGGCCGCCATGGCCGACAGCACCAGCACGCCTTCGAGCCCGAGGTTGATGCGGCCGGATTTTTCGGTGAGGCACTCGCCCAGGCTCACGAACAGAAACGGTGCACCCACGCGCAGCGCGCCGCCGACGATGCCGGCCACCAGCGCGATCCATTGGTCGGCAGTCATGCGATGTGGCTCCTGTCGTAGTGCTTGGCCTCGGGCAGCATGCGGTCGCCGAACTTCTTCCAGTTGACCGTGCGCAGTCCCTCGCTCGCGAGGATCAGCACGAAGGCGATGCCCTGCAGCACCAGCACCGATGCATCGGGCAGGCCGAGGCGCCGCTGCAGCAGGCTGCCCGCCGCGCCGAAGCCGCCGAACAGGATCGCCACCGGCACGATGGCCACCGGGTTGTGCCGCGCGATGAACGACACCAGGATGCCTGCGTAGCCATAACCGGCGATCAGCGAGGCGTTGGCGTTGGTGTGCACCGCCGCCACCTCGACCGCGCCCGCGAGCCCCGCGCAAGCGCCGCCGAGGCCGCAGGCCGAAAGAATGAGCCGCGTGGCCGGCAGCCCCACCAGTTGCGCGGTGCGCGGGTTGCCGCCCACCACGCGCACCGAGAAGCCCGAGGCCGTGGCGCGCAGCCACCAGCCGAGCCCCAGGCAGGCCACGACGCCGATCACCAGGCCCCAGTGCACGTCGGAACCGCCGATGCCGCCTATCAGCAGCCCGTCGTTCAATGCATGGGTCGAAGGCTTGTTCAGGCTCGCCGGGTCGCGCAGCGGCCCTTCGACCAGGTGCTTGAAGATGCCGATGGCGATGTAGGCCAGCAGCAGGCTGCTGATGGTTTCGTTGATGCCGCGAAACTGCCGCAGCCAGCCCGCGAGAACGATCCACACCGCGCCGGCGATGGCGCCCGCGATGCACACGATCACCGTGCCGGCGGCATTGGCGGGCAGCGGCACCGCATGCGCCAGCGCCGCGCAGGCCAGCCCGCCCAGCACCAGCGCGCCTTCGCCGCCGATGATGATGAGCCCCGCGCGCGCGGGCAACGCCACGCACAGCGCGGTGAGCATCAGCGGCGCGGCGCGCTGCAGCGTGTTCTGCCACGAGAACCAGTCGCCGAACGCGCCCTTGAACAGCGTGGCCCAGACCTCCACCGGGTCGACGCCCGCGAAGGCCACCAGCAGGCCGAACACCAGCAGCGCCGCCGCGATGGCGAACACCGGCAGGGAAAACTCCTTGAGGACACTGCGCATGATGAAGTCTGCTTTCAGGTCAGGGCCGTCGCGCAACCGGCTTCGCCGGGCCGCTGACGGCGCCCCCTTGCCAAGGCGGTGGGCGAAGCGGCATGCAGTGCGCGAAGCCTGGGGAATGTCATCCGATGCTTCCGACGACGCCTTCGACGAGGTAGTTCATCTTCTCGAGCTCCAGGTCGGTCTGCTTGAGCACCTTGCCGGCCGGCACCACCACCGCGCCCTTGTTGTCCTTGATGCCGTCCTTGAAGATGTCGAAAGTGCCCGCGATCATCTTCGCCTTGATGTCGTCGGCCTGCTTCTTCGCGGCGTCGGGCACCATGGGGCCGTAGGCGGACATCTTCACGTAGCCCTCCTTCAGGCCGCCGCGCAGGAAGTTCGGATGCGGCTTGCCGGCCTGGGCGGCGTCGATGATGGTCTTGTAGGCGGTGAGCCAGTTCCACTCGGCGCCGGTGAGGTACGCGTTGGGCGCCAGCTTGGCCTGGCTCGCGTGGTAGCCGCAGACCATCTTGCCGCGCTTGGCCGCCGTCTCGACCACCACCTTGGGGCCGTCCACATGCATCGTGAACACGTCGCAGCCCTGGTCGGCCAGGCTGTTGGTGGCTTCGGCTTCCTTCACGGCCATCGACCAGTCGCCCGTGAAGATCACGCTGCAGGTGATGTTCGGCTTGACCGAGCGCGCGCCCAGCGTGAAGGCGTTGATGTTGCGCAGCACCTGCGGAATGGGCTTGGCCGCGACGAAGGCGATCTTGTTGCTCTTGGTCATGTGCGCGGCGATCACGCCGTTCAGGAACTGGCACTCGTCGATGTAGCCGAAGAAGCTGCCCACGTTCTTCGGGTGCTTGCCTTCGGTCCAGAGGCCGCCGCAGTGCGAGAAGCGCACGTCGGGGTTCTTGGGCGCCACCGCGAGGATGTGCGGGTCGAAGTAGCCGAACGACGTGGGGAACAGCAGCTTGGCGCCGTCCTGAGAAATCATGCCGGCCATGGTCTTCTGCACGGCGGCGGTCTCGGGCACGTTCTCTTCTTCCACCACCTTGATGCCGGTCATCTTCTTGACTTCGGCGGCCGCCTGCGCGTGCGCCTGGTTGTAGCCGTAGTCGTCGCGCGCGCCGACGTAGATCACGCCGACGGTGAGCGGCTTGGCCTGTGCGCCGGCAAGGGCGCTCCAGCTTCCGAGCGATCCGGCGGCGCCCAGCGCGGCCAGGGTCTTGAGGGAATCGCGGCGATTGAGAGGGCTGGTCATGACGTACTCCGTTGCTGGAAAACAGGTTGAAGGATCGAAGGAAAAAAGAAGTGCCTGGGGGTCTCAGCCCAGCAGGCTGACGTGGGCCGAAACCACGCGCCAGCCCTCGGGCGTGCGCATCCAGGTCTGGCTCTGGCGGCCGGTGCGCTCGGCGCCTTCGCGGCGGAACTCGCAGTTCGCGGTGGCGAAGTCGCGCCCGTAGGTGGTGATGACGGTGACGAGCAGTTCGCGCGCAAGGCCCTGCGAGGGGCGCGACGCGCGAAAAGCCCGGATCTCGTCGTAGCCGTAGAGGTTTTCGGTGGCGCCGTAGCGCAGCGTGGTCGGGCTGTTCCAGAACAGTTCGTCGAGCACCTCGACCTTGTTGTTCACCAGCGCGTCCTCGTAGCGGGCGAAGGCGGCCTGCACCTCGGCGAGCACGTCGGGCAGGTTGATGTCGCTTGCGTTCATGCGGGTGTCTTCTCCACATTCAGTGCGGCGACGGGCGCATGCGCCACGCCTGCGGCTTCGAGTGCCGCGGCCACGCGCAGCACGAGGTCTTCGCGCCAGGGCGCGGCGATCACCTGCACGCCGATCGGCAGGTCGGGAAGATCCGGCAGGTTGGCGTGCGCGCTCCATACCGGCACCGCGCACACCGGCAGGCCGATGCATGAGAAGGGCTGGGTCAGCAGCCCCATGTTGGGCCGCACCGGCAGCACCTGGCCGTTGACCTCGAAGGTCTCCGCGCCGATCGGCGTGGCCGCGCTGGGCGTGGCCGGTGCCAGCAGGATGTCGTAGCGGGCGAACAGGCGCGCCACCGCCTCGGCATACACCCGGCGCACGCGCTGCGCGCGCGCCACCCAGGCGGCAGGCAGCAGCGCACCGGCCAGGAAGCGGTCGCGCGACAGCGGCTCGAAGTCGTGCGCGCGGCGGCGCAGGTCGTCCAGGTGCAGCGCGGCGCCTTCGGCGTTGGTGATGAGGAAGGCGGCGGCGCGCCCGGCCTCCACCAGCGGCAGTTCGACGCTGGCCCGCGAGACGCCCGAGCCCAGCGCATCGGCGACCAGATCGACGGCGGCCAGCGCCTGGGCGCCGGCGCGCTGGTGAAAGTAGCCGCCGAGCACGCCGATGCGCAGGCCCCGCGCGCCCTGCGCCAGCACGCCAGACACCGGTTCGACGGCCCGCTGGGCGCAGCCGGGGTCGTGCGGGTGGCCCGCGTCCTCGGGTCCCTGCAGCGCGTCGTAGACCAGCGCCAAATCGCGCGCCGAACGGGCGAAGGGGCCGAGATGGTCCAGGCTGGACACGAACGGAAAGCTCCCGGTGCGCGGCAGCCGCCCGAAGGTGGGCTTCAGGCCGAACACGCCGCACAGCGACGCGGGCACGCGGATCGAGCCGTTGGTGTCGGAGCCCAGCGTGAGCGGCACCTGTCCCGCGGCCACCGCGGCGCCCGAGCCGCCCGACGAACCGCCCGCGATGCGCGTGAGGTCGTGCGGATTGCGCGTGGGGCCTTCATGGCTGTTCTCGGTGGTGAAGCCGTAGGCGTACTCGTCCATGTTGAGCGCGCCCACCAGCACGGCGCCCGCGCGCTCCAGCCGCCGCACCAGCGCTGCGTCTGCGCGTGCGGGCGCGGTCTGGTGCTCGATCTTCGAGCCAGCGAGCGTGGGCAGGCCGGCGATGTCGAACAGGTTCTTCACCGCGAAGGGCACGCCGAGCAGCGGCAGTTCGCGGGTGCGCGCGCCGTTCGACGACGCCAGCGAGGCATCGACCTGCGCCGCGCGGCGCAACGCGCGCTCGGCCAGCACGGCGGTGAAGGCGTTGACCCGGCCATCGGTGGCGTCCACGCGCTCGAGGCTGGCCTGCACCAGCGCAGTGGCGCTCGCGGCGCCGGAGCGCACCGCTTCGGCCATGGCCGTCGCGTCGCGCCCGAGCAGATCCGCCGCGCTCATGCTTCCTTCTCCTCGGGCTCCACCGGCGAGAAATGCACCGCCGGCTCGGCCGACATGGGCAGCGGCACCGACTCCACCACCGCGGCGAACTCGGCCGCGAGCGCGAAGTAACGCAGCACGCCGGGGCGGTGCGCGGGCGACAGGGGCAAGGCGAGCGCCGCGGCGGCGGCGTCGACGTAGCTTTCGGTCTGCGTGGGTGTCATGGTCGGCTCCTTGTGTCGATGCCCTAGCGGCGGACTTCGCGCTGGAAGATGTCGAGGCTGAGCTTCTTCATGGCCACGAAGCTCTCGGTGCTCAGCGTTTCCACGGTGCGCGGGCGGGCATCGCCATAACGCAAGATCTCGGCCACCCGGGTGGGCCGCTTGGTCAGCAGCAGCACTTCGTCGGCCAGGTACACCGCCTCTTCGAGGTCGTGCGACACCAGCAGCATGGTGGTGCCGGTCTGCATGAACACCTCCTGAAGCTTCTCGCGGATGAAAAGCGTCATCTCGAAGTCCAGCGCCGAGAAAGGCTCGTCAAGGAACAGCACCTCCGGGTTGGGCGCGAGCGCACGCATGATCGACGCGGTCTGCTGCTGGCCGCCCGAGAGTTCGTACGGAAAGCGCTTGAGGTCGAACTTCACGTCGAAGGACGCCACCAGCTCCTCCATGCGCCGGTCGACCTCGGCCTTGCTGCGCCCTTCGAGCTTCAGCGGGTAGGCGATGTTGTCGATGGTGCGCATCCACGGGAACATCGCTTCGCGGTAGTTCTGGAACACGTAGCCGATCTTGGTGTCCTTGCGTTGCTTCCCGTCGAACAGGATCTCGCCCGAATCGATGGGAATGAGCCCCGCGATCATGTTGATGAGCGTGGACTTGCCGCAGCCGTTGGGCCCGAACACCGACACGATGGCGTGCTTGGGAATGTCGAGGTCGAAGTTCTCGTACAGCGGCCAGCCCGCGAAGTACTTGGTGAGGCCGCGGATGGTGATGTGCGTGCCGGCCGGGCCGGGCCTGAAGGCCGGCCTGGGCACGTCGGCATACACCGGGCCGTTGATGACGATGTCCTGCGTGACTTTCATCTTCCGCTCCAGTGCACGATGCGGCGTTCTGCGATGAGGAAGAGGATGTTGAGCGCGTAACCCAGCGCACCCGCCGCAAGAATCGCCGCGTACATGCTCTTCACGTTGAGCACCTGCTGCGCGTCGATGATGCGGTGGCCCAGCCCCGTGTCGGAGCCGATGAACATCTCGGCCACGATGACGATCACCAGCGCCATCGACACCGCCGAGCGCAGGCCCACGAAGCTGGGCTGCAGGCTTTCCCACACCAGCACGTCCTTGAAGATCTGCCAGCGCGAGGCGCCCATGACGCGCGCCGCCATCACGCGCTGCTTGCGTGCGTTGATGACGCCGTAGGCGCTGTTGAACACCACGATGAGCAGCGCGCCGAAGGCCGCGATGGCCACCTTGTTGACGTCGCTCACGCCGAAGATCAGCAGGAACAGCGGAATCAGCGCGGACGACGGCGTGGAGCGGAAGAAGTCGATCAGGAACTCCACGCTGCGGTACGCCTTCTCGTTGCTGCCCAGCAGCACGCCCAGCGGCACCCCGATGGCCGCCGCGATGACGAAGGCCTGCACGGTGCGCCACACGGTCATGGCGAAGTCGGTGAGCAGCGGACCGCCGGCCAGGCCGGTGATGAGCGCGGCGATGGTGTCGGCGGGCGTGGGCAGCAATATCGGCTTGATGAAGCCCAGGCGCACCACCAGGTCCCACGCGATGAACAGCACCACCGGGCCGATGAAGGGCAGCATGCGGTCGCGCAGCGGCGGCCTGGGCGCGGCAGTAGCGGCACTGGCCGGCGGGGTCCACGGCGCGGCCGTGGTGACGTTGGCTTCACCCATTGGGAACTCCTTCAGGATTGCTTTTTCGGGAACACCGAGGAACCGGCTTTGCCGGGCCTCAGGTGTTGCCCCCGGTAGGGGGTTGACGAAGCGACACGAAGTGCGCGAAGGCTGGGGGCGAGCCTCATGTCAGGCCTTGTAGAGCAGCGCGTCCACCGGCACCTTCTTCTCGAAGATGCCTTTCTCGGTGAACAGGTCGTAGAACTTCTGGAAGTACGCGACGTCGCTGGGCTTGAACTCGTTGTAGAGCATGTAAGACGCGAGCGGCACCTCGGCCGTGAGCTTGCCTTCGATGGCGGTGTAGCCCTTCATGAACTGGCGTGCCTCGTCGGGCTTGGTGCGCACCAGCTCCACGCCGCGCGCATAGGCGGCGATGTACTTCTTAGCGATCTCCGGGTTCTTCTTGATGAACTCGGTGGTCAGGCTGGCTGCACCGCCGTGCCAGGGCGCCATCGGGTCGCCGAGGATGTACCTGGCAACCACGCCGGCCTCGATGACGCGCGTGGTGCCGTTCATGCGGCCCACGGTGCCGGTGGGCTCCAGCGTGTAGCAGGCGTCGACCTGGCCCGCGACCAGCGCTGCCACGTGCTGGCCGATGGGCAGCTCGCTCACGGTCGCGCCCTTGGCGCCCGCGCGCTCCAGCATGGTCTTGCACAGCGTGACGTTCTGGATGCCGGGGCCCGAGGCGACCTTCTTGCCGGCCAGCTCGGCCATGGTCTTGATGGGGCTGTCCTTGGCGACGATGAATTCGTCGAGCACGTATTTCGCGTTGCTCGGGTTGGTGCAGAAGATCTTGAACAGGCCCGGCTGCGCGATCTCGCCGATGGCGAGGTTGGCCGAGCCGGTGCCGTTGGCGCTGCCGTCGCAGCGGCCGGCGAGCATGCCTTCCATCACCTGCTGCGCGCCGGCGAACTTGAGCGGCTCGACGTCGAGGCCGGCTTCCTTGAAGTAGCCCTTGTCGACCGCCGCGAAGAACGGCAGGCCGGCGGCCACGGGCCAGAAGCCGATGCGCAGCTTTGCCGCACCCTGCGCACGCACGATGGCGGGCGCGGCCAGCACGGCCAGCCCGGCGGCGCCGGCCTGCAGCAACTGGCGGCGGCTGCCGCGGTTCGACGCGGGAGGTTTTTCTTGGTTGCTCATCGGAACTCCTGATCAGTTGGAACTCGGGGTGGCGCGGCTCGCGACGTATGCGCGCCAGCCGCCATGGAGGGTCACGTCCTGCGCGCCGGCCAGGGCATGGCCCTCGCAGATGAAGCCTTTGACCCAGCTGCCGTCGGACAGCTGGACGCTGCCCAGGCCCAGGGGCGGCGGAATGAGGGCGAGAAAGCTGCCGACCTGCGCCAGGGGCACGGCCCACACTTCGAGCGCGATGGCGGCGCCGCCCGCATCGCCTTCGGCCACGCGCTGCAGGCCGGGCTTGGGCGGCACGGTGCCCGGCAGCGCGTAGAGGCGGTAGAAGGGCGAGGTCGTCGTGGCACGCAGCAGCGTGGCTCCACGTTCAGCGAGCTGGCTGTTGAGCGGCATGCCCGAGAGATGCGCGCCGACCACGGCGATGGACAGGGTGTCCGCGCCTGGCGCGGCAAGGCCGGGAATGGCGCGCGGCGCGGGCAGCGGCTCGCCGGTCGCGCCTTGCGCGAGCCCGGTGGCGTGGTGGTAGCGCTGGCCCAGGTCGGCCAGGGCGAGGTCGCTGCCGCAGGGGCCGATCAGCGTGATGCCGAAGGGCAGGCCGTCCGCGCGCAGGCTGCTGGGCACGGAGAGCGCGGCGTAGTCGAGCAGGTTGACGAAGTTGGTGTACGCGCCGAGGTTGCGGTTGAGCGCCACCGGGTCGGCGCGCATCTGCTCGCGGGTGTAGTGCGTGGGCGCGGTGGGCACGAGCAGCACGTCGATGTCGCGCCACATCGGCTCGACCTGCTGCGCGATGGCGCGCAGCCGTGCCTGGGCCTCGAACACGTCGGCGGCGCCGTAGTTGCGCCCGCTCGCGAGGATGCCGCGCACGGGCTCGATGACCTCGTCGCCGTGCGCATCGAAGAACTCGCGCACCGCGGCGTAGCGCTCGGCGACCAGCGCGCTTTCATAGAGCAGCGCGGCGGCCTCGGCGAGCGGGGCATAGGAAATAGTGACGGGCGAGCCGCCCATGGCCAGCAGCCGCGCGGTCGCGTCGTTGAACGCCCGTTCGGCGGCGGTGTCGCCGAAGAAGCTCAGCCTGTCGGGCACGCCGAAGCGGAAATGCGCGGGCAGCGGCTTGCGGCTCAGGGGAATGTCGCGGGAGTAAGG
The DNA here is from genome assembly GCF_003019815.1 of Variovorax sp. PMC12. Taxonomy (NCBI): domain Bacteria; kingdom Pseudomonadati; phylum Pseudomonadota; class Betaproteobacteria; order Burkholderiales; family Comamonadaceae; genus Variovorax; species Variovorax sp. PMC12. The sequence continues at coordinate 3,780,050 of NZ_CP027773.1, forward strand.
GTCGCGCGCGTCATGGCCCGCGGCGGCCAGCAGCACGTCGACCGCCGTGGCGACGGTGCGCGCGAAGATGGAGACGCAGTCGGCGCTCTGCGCCGCGGGCACCACGCCGAAGGTGCTCAGCAGGCCGCGCGAAGGCTTGAGGCCGACGATGTTGTTGAGCCCGGCCGGCACGCGGCCCGAGCCCGCGGTGTCGGTGCCCAGCGCGAAGTCGACCTCGCCGGTTGCCACCACATAGGCCGAACCCGAGCTGGAGCCGCCCGAAACGTACCGTGCGTCGAAGGCGTTGGGCACCTCGCCGTACGGCGAGCGCGTGCCGTTCAGGCCGCAGGCGAACTGGTCGAGGTTGGTCTTGCCGGCCAGCGATGCACCGGCTTCGAGCAGGCGCTGCACCACGGCCGCGTGGACCGTGGGGAGCCGGTCGAAGGCCGGGCAGGCCGCCGTGGTGGGCACGGCGGCCACGTCGATGTTGTCCTTGACCGCGAAGCGCAGTCCGGCGAGCGGCAGGGCGAAGTCCAGGGCCTTGCCGGCCGCCGCATCCGCCAAGGGCGCGGCGAATTTCGCGATCCAGGCGGCGTCGGGCGACCCGCTTTCCCGGTTTTCTTCATGCACCATCATTAGGCATCCAAACATGTGTACAAGTTGAGATGCAAACGGCGTGCCAGCGGCTGCCGAGGTCGCGCAGCCCGCTCGATAGGTATCAGCCGTTGGGTGTCATGTCGTGAAACACCGCGGAACCGGCTTCGCCGGGCCGCAGGTGTTGCCCCCCTGCAAGGGGGTTGGCGCAGCGACACGAAGTGCGCGAAGCCTGGGGGTGAGCTATTTCCTTGCGTCGCGGTAGAGCTTCTCGACCTTGGGCAGGTTGGCTTCCAGCTTCGTGATGCGGTCCGGCCCGCTCGGGTGCGTGGAAAGGAAGTTCAGGCTCCCCTGGTTCTTCGACGCCGCGGCCATCTTCTGCCACAGCGACACCGAAGCCTTCGGGTCGTAGCCCGCGCGCGCCGCGAGTTCCAGCCCCACGAGGTCGGCCTCGGTCTCGTCGCTGCGGCTGAACTTGAGGGTGATGAGCTGCGTGCCCGCGCGCGCCGCCAGGTCGCCCACCTGGCCCCAGCCGAGCATCTGCGCACCCAGCGAGAGCACCGCGCCGGTGCCCGCGCTCTTGGCCATGCGGGCGCGCGCGTGTTCGCGCAGCGCGTGAGCCATTTCGTGGCCCATGACCATCGCGACCTCGTCGTCCGTGAGCTTGAGCTGGTCGAGGATGCCGGTGAAGAAGGCGATCTTGCCGCCGGGCATGCAGAAGGCGTTGATCTGCTTGCTGCCGATCAGGCTGACCTCCCACTTCCAGCTGCGGGCGCGCGAGTTCCACGGCGTGGCAAACGGAATGAGGCGGGTCGCGATGGCGCGCAGGCGCTGCAGCTGCGGGTCGTTGTCGCCGGCGAGCGCGCCCTTGGCGCGGGCCTGTTCGAGCAGCTGGCCGTATTGCTGCACCCCGGCCGCCTCGATCTTGTCGGCGGGCACGAGGTTGCGCGCCACCGATGCCTTGCCCACGTCGACCTGCGCCAGCGCCGGGCCGCCCAGCGCCGCGCCGGCGGCGGCCAGCAGGAAGGCGCGCCGGGGATTCCAGGGCGACGCCGCGGAAGGAAGGGCGGAGACGGCGGCGGTGCCGGAGGAAGAGCGCTCGCATCGTATGCACATAGGGGCCGGATCATAGGAACAAATGAAGACAAAGGGGCCGCCCGAGGGCCTGCGCCGCTCATGGACAATCCGGGCACATGTCCGCCTCGCCTGCCGAAACCCCCACCCCCCCTTCCCCGCCCTGGCGCGACGCCCTCAAGGTCTACCTGGAGCCCGCCACGCTGCGCATGCTGGCGCTGGGCTTCTCGGCCGGGCTGCCGCTGCTGCTGGTGCTGGGCACGCTGAGCTTTCGCCTGCGCGAGGCCGGCATCGACCGCACCACCATCGGCTACCTGAGCTGGGTCGGGCTGGCCTACGGCTTCAAGTGGGTCTGGGCGCCGCTGGTCGACCGGCTGCCGCTGCCGCCGCTGACCACGCTGCTGGGGCGCCGGCGCGGCTGGCTGCTGCTGGCGCAGGGGCTGGTCATCACGGGGCTGGTCGGCATGGCAATGAACGACCCGCGCCTGGGCCTCACGCCGCTGATCTGGTGCGCGCTGCTGGTGGCCTTCGGCTCGGCCACGCAGGACATCGCGCTCGACGCCTTCCGCATCGAATCGGCCGAGCCGCGCAAGCAGGCCGCGATGGCCGCCGCCTACCAGACGGGCTACCGCCTGGCGATGATTTGGGCCGGTGCCGGCGTGCTGTGGGTCGCGGCCTGGGCCGAGGTGGCGCCCGCCGTGGCCGCCACCGGCGCGGCCGCCTACCAGGACGGCGCCTGGAAGACCGCCTACCTGGTGATGGCGGCTTCGATGGCGATCGGCGTGTTCACGGTGCTGCTGTCGCCCGAGCCGGTGCCGCGCCTGCTGCCCAAGGCCCGCAACGCGGCCGAGTGGCTGCGCAGCGCGCTGATCGAGCCCTTTGCCGATTTCATCGGCCGCTACAAATGGCACGCGGTGCTGATCCTTTCGCTGATCGCCGTCTACCGCATCAGCGACGTGGTGATGGGCATCATGGCCAACCCGTTCTACGTGGACATGGGCTTCACCAAGGACGAAGTGGCCACGGTCAGCAAGATCTACGGCGTGGTCATGACGCTGGCGGGCGCCTTCGTGGGCGGCGTGCTGTCGATGCGCCTGGGCGTGATGCGGGTGCTGATGATGGGCGCCGTGCTCAGCGCCGCGAGCAACCTGCTCTACGCCTGGCTGGCGACGCGCGGGCACGACACCACGGCGCTGATCGCGGTGGTGTCGGCCGACAACCTGGCCGGCGGCATCGCATCGGCGGCCTTCATCGCCTATCTGTCGAGTCTCACCAACATCAGCTATTCGGCCACCCAATACGCGCTGTTCAGCTCTCTCATGCTGCTGCTGCCGAAATTCATCGCCGGCTATTCGGGTGCCTTCGTCGACGCCTACGGCTACAGCAACTTCTTCGTCGCCACAGCGCTGCTGGGCGTGCCGGTGCTGGTGCTGGTGGCGCTGGCCTCGCGGCTCACGATCATCACGAGCCCCACGGAGCGTCAATAGGGCCCGGGCCTTATAGGAATCCGCCGACGCGCCACGGCGCCTGCTACTGTTAGGCTGTTCCACGTTTACATTCGCTTTTTCCTTGGTTGTTTCCAGTTGTCAGCAAGCCCGCAAAAGATCGTGCCGTCCCGAATCCCCCCTCTTCAAATCAGCGCCTACACGGCGACCTCGGCCGTCGGCGTCGGCAAGGAAGCGCTCGCTGACGCGCTGGCGCAGTCGCGCAGCGGCCTGCGCGCCAACGATTTCGGCGACGACCCGCTGCCCACGTGGATCGGCCGCGTCGACGGCCTGGAAGAAGTCCGCCTGCCCGAATCGCTCGCCCACTGGGACTGCCGCAACAACCGGCTCGCCTGGCTGGGCCTGCATGCCGACGGCTTCATCGAGGCGGTGGCGGCTGCGCGCGAAAAGTACGGCGCGTCGCGCGTCGCGCTGATCCTGGGCACCTCGACCGCGAGCATCGGCGAGACCGAGCTGGCCTACACCCAGCTCGACGCCGAAGGCATGTTCCCGCCCGACCAGCGCCGCAGCGCGGTGCACACGCCGCATTCGATGGCCCTGTTCGTGCAAGAGGTGCTGGGCATCAGCGGCCCGAGCGAGACCATTTCCACCGCCTGCTCTTCGAGCGCCAAGGTGTTCGCCTCGGCCGAGCGGATGATCCGCCTGGGCCTGGCCGACGCGGCCGTGGTCGGCGGCGCGGACACGCTGTGCGGCAGCGTGCTGTTCGGCTTCAATTCGCTCGAACTGGTGTCGAGCGAACCATGCCGGCCCTTCGACGCCGGCCGCAAGGGCATCAGCCTGGGCGAGGCCGCGGGCTTCGCGCTGGTGGAGCGCGTGCAGGCGGGCGCCGATGCGTCCCCGCTGCACCTGCTGGGCTACGGCGAGGCGAGCGACGCGCACCACATGTCCACCCCCCACCCCGAGGGCCTGGGCGCCGAGCGCGCGCTCGACGAGGCGCTGGCGCGCGCCGGCCTCGCGCCCGAGGCCATCGACTACATCAACATGCACGGCACCGCGAGCCAGAAGAACGACGAGGTCGAGGGCGCGCTGGTGGCGCGCCGCTTCCCGGCCGGCACGCACGCCAGCTCGACCAAGGGCTTCATGGGCCACACGCTGGGCGCGGCGGGCATCGTCGAGGCCGTCATCAGCCTGCTGGCGATCGAGCGCGGCCTGAAGCCGGGCACGGTCAACACGCGCACGCTGGACGAGGGCTTCGGTCCGCAGATCAAGCTCGAGCCGGCGCACGGCGAGGTGCGCTACGCGCTGTCCAACTCCTTCGGCTTCGGCGGCAACAACTGCTCGCTGGTGTTCGGCAAGGCGGCGGCAGCATGAGCACGAGCACGACCGCCACCATGCCGCCGACCCTGTACATCGAAGGCCCCGCCTTCTGGACCCCCACCCTGCCCGGCTGGGATGCCGCGCGCGCCGCTTTCCGCGGCGAAGGCGCGCTGGCCGACCCGCCCGCCAAGCGCCCCGCGCCGCAGGTGCTGGCGCCGGCCGAACGGCGCCGCGCGCCCGACACGGTGGCGCTGGCCCTCGAAGTGGCCGCCGCCGCCATGGCCGGCGCGGGCCGAAACGCGGCCGACGTGCCCTGCGTGTTCACCTCGGCGCACGGCGACCTGTCGATCAACGACTACATGTGCGGCACGCTGGCCTCCGACCCCAAGATGCTGTCGCCCACCAAGTTCCACAACTCGGTGCACAACGCGGCCGTGGGCTACTGGACCATCGGCACCGGCTGCATGGCGGCGAGCAACGCGGTGTCGGCCTTCGAACACAGCTTCGCCTCGGGCCTGCTCGAGGCGGCGGTGCAATGCGCGGCCGACCAGGAGCCGGTGCTGCTGGTGGGCTACGACACACCCACCGTCGGCGCGCTCACCTCGGTGACCGACAGCCGCGGCCTGCTGGCGGTGGCGCTGGTGCTGGCGCCCGCGCCCAGCGAACGCACGGTGGCGGTGCTGCAGTGGTCGCTGGACGGCAGCGCCACGCAGGCCACACCGCCGCAGTCGGACGCGGCGAAATCGCTGGCCGGCATCAACCCGATGGCCGACGCGCTGACCCTCTTCGAATCGCTGGCACGGCTGGACGCGGGCACGCCCGCGCCGGTGGCGCTGCCGTTGTCCCCCACCCTTTCACTTCGGCTGCAGCTGCAGCCCATCGACCGGAGCTGACCATGACCGACACTGCGCCCGACACTTTTGACGCAGTGATCATGGGGGGCGGGCTCGCGGGCCTCACGCTGGCGCTGCAGCTGCGCCAGCGCTTTGCCGACCTGCGCGTGCTGGTGCTGGAGCGCCGCGCGCACCCGGTGCCGCACGCGGCGCACAAGGTGGGCGAGTCGTCGGTGGAGATCGGCGCGCACTACTTCGACACGGTGCTGGGCCTGAAGGCCCACATGGACGCCGAGCAGCTGCGCAAGTTCGGCTTTCGCTTCTTCTTCAGCGAGGGCCGCAGCGACATCGACAAGGTGACCGAGATCGGCGCGAGCCGCTACCTGTCGGTGCCCAGCTACCAGATCGACCGCGGCATCTTCGAGAACTTCCTGGCCGAGGAGGCCGTGCGGCGCGGGGTGCAATTCGTGGACGGCGCGCTGGTGCGGCGCATCACGCTGGCCGACGACCCGGCCACGCCGCACAGCATCGAATGGACCCGCGGCGAGCACACGCACCACGCGCAGGCCCGCTGGGTGATCGACGCCTGCGGGCGCGCCGGCATGCTCAAGCGCAAGCTGGGCCTGGCCGAGTCGAACGCGCACGACGTCAACGCGGTGTGGTTTCGCATCGGCGAGCGCATCGCCATCGACGAATGGAGCGGCGACGAAGCCTGGCGCACGCGCTGCGACCCGCAGGCGCGCTGGCTGTCGACCAACCACCTGGTGGGCGCGGGCTACTGGGCCTGGCTGATCCCGCTGGCCTCGGGCTCGCACTCGGTGGGCATCGTGGCCGACCCGAAGCTGCACCCGCTGGACACCATCGACACCTTCGACAAGGCGATGGCGTGGTTCGCCACCTACCAGCCGCGGCTGTTCGAGGCGCTGGACGGCAAGCGCCACCTGCTGCAGGACTTCGCCTTCCTCAAGCACTTCTCGCACGGCTGCAAGCAGGTGTTCTCGGGGCGCCAGCGCTGGGCGATGACCGGCGAGGCGGGGCTGTTCCTCGACCCGTTCTATTCGCCGGGCAGCGACTTCATCGCCATCGGCAACACCTACATCACCGACCTGATCGCGCAGGACCGCGCGGGCCGCCCGATCGACAAGCGCGCGCAGCTGTACGACCAGCTCTACCACTCGTTCTACGAAAGCACGCTGGCGCTCTACCAGGACCAGTACCCGCTGTTCGGCGACCCCGAAGTGCTGCCGGTGAAGGTGATCTGGGACTACGCCTACTACTGGGGCGTGCTGTCGCAGATCTTCTTCCAGCACCGCCTGACCGACCTGCACGCGCTGGGCAGCCTGAAAGCCGAGCTGCAGCATTGCCAGCGGCTGAACCTCGAGGTGCAGGCGCTGATGCGCCGCTGGTCGGCCAGCAGCCGGCGCGCCAACCCGGCCGTGATGCTCGACCAGGCCGCGATGCCGTGGTTCGCCGAGCTCAACCGCAGCCTGCGCGACACGCTGGACGACGCGGCCTTCCGCGCGCGCATCCGCGCCTCGACCGCGCAGCTGCGGCAGCTGGCCGGCGAGGTGCTGGCGCGCGCGCGCGCCGCCGACCCCGGCGTGGACGCCGGCGCCCTGCCCGCGCTGCTGGAGGAGAACCTCGGCCTCCCTCCCGTGAGCGCCGAAGCCGGCGCCATGCTTTTCGAAGCCGATACGGTTGACGCCGCCGGCTGAGGTTTACCCAACTTTACGGAGCGTTCAAGCCTGCTTGCCGCCCGTGGACGACCATGAAGCGCATGAGCACCCCCCAACTCCTGATGATCGAAGACGACACCCGCCTGGCACACATGGTGGGCGAATACCTGACGCAGTCGGGTTTCGGCTTCAACCACGCAGGCGACGGCGCCACGGGCCTGGAGCAGTTGCAGCAGCACGCGCCCGACCTCGTGATCCTCGACCTGATGCTGCCCGACACCGACGGCCTGGAGGTCTGCCGCCGCATCCGCGCGCTGCCCGGGCCCATCTCCAAGGTGTCGGTGCTGATGCTGACGGCCAAGGGCGACCCCATGGACCGCATCATCGGCCTGGAGATCGGCGCCGACGACTACCTGCCCAAGCCCTTCGAGCCGCGCGAGCTGCTGGCGCGCATCCGCGCGGTGCTGCGCCGGCGCAGCGAGAACGCCACCGAGGCCGAGGTGTCCACCGTGATGCGCTTCGGCACGCTGGAAATCGACCGCAACGCGCGCACCGTGTCGGTGGCCGGCGCGCTGGCCGACCTCACCTCGTACCAGTTCGACCTGCTGGTGGCCATGGCCGAGCGCGCGGGCCGCGTGCTCACGCGCGACCAGATCATGGAAGCCGTGCGCGGCCGCGAGCTGGAAGCCTTCGACCGCTCCATCGACGTGCACATGGGCCGCATCCGCGCGGCCATCGAGGTCGATGCCAAGAACCCGAAGCGCATCCTCACTGTGCGCGGCGTGGGCTACGTATTCGCCAAGCAGCAAGATTGAGCGGCAATAGATGCTGCGCAGCCTTTATTCCCGCCACCTCTACGTGCGCATATGGCTCGCGGTGGTGGGCGGCGTCGTCATCCTCACGCTGATGGCCAACTGGATCGTGCGCGAAGCGGCACAGGCCGAGCGCGAACGGCTGGCACCCGTGCCGCGCGAGGTGATCGTGCTCGACGCGCAGGACCGGAAGATCGGCACCGGCACCGCGCTGCGCGTGCCGGGCCAGGGGCTGGAGTTCGACGTGACGCTCAGCGACGGCAAGGACATCACGCTGCGCGTGGCGCCGCGCGAGCGGCCGACGGGCGCATCCGGCTTCGCGCCGTGGCGCACGCCGTTCGGGCTGGGCTGGATGATCGCGCTGGTGGGGGTGGCGGTGGCGCTGGGCGTCTACCCGATCGTGCGGCGCATCACGCAGCGGCTGGAATCGCTGCAGCGCGGCGTGCAGCGGTGGGGCGAGGGCGATCTCTCGGTGCGTGTGACCGAAGAAGGGCAGGACGAAGTGGCTGATCTCTCCAAACGATTCAACGCGTCGGCCGAGCGCATCGAACAGCTGGTGCGTTCGCACAAGTCGCTGCTGGCCAACGCCTCGCACGAGCTGCGTTCGCCGCTCACCCGCATCCGCATGGGCCTGGAGCTGATGGGCGAGCGCCCGAGCGCCACGGCGCGCGAGGAAATCTCGCGCAACATCGGCGAGCTCGACCAGCTCATCGACGAGATCCTGCTGGCCAGCCGGCTCGACGCCAGCGAAGCCGACATGGGCACCATCGAGCCGGTGGACCTGACCGGCCTGGCGGCCGAGGAATGCGCGCAGGTGAGTGCCGAGCTCGACCTGGCCGAAGGCACCGACAACGCGAACCTCACGGTGCCGGGCGTGTCGCGCCTGCTGCGCCGTGCCATCCGCAACCTGCTGGAAAACGCCCGCCGCTACGGCGCGGGCGAAATCGCGGTGGAACTGGGCAGCGCCGACGGCTTTGCCACGGTGCGCGTCAACGACCGCGGCCCGGGCGTGCCGGCCGCGCTGCGCGAACGCATCTTCGAGCCCTTCTACCGGCTGCCCGGCGCCAGCGAGCGCAACGGCGGCGTCGGGCTGGGGCTGTCGCTGGTGAAGTCGATTGCCGAGCGGCACGGCGGCACGGTGCGCTGCGAAGACCGCCCGGGCGGCGGCGCGAGCTTCGTCATCCGCCTGCCCACCACAGCGCGCGGGCACTGAATCCATTGAGCCCGGCACGGCCGGGGCGAAGTCAGGCTCGGCTGGCGGGGGCCACCTAAAATCCCGCCCCTATGCAGAGATCGCACATCGTTCGGCCCGCGGCCATGTTCTGGGGGCTGGTGGTGTTCATGCCGGTCGGCGTCACCTATCTATCGGCCTTGCTGCTGCTCGCCACCATGCTGGTGGCCGGCGGAGGGCGGGAGCGCCTGGCGCGGCTTCGCGCCAATCCGCTGTGGTGGCCGGTCATGGCCTACCTGGCCTGGATGCTGATCGTGCTGGCCATCAGGCCGCACTACCCTGAAACCCCCTCCAACCTGTTCCACGGGCTGCGCATCGGCGTGACGATGCTGATGGCCATGGCGCTCACGCGCGAGGAAGCCCTCTGGGCGCTGCGCGGCTTCCTGCTGATCGCGGCGCTCAACGTGCTGCTGGTCATCTTCTTCTATGCGGTGGGCGGCTTCCACATCTGGTTGCCGCTGCGCGCGGTGGTCATGGAAGTGGGCAACAAGTCGATCAGCAACGCGCTGCTGTTCAGCGTGGTGGCCTCCACGGCGGCGGTCTGGGGCATCGCGCAGATCGCGGCGCACCGGCCGCTGCGCGCCATTCCCGCGTTCGTGCTGGTGCTCGGGCTGGGGCTGGTGGTGGCCTTGCCGCTGACCTCGCGCACCTCGGTGCTCGCGCTGCTGCTGGTGATTCCGGCGGTGTGCGTCCACCAGTGGCGCAACCACCTGAAGATGCTGGTGGGCGCGCTGGTGCTCGGCACCGTGGTGCTCGGCGCCGGGCTCTACCAGCTGCCGCAGCTGCAGAAGAAGGTCGAGACCGGCGTGCAGGAACTCGAAGAGGCGCAGGCCGGCGCCGTCTTCAAGGGCAGCTGGGTCATCCGCTACTACATGTACCGCGACACCGGCCTCATGATCGCCGACCGCCCGCTCGCGGGCTGGGGCATCGGCGGCTGGACCGAGCAGTGGCACAAGCGCGGCCCCGCGCTCTTCGCCGACTCGAACATGCCGCACAACGACTTCCTCTGGGTGGGCGCGCAAGGCGGCGTGCCCGCGCTGCTGAGCCTGCTGGTCATCATGATGGCGGCCGTGTGGCAGGCGTGGAAACGGCCGGACATGGCCGGCCGCTACGCGCTGGGCGCCACGCTCATCGCGCTGATCGCGTCGAGCGTCAACTCGGCGCTGCGCGACGCGCAGATCGGCCTGGCGCTGCTGTGGATCGCGATGGTCTACCTGCGGCTCGCGCAGGAAAGGCAGGACCCGGATCCGTGGCGCGGCCTGTGGCCGCGGCGGCTGCCGAACCCGAGCGAAACACCGTAACCCATCCGAGTGCTCCCGCCGCCCTCCCGCGGCAAGCACGGGATTCGGCCGGCCGGCAGTTCGCTACCCAAAGCGGAAGGTCTGCTTGCGCGTCGCCTCCACCTTCACGCGCTTGAAGCTCCATAGCGACGCGGTGGTGCTACTGCTGTCGCCCAGGACCAGGATCGGCCCCGTGTAAGCCGCGCCGCACACCGCAGGCGCCGACCCCGGCAGTGCCGCGTTGGTGGCGCAGCTGGCGTCCGCCGAGGCGTTGCGCGGCATGCCGCCATCCCCCGTGATGCCGTCGACGATGCAGGCGTCCGGGTAGGCCGTGTAGTCGAAGCCTTCGAGCGTCTCGCTGCCGTTGTAGGCAGGGTTGACCGCCACCGTGCCCACCGGCGTGCCGCCGGAGATGCGCCAGCCCGGCGTGGCCGGCGTGATGGCGATCGAACTGAACTCGCTGGTCGAGATCGCGTTCGTCGCCTGCATGAAGTGGTAGTACGTGTCGAAGATCAGGATGCGGCGGCGCGCGCGAACGTCCGCCAGCGTGGCGTTGGCCGGCAGGGGCGTGGCGTCGCAGTGCAGGTCGACCGTGAAGTTGAGGTATGCATACGGCAGCCCCTGCCCGATGCCGCCGGCATCGCCCTTGAGCTCGAGCTCGATGCGCTTCAGATCGCTCACTTTCGTGCCCGCCAGGCCCGGCAGTTGCAGCACGGCCTTGTTGCCCGCGCCGCCGCCTACAAAGGCACCGACCGCGTTGGAACCCGCGTCCAGCCTCATCGACAGCACGCCCGCGGCGCTGGCCAGGTGCGCCTTGTTGAGCTGCGGCTGCGCCGCGAGCTCGGCCGGCTTGAAGGTGTGCGTGAGCGGCAGGTCGAAGCCGTCGTCTTCGGCTGCGGCGATCAGCGCGGCGACGAGGCCGTCGAGCGTGGTGTCGCCGTCGGCCAGCGATTGCGCCAGGTGCTCGAGCAGGTCATCGTAGGCGTCGCCCGCAACGGCCTTGAATTCGCCCGTGAAGGGGTTCGGCGCGAATGCGCCGTAGCCCGACTCGTTCAGCAGCGCGACGATATCGGCCTGGGCCGCGTCGAGCTTGCCCGCCAGCGCTGCCAGCGCGGCGAGCCCGGCCTGTTCGATGCCGCCGGGCGCCATGCCGGCCGCGCGCGCCAGGATCAGCTCGGTCAGCGGCGTGATGTTGACGTAGCCCGCCGCGCGCAGCATGGAGTGCAGCTTCTGCCCGGCGGCCAGCGAACCGCCCGAGGCCGTGGCCAGGCAGGGGAACTCGGGTGCATCGAGCTTGGCGGACCACTTGCCGTCGGCGGCCGTGTTGGCCGTGCCGGAGGTGCCGTTCGCGCAGCGCAGCGCCACGTTGCTGCCGGATGCCGGCGCGCCCGTGGCCACGGTGCCGGAGACGGCGACGCTGGTGTCGGCCGCAGGCGGCGTGGTGGGGGAGCCACCACCGGAAGGAAGCAGGCTGAAGCCGCTGCTGCCGCCGCCGCCACCGCCTCCGCAGGCCGAAAGGCCCAACGCGAGCACGAGCGTGCCAGTGGCAAAACTGAAAGATCTGATCCCCACAATCGACTCCTCACCTGGTCTGAACGCCAGTGGGTCGATGCTAGAAACGGGCCCCGCAGGGCACCATCACCGGGATCCGTAGTTCGAAGGCGGGAACACCCGCGGTTCAAACCGGAGAGTCACCAGGCCGGAGCCGGCGCGCCGTGCGGCGGCTCCGCGCGAGCGTCAGGCGTCAGTGCCGCGCCGACACCGTTTCGCCGGCCTTCAGGCGATACACCGTGCCGCAGTACGGGCACTTGGCTTCGCCGGTGCGCGCCACGTCGAGGTAGACCTTCGGGTGGCTGTTCCAGAGCTTCATGTCGGCCTTGGGGCTGGGGCAGAAAACACCGCCCTGATGATTGAGCTCCTTGGCCAGGAGTTCGACAACTGCATTGGTGGACATGGTTTCTTTCAGACTTTCGTGAGCCAGTGGGCGTACTTGGGGTTCTTGCCGTTCACGATGTCGAAGAAGGCAGACTGGATTTTCTCGGTGATCGGGCCACGGGCGCCGCCGTCGCCGCGGTTGCCGATCTCGACGCGGTCGAGTTCGCGGATGGGCGTGACCTCAGCGGCCGTGCCTGTGAAGAAGGCCTCGTCGGCGATGTAGACCTCGTCGCGCGTGATGCGCTTTTGCACCAGCTCGAGGCCCAGGTCCTTGCACACGTGCAGGATGGTGTTGCGGGTGATGCCGTTGAGCGCGCCGGCCGACAGGTCGGGCGTGTACACCACGCCGCCCTTGACCACGAAGATGTTCTCGCCCGCGCCTTCCGACACGAAGCCGCTCGCGTCGAGCAGCAGCGCTTCGTCGTAGCCGTCGTCCAGGGCTTCCATGTTGGCCAGGATCGAGTTGGTGTAGTTGCTCACCGTCTTGGCCTGCGTCATCGTGATGTTGACGTGGTGGCGGGTGTAGCTGGAGGTCTTCACGCGGATGCCGCGCTTCATGCCTTCTTCGCCCAGGTAGGCGCCCCAGGACCAGGCCGCGACCATGGCGTGGATCTTGTTGCCCTTGGGGCTCACGCCCAGCTTCTCGGAGCCGATCCAGATGAGGGGGCGCAGGTAGCAGCTCTCGAGCTTGTTCTCGCGAACCACCTGTTTCTGGGCCTCGTTGAGCTGTTCCTGCGTGAACGGGATCTTCATGCGCAGGATCTTGGCGCTGTTGAACAGCCGCTCGGTGTGCTCGGCCAGGCGGAAGATGGCCGTGCCGCCGTCCGCCGTCTTGTAGGCGCGCACGCCCTCGAAGGCGCCGCAACCGTAGTGCAGCGTGTGGCTCAGCACGTGGATCTTGGCGTCGCGCCAGTCCACGAGTTCGCCGTCCATCCAGATCTTGCCGTCACGGTCGTCCAGCGAGGGGGGGATCGAGCTCATTTCCTGATTCCTTTGGGAGCGATGGGGGAAGTCGCAAAAGCTTTCGATTTTACGGCCGGCCCCGGAACGGGGTGCCCGACAATGGTTGGTTGTCCAAACCAGTGGAAAAAGGGTTTCCGTGTCCGTATTCAAGAACGTCATCGTCTATCGCATCGAACCTGCCTGGTCCCAAACACTGGCCGAGGCGGAAGAAGGGCTAGGAAAGCAGCGCTTCGTGCCCTGCGGCCCCTCGCAGGAAAAGTCCGCCGGCTGGGTCGAGCCCCGCGGCGAGGCCAACGGCCCGCTGGTCGAATCCATCGACGGCCAGTGGCTGGTCGAATACATGATCGAGAGCAAGCAGGTGCCCGGCTCCGTGGTGCGCCGCAAGCTCGACGAGCGCTGCGCCCACATCGAGGCCACCACCGGCCGCAAGCCCGGCAAGAAGGAAAAGAAAGAGCTGAAGGAAGACATCACGCTCGAGCTGCTGCCGATGGCCTTCACCCGCAGCGCGCGCGTGACGGTGTGGATCGACAAGGCGGAGAACCGCCTGGTCATCAACAGCGGCAATGCATCGCGCGCCGACGAGGTCGTCACCAGCCTCGTGAAGTCGCTCGACGGCTTCGCGGTGGCCCTCATCAACACGCAGATCGAGCCGGCTGCGGCCATGGCCAACTGGCTGCTGACGCAGGAGCCGCCGGCCGGCTTCACCATCGACCGCGAGTGCGAGCTCAAGGCCTCCGACGACTCCAAGGCCGTGGTGCGCTACGCCAAGCATCCGCTGGACATCGACGAAGTCAAGCAGCACATCACCGACGGCAAGCGCCCCACGCGGCTCGCGCTGACCTGGGACGACCGCGTGTCCTTTGAGCTCACGCACGGGCTGCTGATCCGCAAGATCACCTTCCTCGAAGGCACGGGCGACGGCGCCGCCGGCGGCAAGAAGGAAGACAACTTCGACGCCGACGTGGCCATCGCCACGGGCGAGCTGGGCCAGCTGGTGCCGGCGCTGCTCGATGCGCTGGGCGGCGAGGCCGCGTTCTCGGCCGCGCCGCCGGACGACACGGTGAAGCCTGCAACCGCGCCTGCAGCAGCGCCCGCCACGACGGCACCGGCAGACGCAGCAGACTCCGCAGAGGAAGAAGACGCGCCCTTCTGACGCGGCGCGGAAAGCTCAGGCGACCAGGTAAGTCTGCGCGAGGCGCACCCAGCAGGCGGCTCCCAGCGGCAGCACCTGGTCGTTGAAGTCGTAGCCGGGGTTGTGCACCATGCAGCCCCCGAACTCGCCCTCCCCGTTGCCGAGCATGAAGTAGCAGCCCGGCAGCGCGGCGAGCATCCAGGCGAAGTCCTCGCTGCCCGCGAAGCCGCGGGGCACCTGCGTGAGCACGTTCGCCTCGCCCACGATCTCGGTGCACACCTGCGCCATCAGCCGCGTCTCGGCCGCGGTGTTGACCACCGGCGGCACCAGCTGGCGGTAGTCGATCTCGGCCTCCACGCCGTGCGCCTGCGCGGTGAGGCTCACGATCTCGCGGATGCGCTGCTCGACCAGCGCGCGCGTCTCGGGCCGCGCCGCGCGCACGTTCAGGCCCAGCGATACGGATTGCGGGATCACGTTGTGCGTGGCGCCTCCGCGGATGAAGCCGACCGAGACCACCGCCGTGTCGTCGGGCGCCACGTTGCGCGCCACCACCGTCTGCAGCGCCGTCACCACCGCCGCGGCGGCGGCGACCGGGTCGCGCGCGCGATGCGGCATGGCACCGTGCCCGCCCACGCCCTTGATGGTGACGTCGGCCACGTCGGACGACAGCGTGACCGGGCCTTCCACCGCCAGCACCGTGCCCACCGGCACGCCGGGCGCGTTGTGCAGTGCGTACACCGCATCGCAGGGGAAGCGCTCGAACAGGCCGTCCTCGATCATCGCGCGCGCGCCGCAGAGGTTTTCCTCGTCGGGCTGGAAGATCAGGTTCAGCGTGCCGTCGAAGCTGCGCGCCGCCGCCAGCGCCTTGGCCGCGGCCAGCAGGATGGCCGTGTGGCCGTCGTGCCCGCAGGCGTGCATGCGGCCGGGGTTGCGGCTCGCATACGGCAGGCCCGTGGCCTCGACGATGGGCAGTGCGTCCATGTCGGCGCGGATGCCCAGCCGGCGCGTGCCGCTGCCGAGCTTGAGCTGCGCCACGATGCCGGTCTTGCCGATGCCCGTGTGCACCTCGTAGCCCCAGCTGCGCAGCAGGTTGGCCACCAGTTCGCTGGTGGCGCTCACCTCGAAGCCGAGCTCCGGGTTGGCGTGGATCCGGCGGCGGATGTCGACGAAGGCCTGCGTGTCGACATCGGCCTGCGGCAGCAGCCGGGACAGCAGCCTGGTGGTCTGGGGGCTGAGTTCGCGTGTCATGTGATGGAAGTCGTTGTTCGTGGGGAGGGTCAATCGGCCTTGTGCTCGCGCAGGCTCAGCAGCGCGCCGAGGCTCAGTAGCCCGCAGGCCATCATGTAGAAGGCCGGCGCCATCGGGCTGCCGGTGCTGGCGAGCAGCCAGGTCACGATGAACTGCGACGAGCCGCCGAACACCGTCACGCCGATGCTGTAGACCACCGAGATGCCGCTGGCGCGCACGCCGGCCGGCAGCATCTCCAGCAGCATGAGGAACATGGGCGTGGTGCCGATGTTCACGCTCGCGGTCAGCAGCGCCGACAGGCACAGCACCAGCGGCACGCTCGGGTAGTGGCTGATCAGCCAGAACGCGGGGTACACCGCGACCACGCTGAACAGCAGCGAGCCGACGACCAGCGGCTTGCGCGCCGGCAGCCGGTCGGCCAGCCGCCCCGCCACCAGCGACACCAGGAACAGCGTGATGCCGGTGACGCAGCCCGACAGCAGCGACAGCGACGGCGGCATGTGCAGCACGCGGATCATGTAGGTGGGCATGAAGAACACCACCAGGTACATCGTCGCCGTGCCCGCCGTGGTGGCCAGGATGCCCTTGAGCACCAGGCCGCCGTGGTTGCGCAGCAGCCGCCCGATGGGGCTGGACTCGTGGCTTTCGGCAACGTGCGTTTCCTCCAGCTGCGAGCGGATGTACAGCCCCACCGGCGCGATCAGCAGGCCGAGCAGGAACGGCAGGCGCCAGCCCCAGCTCTCGAGCGAAGCCTGCGGCAGCGCCGCATACAGCGCCGCGCCGGTGAGCGCGCCCAGCAGCGCCGACACGCCCTGGCTCGCGAGCTGCCAGCTGACGCGGAAGCCCCGGCCCTTCACGCCGCCGGCCTCCATCAGCATCGAGGTGGCCGCGCCCACTTCGCCGCCAAGCGAAAAGCCCTGCAGCAGGCGGCCCGCCACGATCATCAGCGAGCCGAACACGCCGGCCGAGGCATAGCTGGGCGCCAGCGCGATGCACAGCGTGCCGATCACCATGAGGCCGATGGTCAGCGTCATCGCTGCCTTGCGGCCCTTGCGGTCGGCGTAGTTGCCGATGATCACGCCGCCCAGCGGGCGCATCACGAAGCCGATGCCGAAGGTGGCCACGGCCAGCAGCAGCGAGCCGTAAGGGCTGTCGGAGGGGAAGAACAATTTGCCGATCAGCAGCGCGAAGAAGCTGTAGACGGTGAAGTCGTACATCTCCAGCGCGTTGCCCAGCGAGCAGGCGGCGATCAGGCGGAACTGGCTCTGCTTTTTTCCCGTGCCTTGCGCAGCGGTGGCCGGTGAATGGGCCCGGATCGGGCTTGCGGGCAATGCGGCTTCGCTCATCTAATGTCACTCCACGAACAGGTTGCTGGGGGTCGGACCGGCCCCTTGGCGGCGGAGTATTCAGGCAAAGCGCCCTGGCAAAGAATCACAAATTTTCATGCTGATAACCAAATGGCATCCCCGTCATAAACAGGCACGAGAAGCCATCGGGACAACCACCAAGACGCACTTTTCCATGAGACCGGCACCACGATGAAGCTGCAACAGTTGCGCGTTTTGCTGGCGGTGGCGCAGCACGGCAGCATCCACGAGGCGTCGCGCAGCCTGCACACCACGCAGCCGGCGCTGTCGAAGGCCATCTCCGAGCTGGAGCGCGAACTGGGCGTGACGCTGATGTCGCGCTCCACGCGCGGCGTGAGCCTCACGCCCTACGGCGTGGCGCTGGTCAAGCGCGCGAGCCTGGTCGAGCAGGAGCTGCGGCATGCGCTGGAAGACATCGAGGCGATCCGCGGCCATGACGAGGGACAGCTGCACATCGGCTTCACCGCGGTGGCGTCGAGCGGGCCGCTGCCCGACGCGATGGCGTCGTTCCGTCAGCGCTTTCCCAACGTGACGATGCGCGGCTTCGAGCTGCGCCCGCAGCAGATCTTCGAGGGCCTGCGCGAGGGCCGGCTCGACCTGGGGCTGATTTCCACGTGCAACGGGCCAGGCACCGGCGCCTTCCAGTGGGAGCCGCTGTTCTCGGTGGCGATGCACCTGTCGGTGCGCGCCGGCCACCCGCTGCGGCGCGTGCGCCGGCTGCAGCCGCTGGTGGACGCCGACTGGCTGGTGCTGGACCCGATCGACGACGCCGGCAGTCCGCTGGTGAGCATGATGAACATGCACGGGCTGCAGATGCCCCGGCGCATGGTGCACAGCGCGTCGAACCTACTGGGGCTGCAGCTGGCCACGCAGACCGACCTGATCAGCATGTGGTCGGACTTCGTGTTCCACGGCGCCGGGCCGCTGCGGCTGCAGCCCGGCCTGCTCGAGAAGCTGCCGATCACCGACGAGGTGCCGGACTTCGAGGTGTTCCTGGTCTACCGATCGGCAGACCTCATGACGCACGTGTGCGCCGAATTCGTGAAGGAAGCGCGCCACCACGCCAAGGCCAATCCCCCGTGGCGGCAGCCCAGTCGCAAGGGCGGCGCGGGTGCTTAGGCGTGGTCAGGCCGCGGGAGTGGCGCCGTCTTCCCCGTCGACCGGGTTCTCGGGCCGCGTCATGGCCCAGCTCTGCAGCTTGCCGCCGTTGAACACGGCATCCACGTACGAGCCGCCGCCGTCGGTCCAGCGGTACACCTCGGGCTGCGTGTCCTTGGGCGAGCGCAGTTCGCCGAGGGCGCGGGTCATGGCAATGACGTGCATCAGCGTCACGTTCGGCTTGAGCTTGGCATTGAGCATCACCGCGCTGCCGACGTAACCCACCGGCCGTTCGGCCGCACGCTTGAGCACCTGCATCGCGCGGTTGAAGTGCAGCAGCAGGAACATCACGATCGCGCCGCCGGCCAGGGCGACACCGCCCCAGCCACCGCTGCGCCAGGCCAGCCCGAGAACGACGATGGCGCCCACGGGCACCAGAAATTTCTTGAAATTCATGGCGCGCATTGTCGCCGCCCGGCCGGGGGTGTCGGGCAAAAGGCCTCAGCCCGCGCCGCACGGCCCGATGCGGTAGCCGCCCTGGCTACCGCCAGGCGCGCAAGGCGGTACTCGCCGCGAAAAGCGCGCGCGGCGATGGCCGGCGCCGGCACATTTCACCGCACGGGCATCTGCCCGGGCCGCTGAAAAGCATATGAACATTCCGCGCTCCGTCACTTTCGTTCGTCTCTCGCTCGTCACCGCGCTCGCGGGCACCGCGCTCAGCGGCTGCTACGTGGTACCGCTCGGCCAGCCCGCACCGGTGGCGCCGCCCTCGCAGGCGTATGCCGTGCCGCCGGGCCCGGTCGCGCAGACCTTCAGCGCGCGGCTGTATCCGTCGAATGCCGAAGCCGCGCGCTACGGGACCATCGCCGGCACCGTGACCAACGACATGAACGGCCGCGGCCATTTCAGCGCGCAGATCGGCAATGAACAGTTTCAGGGAGAGGCAACACGGGTCGCGGGCTCACGGGGAGCAGGCCTGGCGAACGCCGCCGGCAGCCGCGGCGGCAACCTGAGTTGCCAGTACACGATGAACTCGGCCACCTTGGGCAGCGGCCAATGCGTGCTCAACGGCGGACCGGCGTTCACGATGCACATCGGGGGTTAGGGAGGGTAGGCCCGGCGCGCCTCGCTGGCGCGCCGGGCGTTTTTTCCGGCCGCAGGGCCGGGTCACGACACGAGCTGCCGCATCTTGCGCCTCAGCTCGCGTTCGCGTTTCTGCTCGGCGTTCCAGTCGTCGCGGATGGCCAGCGTGACCGACAGCGCCATCAGCAGGATCACGAACGCGAACGGCAGGGCGAACACGATGGTCGCCGTCTGTATGGCCTTGAGGCCGCCCGCGAACAGCAGGCTCAGCGCGATGGCCGCCACCAGCACGCCCCAGGTGATCTTGACGCGGGCCGGCGGGTTCGGGTTGCCGCCGGTGCTCATGGTGCCCAGCACCAGCGTGGCGGAGTCGCCCGAGGTCACGAAGAACACGAACACCAGCAGCGTCGCGACCATCGACAGCAGCGCCCCCATGGGCATGGCCTTGAACATCACGAACATGGTGGTCGACACGTCGGCCTTCACCGCCTCGACCAGCGGCACGCCCTGGAAGATCTGGAAGTTGAGCGCCGCGCCGCCGAACACCGAGAACCATGCGAAGCCCACCAGCGTGGGCGCGATCACGGTGCCGAGGATGAACTGGCGGATCGTGCGGCCGCGCGACACGCGCGCGATGAACAGGCCCACGAACGGCGACCACGCCAGCCACCAGGCCCAGTAGAAGAGCGTCCAGTCGCCGACCCACGAGCTGTTGCGGAACGGGTTCATGCGCAGGCTCATGCGGACGAACTCGGCGATGTAGGCGCCCAGCGTGTTGGTGAAGGTCTCGACGATGGCCACCGTCGGCCCCAGAACCAGCACCACGAGCGCCAGCAGCGCCGCCAGCACCAGGTTGCCCATCGACAGCCACTTCACGCCGCGCTCGACGCCGGAGACCGCCGAGGTGACGAACAGCACCGTGGTCACCACGATGATCGCCGCCTGCGTTCCCCGCCCGATCGCCGTGCCGAAGGCCGCGTGCAGGCCGCTGTTGATCTGCGTGGCGCCCATGCCCAGCGAGGCGGCCACGCCGAAGGCCGTGGCCACCACCGCCAGCACGTTGAAGGCCGGCGAAAGCCGCCGCACGAAGCGCCAGGGCAATGCCTCGGTGGCCGAACTCACCAGCGCCAGCGTCTTGCGGCGGAAAGTGAAGAAGGCGATCGACAGCCCCACGATGCCGTAGATCGCCCAGGGATGCAGCCCCCAGTGGAAGAAGGCATAGCGCATGGCCACGCCGGCGGCATCGGGCGTGCCGGCGACCACGCCCGGCGGTGGATTCGCATAGTGCGAGATCGGCTCGGCCACGCCCCAGAACACCAGCCCGATGCCCATGCCGGCCGCGAAGAGCATCGAGAACCAGGCGCCGAGAGAAAACTCGGGCTCGTCGTCTTCCTCGCCCAGCTTCAGGTCGCCGAAGCGGCTGAACGCCAGGAAGAAAGCCAGCATCACCAGCCCCAGCACCACCCACAGGTAGAACCAGCCGAAGTTGCGTGTGATGCCCGACAGCGCGGTGCTGAACACGCTGTCCAGCGAAGCCGGCGAGAGCAGCCCCCACAGGACCACCGCGGCGATCAGGCCGGCGGAAACGACGAGTTGCATGACGTTTTCTCCTCTCAGGGTTGGCCGGCGGATGAATCAGTCGAGGCGGCGGACCACGTCCATGGCCTCTTCGATGCGCTCGACGGCGTGGATCGTCAGCCCTTCGATTTCCTTGGTGCCTTTGCGCGGCGCATTCGCCTTGGGCACCACGGCCACGCTGAAGCCCAGCTTGGCCGCTTCGCGCAGGCGCTCCTGCCCGCGCGGCGCCGGACGCACTTCGCCGGCCAGGCCCACTTCTCCGAATGCGATGAAGCCCTTGGGCATCGGCTTGCCGCGCAGGCTGGAGGTGATGGCCAGCATCACCGCCAGGTCGGCCGCCGGCTCGCTGATGCGCACGCCGCCCACCGCGTTGACGAACACGTCCTGGTCCATGCAGGCCACGCCGGCATGGCGGTGCAGCACCGCCAGCAGCATGGCCAGGCGGTCGCGGTCCAGGCCCACCGACAGGCGGCGCGGGCTCGGGCCGCCGTTGTCGACCAGCGCCTGGATCTCGACCAGCATCGGCCGCGTGCCTTCGAGCGTGACCAGCACCACGCTGCCGGGCACCGGCTCGGCATGCTGGCTCAGGAAGATGGCGCTGGGGTTGGTCACGCCCTTCAGGCCGCGCTCGGTCATGGCGAACACGCCGATCTCGTTGACCGCGCCGAAGCGGTTCTTGATGGCGCGCACCAGGCGGAAGCTCGAATGCGTGTCGCCCTCGAAGTACAGCACCGTGTCGACCATGTGCTCCAGCACGCGCGGGCCGGCCAGCGCGCCTTCTTTCGTGACGTGGCCCACCAGCACCACGGCCGTGCCGCTGGTCTTGGCAAAGCGCGTGAGGTGGGCCGCGCATTCGCGGACCTGCGCCACCGACCCCGGGGCCGAGGTGAGCTGGTCGGAGTACACCGTCTGGATGGAGTCGATCACCGCGATGGCCGGGCGCGTGGCGTCGAGCGTGGCGATGATTTTCTCGAGCTGGATCTCGGCCAGCACCTGCACCTGCGAGTGGTCGAGGCCCAGCCGCCTGGAGCGCAGCGCGACCTGCGAGCCGCTTTCCTCGCCCGTCACGTAGAGCGCGTTCTGCCCCGCCCGCTGCAGCGCATCGACCGCCTGCAGCAGCAGCGTCGACTTGCCGATGCCCGGGTCGCCGCCGATCAGCGTGACGCCGCCCGAGACGATGCCGCCGCCCAGCACGCGGTCGAGTTCGTCGAGCCCGGTGGGCGTGCGCGCGACATCGGTCGCCTCGATTTCAGACAGCGTGGCGAGCTCCGATGCGCCCGCGAGCGACGCGAACTGCGTGCCGAAGCGGTTGTTGGCCGTGCCGCCGCCGGCGGGGCCCGCGACCTGTTCAATGAGTGTGTTCCACGCGCCGCAGCTCGGGCATTTGCCGAGCCACTTGGGGCTGGTGCCGCCGCATTCGCTGCAGACGAAAGTTGTTTTGTCCTTGGCCATCCTTCGAGTTTAGGTGGCCGGACAGTCGCGGCTCAGTCGTTCGCCTGGAAGTTCACCGCCTTCATGATCGCCGCCCAGCGCGCCGTGTCCTCGCGCATCGTCTTCAGCAGTGCCTCCGGCCCGTCGCCCACCGGGTACATGCCGTTCTGAAGCAGTTGCTGGCGCACCTCGCGGGAGTTCACGGCGCGCATGAATTCGGCGCGCAGCTGGTCGACCACCGGCTTGGGCGTCTTCGCCGGCGCGTAGTAGGCGAACCATGCGGTCGCGACCACGTCCTTCAGGTCGGCCTCGACGAAAGTGGGCACGGCGGGCATCAGCGGCGAGCGCTTCTCGCCGCTGGTGGCGATCACCTTGACGCGGCCGCTCGGCAACATCTGCAGCGCACCGCCCACGGTGTCGAAGTAGGCGGGAACGGTGCCTCCCATCACGTCCTGGCGTGCCGGCGTGGAGCCGCGATAGGGCACGTGCACCATCGACAACCCGGTCGCGCGGTTGAGCATCTCGCCGAGGAAATGCGAAGGCGTGCCCGCGCCGTACGACGCGAAACTCGCTCCTCCCGGCTGCTTCCTGGCCCAGGCGACGAACTCGGACAGCGTGCTGGCCGGCACGTCCTTGTGCACCACCAGCGCGAGCTCGAAGCGCGCCGCATTGACGATGGGCTGGAAATCCTTGATCGGGTCGTACGACAGGCTTTTGTAGGCGCTCGGGAACATGGTCATCATGCTGGCCGTGCCCAGGAGCAGCGTGCGGCCGTCGGGCGCCGAGGTCTTCACGGCTTCGACGGCAATGCGCCCGGCGGCGCCGGAGCGGTTGTCGACGATGAGCGGGCCGAGCGACTCGCGCACTTCCTGCGCGATGGCCCGCGTCAGCACGTCCTGCGTGCCGCCGGCGGGCACGCCTATCAGCACGCGGATGGGGGTTCCCGGCGCGATCGCCAGTTGCGCCGGTTGCGTCTGCTGCGCCCATGCCGCGGGGGCAAGCGGCGCGAGCGCCACGCCGCCGAGCGTGGCGAGCACGCTGCGGCGACTCGGGTGATACAGGGGCTGTGGGGTTGCTCTCATCCGTCTTGTCTCCGTTGTCGTCGGCAGTAGGTCTGCTGCAGTGGGCGCGGCCACTTTAGAGCGCCGACAATTGATTCATCAAATCAATCATCGCCGGGACAAACCCTATGCACGCACCGCCGCGCACACTCGACGACCTGCTGCTCTACCGCACCAGCCGGCTGCTTTCGGTAGCGGGCAGCCTGGTCATCCGGCTGTGCGAAGGGCGCTTCGGCATCACGCGGCGCGAATGGCGGCTCATTGCCACGCTCGCGGGCCACGGTTCGCTGGGCTCGTCGCAACTGGCGGAGCAAGCGCAGCTCGACCGGGCACGCACATCGCGCGCGGTGACTTCGCTGGTCGGCAAGGGGCTCGTTTCGCGCGAGCAGCCCGCGGGCGACCGGCGGCACGTGCTTCTCAGCCTCACCGCGCCGGGCAGGAAGCTCCACGCGCAGCTCTATCCGCTGGTGTCGTCAATCAACGCAGAACTGCTGGGCGCGCTGAAGGCCGACGAGGTGGCGCTGCTCGACGACATGCTGCAGCGCCTGCACGCGCGCGGCGAGGCGATGGTCGCAGCCGCGGCCGACCTGCCCAGGGCCGACCGGCGCCGCCGCGAGGCATCCGCCCCGCGCTGAAATGCCGCGCGATGCACGGCGCCGGCGGGCGTGCAATCTGCACGCCTCATCCGTGCATACCCTAGGTTCTTCGAATCGACGGAACCAGCCACTAGGAAAGCGCCGACCAATCATTTAACATGTTAAGTAATTTCGGAAGAGACAAGCCTTGAGCACGACTTTCACGCACCGCAATTTGCCGCGCCTGCTGCTGCAGGCCCGCGAAGCCGTGATGGCCCACACCCGGCCCAGCCTGCGCGAGCACGCCCTGTCCGACCAGCAATGGCGCGTGCTGCGCGTGCTGGGCGAGCACGGCGCGGTCGACACCGGCCGCGTGGCGCGCGAGGCCTTCATCCTCGGCCCCAGCCTCACCGGCGTGCTCGCGCGCATGGAGCGCGACAACCTCATCACCCGCGCCCGCGACCCGGCCGACCAGCGCCGCACCGTGGTCGAGGCCACGCCGCACGGCATGAAGCTGGTGAAGCGGCTGTCCACCAGCATCGAGGCGCACTACGAGTGGATGGAAACATCGCTCGGCAAGGCCAAGCTCACGCAGCTCTACGGGCTGCTCGACGAACTGATCGCACTGGAGCAACCCTCGCCATGAGCACCCCTCATTTCCTGCCCGCGGGCACGGTGTACGGCACGCTGCTGAACTTCCGCGCCGAAGCCGAGGCGCTCGCGCCGCAGATGACCCAGCCGCCCTACAAGGCACCGCCCAAGGCACCCGTGCTCTATGTGAAGACGGCCAACACCTGGAGCCCGCACGGCAGCGCCATCACGGTGCCCGCCGGCGTGCCCGAGGTGGAGATCGGCGCCAGCATCGGCATGGCGATCGGTGCCGAGGGCGACGTCGAAGGCTTCGTGCTGCTGAACGACCTGTCGATTCCGCATGCCAGCTTCTTCCGCCCGCCGGTGAAGTTCAAGTGCGTCGACGGCTTCCTCGGCATCGGGCCGGCACTGCGCGACGCGCAAGAGGTGGCGGACCCCGCCAACTTCCGCGTCGAGGTCCGCATCAACGGCGAGCTGAAGCAGTCGGTCGACTTCTCTCGACTCGTGCGCCCTGCCCGGCAGCTGCTGGCCGACGTCGGCAACTTCATGACGCTCGCGCACGGCGACGTGCTGATGCTGGGCTGCGGCCCGGGCCGCCCGCTGGCGCGCCCCGGCGACCGCATCGACATTTCCGCGCCGGGCTTCGAGACCCTGAGCAACACGCTGGTGAAGGAAGCCGCATGAAGCACGCACGCGTCATCTTCGAGGGCCGAGAACACACCGGCACCGCCCACGAACTGAACGGCCAGCAGGACGCCGCCGTGCGCCTGGAAGACGGCCGCATCGTGCCGCAGGAGCAGCTCACCTGGCTGCCGCCGCTCGCGCCCACGGCGCGCCCGCGCACCATCCTCGCGCTGGGCCTGAACTACGCCGACCACGCCAGGGAACTCGAGTTCAAGGCGCCCGAGGAACCGCTGGTGTTCGTCAAGGGCCAGAGCGCGCTCATCGGCCACCGCCAGCACACGCATCGTCCGGCCGACGTGCAGTTCATGCACTACGAATGCGAGCTGGCCATCGTGGTCGGCAAGACCGCGAAGAACGTGAAGCGCGACGACGCCTACGACTTCATCGGCGGCTACACCGTGGCCAACGACTACGCCATTCGCGACTACCTCGAGAACTGGTACCGCCCCAACCTGCGCGTGAAGAACCGCGACACCTGCACGCCGCTGGGCCCGTGGTTCGTCGATGCGGCCGACGTGCCCGACCCCATGGCGCTCGCGCTGCGCACCACCGTCAACGGCACGGTCACGCAGCAGGGCAACACGCGCGACATGATCTTCGACGCGCCCTTCCTCATCGAGTACTTCAGCCGCTTCATGACGCTCTCGCCGGGCGACCTGATCCTCACGGGCACGCCCGACGGCGTGGTCGACTGCAAGCCGGGCGACGTCGTCGTCACCGAGATCGAGCGCATCGGCGCGCTCATGAACACCATCGAGACAATCCAAGGAAAAACATGAGAGTCGATCACCTGATCAACGGCAAGAGCGTCGCCGGCACCGACTACTTCGAGACCGTCAACCCCGCCACGCAGGAAGTGCTGGCCGAGGTCGCCTCCGGCGGCGAAGCCGAGGTGAACGCGGCCGTGGCCGCCGCCAAGGAAGCATTCCCCAAGTGGGCCGGGATGCCCGCGCCCGAGCGCGCCAAGCTCATCCGCAAGCTCGGCGACCTGATCGCCAAGAACGTGCCCGAGATCGCGCAGACCGAGACCAACGACTGCGGCCAGGTCATCGCGCAAACGGGCAAGCAGCTCATTCCACGCGCGGCCGACAACTTCTACTACTTCGCCGAGATGTGCACGCGCGTCGACGGCCACACCTACCCCACGCCCACGCACCTGAACTACACGCTGTTCCATCCGGTGGGCGTGTGCGCGCTCATCAGCCCGTGGAACGTGCCCTTCATGACGGCCACCTGGAAGGTTGCGCCCTGCCTGGCCTTCGGCAACACGGCCGTGCTGAAGATGAGCGAGCTGTCGCCGCTCACGGCCGCGCGGCTGGGCGAACTGGCGCTGGAGGCCGGCATTCCGCCCGGCGTGCTGAACCTGGTGCACGGCTACGGCAAGGAAGCCGGCGAGCCACTGGTGGCCCACCCCGACGTGCGCGCCATTTCCTTCACCGGCTCCACGGCCACCGGCAACCGCATCGTGAAGAGCGCAGGCCTGAAGAAGTTCAGCATGGAACTCGGCGGCAAGAGCCCCTTCGTGATCTTCGACGACGCCGACCTCGACCGCGCGCTCGATGCCGCGGTCTTCATGATCTTCAGCAACAACGGCGAGCGCTGCACGGCCGGCTCGCGCATCCTGGTGCAGCAGTCGATCTACGCCGACTTCGCCGCCAGGTTCGCCGAGCGCGCCAGGCGCATCACCGTGGGCGACCCGCTGGACGAGAAGACGATCGTCGGCCCGATGATTTCGCAGGCCCACCTGGCCAAGGTGCGCAGCTACATCGAGCTGGGCCCGAAGGAAGGCGCGACGCTGCTGTGCGGCGGCCTCGATGCGCCGTCGAACCTGCCCGAGCGCGTGAAGAAGGGCAACTACGTGGTGCCCACGGTGTTCGCCGACGTGGACAACCGCATGAAGATCGCGCAGGACGAGATCTTCGGCCCCGTGGCCTGCCTGATTCCGTTCAAGGACGAGGCCGATGCCATTCGCCTGGCCAACGACATCCAGTACGGCCTGAGCAGCTACGTGTGGACCGAGAACATCGGCAAGGCGCACCGCGTGGCCGCAGCCGTGGAAGCCGGCATGTGCTTCGTCAACAGCCAGAACGTGCGAGACCTGCGCCAGCCCTTCGGCGGCACCAAGGCCTCGGGCACGGGCCGCGAAGGCGGCACCTGGAGCTACGAGGTGTTCTGCGAGCCGAAGAACGTTGCGGTGTCGATGGGCTCGCACCACATCCCGCACTGGGGCGTGGCGTGAGCATGCAACGTCGCACGCTGCTGCAAGGCGCGGCGGCACTCGCGGCCCTGCCCTCGCTGGCGCGCGCGCAGGCGTCTTGGCCCGCCAAGCCGATCCGCGTGATCGTGCCCTTCACGCCCGGCGGCACCACCGACTTCGTGGCGCGCCTGGTGGGCACGGAACTGTCGAAGACCCTCGGCCAGCCGGTGATCGTCGACAACAAGCCCGGCGCGGGCACGGTGATCGGCGTCGATGCCGCGGCCAAGGCCGCGCCCGACGGCTACACCTTCGTCTGCGTGGCCAACAGCTTCACGGCCAACCAGACGCTGATCCGCAAGCTGCCGTACGACACGCAGAAAGACCTGCGCCCGGTCGCGCTCATGGGCATGTCGGAGCACGTGCTCGCCACGCATCCGAACAGCGGCCTGAAGACCCTGGCCGATATGCGCAACGCCGCCAAGGCCAAGCCGGGTACGCTGAGCTTCGCCTCCTTCGGCAACGGCACCTCGGCGCACCTGTCGGGCGAAATGCTCAAGCAGCAGATGGGCCTGGACATCGTGCACGTGCCCTACAAGGGCCAGGGCCCGGCGCTCACCGACCTGCTCGGCGGCCAGGTGACGATGATGTTCGGCAACTGGCCCGAGTTCCGCAGCCACGTGCAGAACGGCAAGCTCATCGCGCTGGGCATGGCGACCGCGCAGCGCTCGCAGTACGCGCCCGCCATACCCACACTGGCGGAACAGGGCGTGGCCATCGAGTCCAATTCATGGAACGGCCTGCTGGCGCCCGCCGGCACGCCCGATGCCATCGTGCAGCGCATGAACGCCGAGGTGAACCGCGCGCTCGCGGGGCAGGTGGTGACGGAGGCCTTCCACAAGGGCGGCATCGCGTCGCTGTCGGGCACGCCGGAGCGCTTTGCGGCTTTCATCCAGAGCGAGATCGCGAAGTACGGCGACGTGATCCGCAAGGCCAACATCCAGATCGAGGGCTGAACCATGAGCCTCTATGCGATGCAGAAATTCCTGTTCGCGCTCAACCGCGACCAGGACGTGCAGCGGCGCTATGCCGAAGGCGGCGACGCGCGCACCGCGCTGCTCGCCGGCTACGAGCTCGACGGCGAGGAGCGCGAAGCCATCGACACCGGCGACATCGGCAAGCTCTACGTGCTCGGATGCAACGGCCAGCTGCTGATGCACTTCGCGCCGCTGCTGGGCATTGCATGGGCCGACTACCTCGAAGCCATGCGCGAAGGCGTGCGCAAGTACGGGCCGGTGCGCGCCGGCATCTACGCAATGACGACAGGAACCGACGAGAAGGTGGCAGGAATATGAAGACCCCCACGCTCCCCACCTTGTGTGGTTCGCTGCCCCCCGAGGGGGCGCTCGATGCCCTCCGGGCGGCCGGGCGGGCATCGAGATGAGCCTGGTTTTCGCAGGCGTGTGCAGCCACGCCCCCGGCATCACGGGCCGCGCCCATCTGGCCGACCCTGCCGTGAAGGACGAGTTCCACGCGCAGTTCCACCGCTTCGGCGAGGCGATGCGCGCCACCAGGCCCGACGCGGTGATCGTCATCGCCGCCGAGCACTTCGCGAACTTCTTCATGAACAACATGCCGGCCTATGCCATCGGCATGGCCGACAGCTACGAAGGCCCGATCGAGGACCCGAAGTGGCTGGGCATCGAGAAGACGAAGGTGCCCGGTGACGCCGCCCTCTCGCAGCGCCTGATCCGCGAAGTGATGCAGACGGTGGACGTGGCCTACGCGGAAGAATGGAAGTTCGACCACGGCATCATGGTGCCGCTGAACTTCCTCACGCCGAAGTTCGACACCAAGGTCATCCCCGTGAACATCAACTGCCAGGGCCCGCCGCTCACGCCGCTGCACCGCGCGTGGGCCTTCGGCGAGGCATTGCGCCGCGCCTGCGACAAGGCGCCGGAACGCATCGCGCTGGTGGGCACGGGCGGCATCTCGCACTGGCCGGCCACGCCCGATTCGGGCAAGGTGAATGCCGCGTGGGACGCCGAGTTCATGCGCCGCTGGTGCGCCAACGACCGCGAGGCGCTGCTTTCGCAGGCCGACTACAACGACGAGGCCACCTACCGCGAAGCGGGCCAGGGCGGCTTCGAGATCCGCACCTTCCTGAGCGTGGCCGCCGCCGCGCGCGGCAAGGGCGAGATCTTCCACATGAAGGCCATCCCGATCTTCGCGGTGACCTGCACGGCCGCCGTGATGTCGGTGGAATGAACAACAAGAACAACGGAGCCACGACATGCCGCACCTGGTGATCCTGTACACCCCCAACATCGAGGCCGAGACCGACATGTCGGCGCTGTGCCGCACGCTGGCCGACACCATGCTCGAGCAGCGCGACGAGGCCGGCAAGCCGGTGTTTCCCGTCGGCGGCACGCGCGTGCTGGCCTACCCCGCCGCGCACTACGCCGTGGCCGACGGCAAGGCCGACTACGCCTTCGTGTACCTGAACATCCGCATGGCCGCGGGACGCTCCGAAGCGGTGAAGAAGAAAGCCGGCGACGCGCTCCTGGCCGACGTGCGCGCGCATTTCGCGCCCATCTTCGACAAGCGGCACCTCGGCATCACGCTGCAGATCGACGAAAGCCCCGGGCAGGTGTACGACGGCAAGCACAGCAACCTGCATCCCCTGTTCAACAAGTCATAAGTAGCGAGCCGACATGCTGTCCAAAGCCACCATCGCCCAACTGGCCGCCGAACTGCACGAGAGCGAGAAGTCGCGCGTGCAGGTCGAGCATTTCTCCAAGCGCTTTCCCGAGATGACGATCGAGGACGGCTACGCCATCTCGCGCGAATGGGTGAAGAACAAGATCGCCGAAGGCCGCGTCGTGCGCGGCCACAAGATCGGCCTCACGTCGCGCGCCATGCAGCAGGCCAGCCAGATCACCGAACCCGACTACGGCACGCTGCTGGACGACATGTTCTTCGAGCAGGGCGGCGACATCCCGTTCAAGCGCTTCATCGCGCCGCGCATCGAGGTGGAGCTGGCCTTCATCCTCGGCAAGCGGCTGCAGGGGCCGAACGTGACCATCTTCGACGTGCTGGCCGCCACCGACTACGTGGTGCCCGCCATCGAGATCATCGACGCGCGCATCGAGCAGTTCGACCGCCACACCAAGGCCATGCGCAAGGTGTTCGACACCATCGCCGACAACGCGGCCAATGCGGGCATCGTGATGGGCGGACGGCCGGTGAAGCCCGATGCGGTCGACCTGCGCTGGGTGAGCGCGCTGCTCTACAAGAACGGCGTGATCGAGGAATCGGGCGTGGCCGCGGCCGTGCTGAACCACCCGGCCACCGGCGTGGCCTGGCTCGCCAACAAGCTCGCGCCCTGGGACGAGTGCCTGGAAGCCGGCGAGGTAGTGCTGGGCGGCTCGTTCACGCGTCCCACCAACGCGGTACCGGGCGACACCTTCCATGCCGACTACGGCCCGCTGGGCTCCATCGCCTTCCGCTTCGTCTGAAAGCCATCTTCATGCAAACACCCACCAACACCTTCAAGCAGGCCCTGCAGGCCGGCAAGCCCCAGATCGGCCTGTGGGTCGGCCTGGCCGACGGCTATGCGGCCGAGATCCTGGCCGGCACCGGCTACGACTGGCTGCTGGTCGACGGCGAGCACGCGCCCAACGACGTGCGCTCGGTGCTGCAGCAGCTGCAGGGCATCTCGAGCGCATGGTCGGCGCAGGCCGAGTCGGAGCGCTCGCACCCCGTCGTGCGCATTCCGGTGGGCGACACCACGCTGATCAAGCAGTACCTGGACATCGGCGCGCAGACGCTGCTGGTGCCGATGGTCGACACGGTCGAGCAGGCGGCGCGGCTGGTGCAGGGCATGCGCTATCCGCCCGAGGGCATCCGCGGCATGGGCAGCGCGCTGGCCCGCGCCTCGCGCTGGCAGGCCTACCCCGACTACCTGCACGAGGCCAACGCACAGACCTGCCTGCTGGTGCAGGCCGAGACGGTGGAGGCGATGAGGAACCTCGACGCCATCGCGGCCACGCCGGGCGTGAACGGCGTGTTCATCGGCCCGGCCGACCTGTCGGCCTCGATGGGCTTCGTGGGCCAGCCCAACCACCCCGAGGTGCAGGCCGTGATCGCCGACGCCATCGCGCGCATCCTCAAGGCCGGCAAGGCGCCGGGCATCCTGTCGACAACCGAGGAGCAGGCGCGCAAGTGGCTCGCGGCCGGCGCGCTGTTCGTGGCGGTGGGCGTGGACACCATCGTGCTGGCGGCTGCGGCGAAGCAGCTGCTGGCCAAGTACAAGACCGCGCCGGGCGCGGCCTCGCCCAACGGCTACTGATTTCCCTCACGCACAGGAGCACCCTCGATGCAACGCATGACCTTGGCGGCCGTGGCCGCGGCAGCCACCCTGTTCCTCGCCGCCTGCGCCCCGATGGGCGCCGGCAAGCCAGGCCCCACCGCCCAGCAGGAAGCCAACCGCCAGGCCGTGCTCGCCTTCTACGAGAAGGGCCTGAACCAGAAGGACGCCGACGCGGCGCTGCAGTACGTGGGCAACCGCTACGTGCAGCACAACCCCACCGCGGCCGACGGCCCCGAGGGGTTCCGCAAGTTCGTCGCCTTCCTGCGCGAGAAATTTCCTAAATCGCACAGCGACATCAAGCGCAGCTTCGTCGACGGCGACTACGTGATCCTGCATGTGAACGCGGTGCGCGAGCCCGGCACGCGCGGCAGTGCCATCGTCGACATCTTCAAGCTGGAGAACGGCAAGATCGTCGAGCACTGGGACGTGGTGCAGCCCGTACCCGAGACCGCCGCGAACAAGAACGGCATGTTCTGACCGCATCCTGCAACCCAGCCAGCCCACGCCAGCCGAATGACCACGCCCACCGACCCGACCAAGCGCTTTCGCTCCGCCACCATCCGCGAGGGCACGATCCGTGCGACCACGCGCAGCTTCCTGCATGCGCTGGGCCAGGACGACGAGGACATCGCGCGCCCGCACATCGGCGTGTTCCACACCGGCGGCGAGATGAGCCCGTGCAACCTCAACCTTCGCGAGCAGGCGCAGCACGCCAAGACCGGCATCTACGCCGGCGGCGGCACGCCGCACGAATGCCCGGTGGTGTCGATCAGCGACGGGCTGACGATGGCGCACTCGGGCATGCGCTTCTCGCTGGTCTCGCGCGAGCTGATCGCCGACAGCGTGGAGGCCTCCACGCGCGGCCACCAGTGGGACGGCATCTTCGCCATCGGCGCGTGCGACAAGAACCTGCCGGGGCTGATGATGGGCATGGTCCGCTGCAATGTGCCGAGCGTGTTCGTGCACGGCGGCTCCGCGCTGCCGGGGCAGATGCCCGGACCGGACGGGCGCGACCTGAACGTGGTCGACACCTACGAGACCATCGGCAAGGTGCTGGCCGGCACCGCCACGCACGACGAGCTCGACGCCATGAGCCGCGCCTGCCTGCCCACGGCCGGCGCCTGCGCCGGGCAGTTCACGGCCAACACCATGGGCATGGTGTCGGAGGCGCTGGGCCTGGCGCCCATCGGGTCGAGCATGGTGCCGGCGGTGTTCAGCGAACGCGCGCCGCTGATGCGCCGCGCCGCGAAGAACCTCATGAAGGCGGTGATGGGCGACAGCCCGCTGCCGCGCGACATCGTCACGCGCAAGGCGCTGGAAAACGCCTGCGCGGTGGTGTCGGCCACGGGCGGCTCGACCAATGCCGCGCTGCACCTGCCGGCGATCGCGCATGAGGCCGGCATCAAGTTCCACCTCGACGACGTGGCCGAGATCTTCGCCCGCACGCCGCTCATCGCCGACCTGCGCCCGGGCGGCCAGTACCTGGCGCGCGACGTGTTCTACATCGGCGGCGCGGGCGTCATCCTGCGCACGCTGCTGGAGCAGGGCTTCCTGCACGGCGACGTGCTCACCTTCACCGGCCGCACGATGGCCGAGGAACTGGCCGGCGCCCTGGCGCCCGACGGCCGCGTGGTGCGCGAGGCCGGCAACCCGATCACGCGCGACGGCGGGCTGGCGGTGCTCAAGGGCAACCTCTGCCCCGACGGCGCGCTGCTCAAGACGGCGGGGCTGAAGGGCCTGGTGTTCCGCGGCCCGGCGCGCGTCTTCAATTCGGAAGAAGAAGCCCAGACCGCCGTGCAGAACCGCCTGTACGAGGCCGGCGACGTGATCGTGATCCGCAACGAAGGCCCCAGGGGCAGCCCCGGCATGCGCGAGATGCTGGGCATCACCGCCCTGCTGTACGGCCAGGGCATGGGCGACAAGGTGGCGCTGCTGACCGACGGGCGCTTCTCGGGCGCCACGCGCGGGCTGTGCATCGGCTACGCGGGGCCCGAGGCGGCGGACGGCGGGCCGATCGCGGCGCTGCGCGACGGCGACGTGATCGCCATCGACGCGCGGGCCGAGGCACGCTCGATCTCGGTCGAACTGGGCGCGCAGGAAATCGCCGCCCGGCTCGCCGGACGTGAGGTAAACGCGGGGGTCGCGCGAGGCGGCGTACTGGAAAAATACGCACTCACCGTGCGTCCTGCCCATCAGGGCGCCGTGACCCACTCGGGCGCGGTCACCTGGCTGCGCGACGAGTCCTGACCGACCCTCCACAACCAACGTCCGGAGAGAGACACCATGAGCTTCACGCGCCGCCAGATCCTGCAGACCTCCAGTGCATCCGCCCTGATGGCCAGCCTTGGCCAGAACGTCTTCGCGCAGGCGACGACACACATAGAGACCGCGACCATCGTCACCGGCTTCGCGGCCGGCGGCACGTCGGACACCACCTGCCGTCGCCTGGCGACCAAGCTCAGCCCCGAGTACGCGAAGACCGCCGTGGTCGAGAACCGCACCGGCGCGGGCGGCCAGATCGCCGTGGGCTACGTGAAGGGCCGCCCGGCCGACGGCAGCACCATCCTGCAGACGCCGACCTCGATCCTCACGATCTACCCGCACATCTACAAGAAGCTGCCGTACGACCCGGTGACCGACATCACGCCGGTGAGCCTGGCCTGCGTGTTCGACTTCGGCTTCGCCGTGGGCCCGGCCGTGCCGGCCAGCGTGAAGACCGTGCCGGAGTTCCTGGCATGGGCCAAGGCCAACCCGGCCGGCGCCAACTACGGTTCGCCGGCATCCGGCTCCACGCCGCACTTCATCGGCGCGCTGCTGGGCAAGAAGGGCGGCGTCGAGCTCAAGCACGCGGCCTACCGCGGCACGCAGCCGGCCATGCTCGACCTGCTGGGCAGCAACATCTCCGCGGTGTCGGGCCCCATCGGCGACATCACGCAGCACCTGCCCACAGGCAAGGTGCGCATCCTGGGCGTATCGGGCGCCAAGCGCAGCCGCTTCGTGCCCGACGTGCCCACCTTCGGCGAACAGGGCCTGAAGGACATGGCGCACAGCGAGTGGTTCGCCTTCTTCCTGCCGGCCAAGGCCTCGCCCGAGCTGGTGGCGAAGCTGAACACGGCGATGAAGAACGCGCTCGCGCAGAAGGACGTGATCGACGGCCTCGGCACCTTCGGCCTGGAAGCGATGTCTTCCACGCCCGCCGAGCTGACGGAACTGTTGAAGAAGGACACCGCCAAGTGGGGCCCGATCGTGAAGGACGTCGGCTTTACAGCGGAGGGATAGGACCACCCCGTTTCTTGCTCACTTCGTGTAGCCGAATCCCCCTCAAGGGGCAACACCAGCGGCCCGGCAAAGCCGGTTCCGCGGTGTTCCCCGCGAAAGCCTCGGAAAGCACAACGAGCAAGCCATTTAAAAGGAACTGCCATGAACACTCTCGCCACCCCGGCCGCCTCGGCGCTGGTCCATCCCTCGATCCACCCCGACGAGCGCGCCGCGCGCGAGGAGCTCGCGGCCTGCTACCGCGTGTTCGCGATGCTGGGCTGGGTCGAGATGATCTACAACCACATCACGGTGCGGCTGCCCGACAGCGTGACGGGCGGCGAGAAGCAGTTCCTCATCAACCCCTTCGGCCTGCACTACAGCGAGGTCACGGCCAGCAACCTGGTGAAGATCGACCTGCGGGGCAGGGTGCTCGACGGTTCGTCTTACCCGGTGAACCCGGCCGGCTTCACGGTGCACGCGGCCATCCACGACGGCCTGCCCGGCGCGCACTGCGTGATGCACACGCACACCACCGCCGGCGTGGCCGTGGCCTGCCTGCAGGGCGGGCTGCAGCAGACCAACTTCTATACCGCCCAGCTGCACGGCATGGTGGCGTACCACGACTTCGAGGGCATCACCATCCATGCCGACGAAGGCCCGCGCCTGCTCAGGAGCATCGGCGACCGCAACGCGGTGATCCTGCGCAACCACGGCCTGCTGGCCTGGGGGCAGACGCTGCCGCAGACCTTCGCGATTTTGTGGACGCTGCAGCGCGCCTGCGAGATCCAGATGGCCACCTTCTCGATGGGCGCGGCCATTCCGGTGAGCGAGGAGATCGCGCAGCGCTGCACGCGCGACGCGCTGCAGTTCAGCCCCGAGCACGGCGCCGGGCAGGATGTGTTCAATGCGCTCGTGCGCCAGGTGGACCGCATCGACCCTTCGTACCGCAACTGAACTGAGGCGAGCTTTCCCATGAAGATTTGCATCTACGGCGCCGGTGCCATCGGCGGATGGATCGGCGCCGGCCTGGCGCAGGCGGGCCAGCGGCTGAACGTGGTGGCGCGCGGCGCGACGCTCGAGGCGCTGCGGCGCGACGGCCTGTCGCTGATGCGCGGCAGCACGGGTGGAGAGGTGCGCACGCGCGTGCCCGTCAACGCGGTGGCCGACCCTGCCGACCTCGGCGTGCAGGACCTGGTGGTCATCGCCGTGAAGGCGCCCGCGCTGGCCGGCGTGGCCGAGCGCATCGGGCCGCTGATCGGCGCCGACACCATCGTGCTGGTGGCGATGAACGGCGTGCCGTGGTGGTTCCTGGAAGGCGGCTTCGGCGGCGAGATCACCGGCCACCGGCTCGCGGCGGTCGACCCCGAAGGCGCCATCGCCAAGGCCATTCCGTCGCGCAACGTGATCGGCTGCGTGGTGCACGCGAGCTGCTCGCTCGACGGGCCGGGCGTGGTGCGGCATCACTTCGGCAACGGGCTGATCGTGGGCGAGCCTTCGGGCGAGGCCACGCCGCGCGTGCGGAAGCTGGTGGAGCTGCTCAGCGCCGCGGGCATCGACACCACGCTGTCGCCGCAGATCCAGAAGGACGTGTGGTTCAAGCTGTGGGGCAACATGACGGTGAACCCGATCAGCGCGCTGACGGGCTGCACCACCGACCTCATCATGGGCGACGACTATGTGCGCGGCTTCATCTCGGCGGTGATGCTGGAGGCCAAGGAAATCGGCCGCCGCATCGGCATCGAGATCACGCAGAGCCCGGAAGACCGGCACGCCGTCACCATGAAGCTCGGCGCGTTCAAGACGTCGATGCTGCAGGACGTGGAAGCCGGCCGCTCGGTGGAACTGGACGCGCTGGTGACCGTGGTTCGCGAGCTGGGTGAACTGACCGGCGTGGCGACGCCGTTCACCGACGCGCTGCTGGGGCTGGCGCGCCTGAGGACGCGGCAGCTCGGCCTGTACTGAGCCGATCCGGGCCCCCGTCGCAAGATCGCTTGACCCGGCCCCTGCGGCCGCCTCGATAAAGGCGCTGTCCGTTCCAAGCCAAGAGGTGATCTCGTGAATTCTCCAGCCGCCCGATTCCTGAACCCTGCCGAGGCCGCCCGGCGGCTCGGTGTTTCCGCCAAGGCGCTGCGCCTGTACGAGCAGCGCGGGCTGTTGAGGCCGGCCCGCACCGAGGCCGGCTGGCGCTCCTACGGACCCGGCGAAATGGCCCGGGGCGCGGAGATCGCCGCGCTGCGCAAGCTCGGCCTGAGCCTCGCGCAGGTGGCGCGCGTGCTGCAAGGCGACGCCGCGGGGCTGGAGCCGGCGCTGGCGGCGCACCAGGCGATGCTCGAGGGGCGCGTTCGCCAGCTCGGCGACACCATGGAGAAAGTGCGCGGCCTGCGTGCCGGCCTCGCGCGCGGGCAGGCGCCGGCAGCCGGCGAGCTGGCGCGCCTGCTGAAGCCGGCCGAGGGGCTTTGCATCGCCTTCGAACTGCCGTGGCCCTGGGGCGGCGAGCGCTTCGAGCTGCGCGGCATACGGCCGCTGAACTACATCGTCGGCCCGCTGGGCAGCGGCAAGACACGGCTGGCGATGCGCCTGGCCGAGACCATTCCGGGCGCCGCGTTCCTCGGGCTGGACCGGACGGCGAGCCCCGGCGCAGCCCTCGCACCGGCTGTCGCACCGGCCGTCGCCGAAGCCCTGGCGTGGCTGGTGGAGGACGGCGCCACGGCCTCCGACGCGCTGGCCGCCCTGCTGGCCGGGCTGGCGGCAGAAGGGCCTTCGGCGCTGGTGGTCGACCTGGTGGAACAGGGGCTGGACCCTGCGACCCAGCAGGCGCTCATCGCGCACCTGCGCCGGCGCGGCCCAGGCGGCAGGCCGCTCTTCATGCTCACGCGCTCCTGCGTGATCCTCGAGCTGGCCGCGGTGGGCGACGACGAATCGATCATCCTCTGCCCCGCCAACCACAGCCCGCCGACGCTCGTCGCGCCGTACCCTGGCGCCGCCGGCTACGAAGCCGTTGCCAGCTGCCTCGCCACGCCGGAAGTGCGGGCGCGCACGGAAGGCGTCATCGCCTGGCGGCCGGAAAGGGAAGCGGCCTGAATCAACGGCGATCGGGTTGGGGCAGCGTCACCCACCATGCCGCCGCCACGATCAGCAAGCCACCGGCCCATCCCCACGGCCCGATGCGCTCGCCGAACCCGTGCACCGCGATCAGCGCGCCGAACACCGGCTCGCTGCCCATCAGCAGCGACACCCGGCTCGGGCTGGAGCGCGAGGCCGCATGGTTCTGCGCGAAGAATGCGAACACGCTGCACAGCAGCACCAGGTACGCCATGCCCCACCAGAACGCCGCGGTGGCCGGCGGCATGTGCCACGCGCCGTTGGCTGGCGAAGCGACCAGCGCGATCGCCGCCGCGCCGAGCGCCATCACGCCGGCCTGCACCGCCGTCAGCGTCAGCGCCGGCAGCGCGTGGCGGCCGGCCAGCCGGCGCGTCAGGCACACCATCACCGCGCGCAGGAAGGCGGCGGCCACCATGAGCCCGTCGCCCCAGCCGAGCGACAGGTCGGCGGGCGAAGTAGCCGACAACATCGCCGCGCCGAGCGCCGACAGGCCCGCCGCCCAGAACACGCGCCGCGCCGGCCGCCGGCCCAGCAGCCACCATTCGACGAAGGGCGTGATCGCCACGCACAGGCTGACGAGGAAGGCCGCGTTGCTCGCGCTGGTCAGCGACACGCCGAAGGTCTCGCACACGAAGATCGCCAGCAGGTTGGCGCCGAGCAGCCCGCCCACCGCCAGACCCTGGCGCCATTGCGCCCCGAACAGCGGCCCGAGCGCCGGCAGCAGCACCACGAAGGTCAGCCCGAAGCGCAGCGCGATGAACTCCAGCACCGGCAACTGCTGCGTCGCCTGCTTGGCCACCGCGTAGCTGCCGCCCCAAACGGCCGCCACGAGAAGCAGCATGATTTCGGCCGAGCCGATGCCCGCTCCGAAGCCCGCCCGCGTCTTTGAATCCATACTGTCGGCCCGCCATCGATGAACAACACAGGGGGAATTGTTCCGGGCATCAACCGGGCCGCACAGCCATCGGCCGGAACAGGACTATTGCGTCGTGGGAACGAATTCATTTCTCAAAGTGCTGCCGGAGATGGTGACCTTCCTGCGGGTCGCCGAGCTGGGCAGCTTCTCCGCGGCAGCCGACCTGCTGGGCATGACGCCGTCGGCCGCGAGCCGGCAGGTGAAGCGTCTGGAAAAGGAGATCGGCGTGCAGCTGCTGCAGCGCACCACGCGCCAGCTGAGGCTGACCGAGCCTGGCGCCGAGGCCTTCGCGCGCTGCCGAGAACTGGTGCTGGCGGCGCAGGGCACGATGGACATCGCGCAGCGCTTTTCGAAGACGCCGGCCGGGCTGGTTCGCATCAGCGCGCCGAAGGCCTTCGCGCGGCGCGTGCTGCATCCGCACATCCTCGACTTTCTCGGGCGCTACCCCGAGGTCGACGTGCAGCTCGTGGTGGCCGACCGCGACGTCGATCCGATCCGCGAGGGCGTGGACCTGGTGGTACGGCTGACCACCGAGCCGCCCGAGGGGCTGGTGGCACGCCGGCTGATGGCGGTCGAGCACATCCTGTGCGCGGCGCCGGCCTATCTGGTGCGGCATGGCGCCATCGCGCACCCGCTCGATCTGCCGGCGCACAGCTGCCTGTCGCTGGGCGAGCACGAGCGCGACAACCACTGGCGCTTCAGGCAGGGCGACGAAGAGGCCGAGGTGGTGGTGCGCGGGCGCTATGTGTCGAACCACAGCGAGGTGCGGCTCGACGGCGCGCTCGCGGGGCTGGGCGTGGCCTGCCTGCCGGCGTTCATCGCCCGGCCGGCACTGGACGACGGCCACGTGGTGCGGGTGCTGGCCGATTGGGAGTTCCAGGGCAACTATCGCGGGCACGCCTACATCCTGCATCCGCCCGACCGCTTCATGGCGCCCAAGTGCCGGGTGCTGATCGAGCACCTGCTGGGCGCGCTCAGTGCGTCTTCGTCAGGACGCGAACGGCCTCGGGCAGCGAGTTGACCTGCGGCATGAAGCGGTCGAGCAGCGCGCCGAGCGCGACCGCGCAGATCACCGCGCCCAGCAGCGGCTTCCACGTCAGCCGCACGGCGGCCATGAGCCAGCCTTCGCGCGCCACGCGCACCGCGGCGCGCGCCGACACGTAGGAGAACGCGATCTCGATCGCCACCGCCAGCAGCGCGTCCCAGCTGAAGTACAGCAGCACCAGCGACCCCGCGCCGAGCACCACGGCCACGCAGATCAGGAAGACCGCGACGATCGGCACGACGATGATCGCGCCCTCGTCGGCACCGCCCGCGACTTCGAGCGCGCCGCCGGCCATGTCGGAAAGGCCGCCGTCACCGCCACCACCACCTCCTCCTCCTCCGTCCCCCAGGTTCACGTGGCCGTGCGAACCGCTGCCGCTGCCACCGCCGCGTCCGCCGCCGAACTCGACATCGGGCGCATCGAGGTCGACATCCAGCGCCCGCCCCTCGACCAGCCGCTTCGCCCACCAGCGCAGCACCAGCAGGTAGCCGAGGTATCCGATGCCCAGCGTGAGGAAGTAGCGCACCGCCAGCGAATCGACGTGCAGCAGGTGCATCTGCAGCGCCGACACGCACCACATGAGCAGCAGCGTGAAGCTGCCGATCAGGATGCCGTGCGTGCGCAGGCTGTAGTTGCGGTGCAGGTCGCGTTCGACCTGCGTTTCCCAAAGGCGCACGGAGCGCCAGTTGGAAAGAACCTTCATTCGCCTTCGGTGGCGGCGGCGAAGGGCACGCGCTGGGCCACGGCGCACATGAGCTCGTAGCCGACGGTGCCGGCGGCCCGCGCGACTTCGTCGATGGGCAGCACCGCGCCGGTCTTCGCCGAGTTGCCCCACAGCGTGACCTCGCTGCCGAACCCGGCGTCGGGCACCGGCGTGAGGTCGACGGTGATCATGTCCATGCTCACGCGCCCGACCATTCGGGTGCGCACGCCGTTCACCAGCACCGGCGTGCCGGTGGTGCAGTGGCGCGGATAGCCGTCGGCATAGCCGACCGCCGCGACGCCGATGGTGAGCGGCCCCTCGGCGGTGAAGCTGGAGCCGTAGCCGATG
This sequence comes from Variovorax sp. PMC12, assembly GCF_003019815.1. Lineage (NCBI taxonomy): Bacteria > Pseudomonadati > Pseudomonadota > Betaproteobacteria > Burkholderiales > Comamonadaceae > Variovorax > Variovorax sp. PMC12. Next base: position 3,820,975 of record NZ_CP027773.1, read on the forward strand.
GTGTCGCCGGCCTTCAGCGTCTGCACCCCGATGAGCTGGGTCGACAGCGTCATGGTCGGCTGCAGCTGCCAGTGCGCGGCGTCGTGTTCGGGGTAGTCGGGGGCGCTGCCGTACAGCACGATGCCGGGGCGCACCCAGTCGCCGCGCGTCAGCCTGGCATGGCGCAGCGTGGCCGCGCTGTTGGCAATGGAGCGCTCGCCCGGCAGGTCGCGCGTGAAATGCTCGAACACCTCGAGCTGGTGGGCGATGCCGCGCGGGCCGTCGGCGTCGCTGAAGTGCGTCATGAGCGAAATCTCGTCGACCTGGGTCAGCGCATTGAGGCGGGTCCAGGCGGAGCCGAAGCGCTCGGGCGTGAAGCCCAGGCGGTTCATGCCCGAATTCATCTTCAGGAACACGCGCTGCGGCTTCAGGGTCTTGTGGGCGGCGAGCATGTCGATCTGCTCGTCGCAGTGCACCGCGTGCCACAGGTCCAGGCGCGAGCACAGCTCCAGGTCGCGCGCGTCGAACACGCCTTCGAGCAGCAGCACCGGGCCGCGCCAACCGAGCGCGCGCACGCGTTCGGCCTCGGCCAGGTCGAGCATCGCGAAGCCGTCGGCCCCGCGCAGGCCTTCATAGACCCGCTCTATGCCATGGCCATAGGCATTGGCCTTGACGACGGCCCATACCCGGGCTTCGAGGGCCGAGCGGCGTGCGCGCTCGAGGTTGTGACGCAGCGCGTCGGTGTGGACGGTGGCGAGAATGGGGCGCGGCATGGGGGCTCTGGCAAGTCGGAGAAAATGCAGACCACGTTTTAGCACCTTCGGGAATGGGGTCGAACACCGTGGGGATGCGCAATTGCGCGCCGCACCCCCGTGCTATAACCGCCCATTCGCCTCGGACGCGACACTTTTTCACTACCGCCAGCAGACCCTCTGGCCAGCCAGCCCATCGATGAAGCGCGGTTTCTACACGATCATGTCGGCCCAGTTCTTTTCGTCGCTGGCCGACCAAGCGCTCTTCGTTGTTGCGGTCGACCTGATGCGGACTTCGGGCGCGCCCGAATGGCAGCGGGCCGCACTGGTACCGATCTTCGCGGTCTTCTACGTGGTGCTCGCCCCGCTGGTGGGCGCCTTCGCCGACGCCTTGCCCAAGGGCAAGGTCATGTTCATCAGCAATGCGATCAAGGTGCTCGGCTGCCTGATGATGCTGTTCGGCTCGCACCCGCTGCTGTCCTACTCCATCGTCGGGCTGGGCGCGGCGGCGTATTCGCCGGCCAAGTACGGCATCCTGACCGAGCTGCTGCCGGCCTCCCAGCTGGTCAAGGCCAACGGCTGGATCGAGGGCCTGACCATCGCCTCGATCCTGCTGGGCATCGTGCTCGGCGGCGCGCTGGTGGGCCATGCGGTGTCCAGCAAGCTGCTGGCCTTCGACTTCCCGTTCATCGACACCGGCATCAACTCGCCGGCCGAGGCGGCGATCACGGTGCTGATCTTCGTCTACGCGCTGGCCGCGTGGTTCAACACGCGCATTCCGCACACCGGTGTCGAGATGCGCCCGCTGCGCTCGAACCCCGAGCACGGCCTGGCGCGCAACATCGCCGCGTTGCTGCCCGACTTCTGGCACTGCAACGCCCGCCTCTGGCGCGACCGCCTCGGCCAGATCTCGCTGGCCACCACCACGCTCTTCTGGGGCGCGGGCGGCAACCTCAAGTACATCGTGCTGGCCTGGGCCGCGCTGGCGCTGGACTACAACACCACCCAGGCCTCGGCGCTGACCGGCGTGGTGACCATCGGCACCGCCGTGGGCGCCATCGTGGCGTCGATGCGCATGCGGCTGGACATGGCCACCCGCGTGATCCCCATGGGCATCGCGATGGGGCTGATGGTGATCGCGATGAACTTCATCGGCAACGTCTGGCTGGCGGTGCCGTTCCTCATCATGCTGGGCGGCCTCGGCGGCTTCCTGGTGGTGCCGATGAACGCGCTGCTGCAGCACCGCGGCCACAACCTGATGGGCGCCGGCCGCTCCATCGCGGTGCAGAACTTCAACGAGCAGGCCTGCATCCTGCTGCTGGGCGCCTTCTACAGCGTGTGCACCGGCCTGGGCCTGTCGGCCTACGGCGCGATCAGCGCATTCGGCCTCGTGGTGGCCGGCTGCATGTGGATCATCAAGCGCTGGCACGAGAACAACCTGAAGAAGTACCCCGAGGAAGTCGAGCACCTGCTGGCCATCGCCCGCAGCGACAAGCATCATTGAACTCCCCCAGGCTGCGCGCACTTCGTGTCGCTTCGCCTACCCCCTCGCCGGGGGCAACACCGGCGGCCCGGCAAAGCCGGTTCCGCGGTGTTCCTGAAAAATACGCGCCGTCATGCCCGCCCTCGCACTGATGTTCAATGCCTTCGTCTGGGGCGTTGCCTGGTTTCCGTTCCGCCAGATGGCCGGCCATGGGCTGCATCCGCTGTGGACCACCTGCCTGATCTACCTGGCCATCGCGGTCGTGATGGGTCTCGTGCGGCGCCACGCCTGGCGGGGCTTCGCGGCTTTTCCGGGGCTGGTGCTGCTGGGGCTGGCGGCCGGGCTCACCAACGTGGGCTTCAACTGGGCGGTGACGCAGGGCGACGTGGTACGCGTGGTGCTGCTGTTCTACCTGATGCCGCTGTGGAGCGTGCTGCTGGGCTGGCTGCTGCTGGGCGAGCGGCCCACCGGCGGCGCGCTGGCGCGGGTGGCGCTGGCGCTCACCGGCGTGGTGGTGGTGCTGAAGGCGCCGGGCACCGACTGGCCGGTGCCGTCGAGCCTGCCCGACTGGCTGGGCGTGGGCGCCGGCTTCAGCTTCGCGGTGACCAACATCGTGCTGCGCCGCTTGCGCGCGGCGCCGGGCGAATCGCGCGCGCTCGCCATGTTCTGCGGCTGCTCCGCGGTGGCGGGCGTGGCCGCGCTGGCGGGCACGGCCTTCGGCGCCATCGATTCGCCGATGCTGGCGTCGCCCGGCTGGCTCGGCTGGGCCGCGCTGCTGGGCACGGGCTTCATCGTCGCCAACGTGTGCCTGCAATACGGCGCGTCGCGGCTGGCGGCCAGCGCCACCTCGGTGATCATGCTGTCGGAAGTGCTGTTCGCGAGCGTCTCGTCGGTGGCGCTGGGCGCGGCCACGCTGGACTCGCGCATCCTGATGGGCGGCGCGCTGATCGTGCTGGGCGCCCTCTGGTCGGCGTTTGCGCGAACGCCCGTGCCGCGCGATGATCGCGCTCCCGCTCCCACCTGAGGAAAAACCCGCATGACCAGCATCTACGACTTCGAGGCCAACCAGATCGACGGCAAGCCGGTGAAGCTCTCCGCCTTCAAGGGCAAGGTGCTGCTGATCGTGAACACGGCCAGCAAATGCGGCTTCACGCCGCAGTTCGCCGGCCTCGAGGCGCTGCACGAAAAATACGCGGACCAGGGGCTCACGGTGCTGGGCTTCCCGTCGAACCAGTTCGGCTCGCAGGACCCGGGCACCAATGAGGAAATCGGCGCCTTCTGCACCAAGAACTACGGCGTGAGCTTTCCGATGATGGAGAAGATCGACGTCAACGGCAGCAATGCCGCGCCGCTGTACCAGTGGCTCACCAAGGAAAAGCCGGGCCTGCTGGGCAGCACCGCCATCAAGTGGAACTTCACGAAGTTCCTGGTCGGGCGCGACGGCACCGTGCTCAAGCGCTATGCGCCGCTGGACACGCCGGCTTCGCTCACGCGCGACGTGGAAGCGGCATTGGCGGCGGCGGGCTGACCCCGCCGCAAGCCGTCAGAAGCGGAAGTCGGCGGTCTTGGAGCCGCCGCTGCCCACCGTCACCGTCTGGGACTTCGCGGCGCCACCGGCCGTGGACGCATCGATGACATAGCGCCCGGCGGGCACGTCGACCAGGCAGACCGGGCCGTTGGCGCGGAACGCCAGCGCCGCGGCGTTGCTGGCGTCGCCGCCCTTGATCGTGACGTCCACATTCGCCAGGTAGGCGCCGTCGGCACGTGCGAACAGCAGCGCCAGCGGATGTTCCTTCATGGCCGCGCGCATCGCCTGCGATTCGTCCGAGCCGATGCCGCCGCACACATAGCGTGCCGAGCCGGCGCCCTGCCACGCCGGCATGGCGCCCTGTGCCTGCGCCGCCACGGCGCCGGCTGCGCAGATGCCCGCGAGCAGCGCGCGCCGCAGCAGCCTGGAAGAAGAAACGAGGGGGGCGGAAACATGGGACATGGCACTGGCTCCTTGCGAAATCGGTGCCGCCATGATGCGCCGCCACGCGCCTTCGCGCGAGTCGGACCGCGCCCTCCCCTGCTGTGCGATCAGGCCGCGTCCAGCGCGGCGTCCAGCAGCTCGATCCAGTGCCGCACAGGCGTGTCGCCGCTGCCGCTTTGCAAGTGCGTGATGCAGCCGATGTTGGCCGAGGCGATGACCTTCGGCTGCAGCTGCTTCAGGTGCCCGAGCTTGCGGTCGCGCAGCGGGTAGGCCAGCTCGGGCTGCAGCACCGAGTAAGTGCCGGCCGAGCCGCAGCACAGGTGCGATTCGTTCATGGCCACGCGCATGTCGAAGCCCAGCGCGCGCAGCTGCGTCTCGACGCCGCCGCGCAGCTTCTGGCCGTGCTGCAGCGTGCAGGGCGGGTGATAGGCCACCACGCCCGCAGGCGCCTTCACGCGGGCCTTTAGCAAGGGCACGAGGTCGGGCAGCAGCTCGCTCAGGTCGCGCGTGAGTTCGCTGATGCGCGCGGCCTTCAGCGCGTAGGCCGTGTCGTGCTGGAGGATGTGGCCGTACTCGCGCACGGTGACGCCGCAGCCCGATGCGTTCATGACGATGGCCTCGACCTCGTTGCGCTCCACGAAGGGCCACCAGGCGTCGATGTTGGCGCGCATCTGCGCCTTGCCGCCGTCCTGGTCGTTCAGGTGGAACTTCACCGCGCCGCAGCAGCCCGCTTCGGGCGCAATCAGCGCCTGGATGCCGGCCGCGTCGAGCACGCGCGCGGTGGCGCTGTTGATGTTCGGCATCATCGACGGCTGCACGCAGCCCGCGAGCATGAGCACCTTGCGCGCATGCGTGGCGGTGGGCCAGGCACCGGCTTCCTGCTTCGCGGGCACCTTGGCCTTCAGGGCCTCGGGCAGCAGGCCGCGCACAGCCTGGCCGAGCTTCATCGCGGGGCCGAAGAGCGGCGACGGCAGGCCTTCCTTCAACAGCCAGCGCTTCGCAGATTCGGCCGCGGGGCGCGGCACTTTCTCGTCGACGATCTTGCGGCCGATGTCGACGAGGTGGCCGTACTGCACGCCGCTCGGGCAGGTGCTCTCGCAATTGCGGCAGGTGAGGCAGCGGTCGAGGTGCAGCTGCGTGCTGCGCGTCGGCGCCTTGCCTTCGAGCACCTGCTTGATGAGGTAGATGCGCCCGCGCGGTCCGTCGAGCTCGTCGCCGAGCAGCTGGTAGGTCGGGCAAGTGGCGGTGCAGAAGCCGCAGTGCACGCATTTGCGCAGGATGGCTTCGGCCTCGCGGCCCTCGTCGGTGCCGCGGAATTCGGGGGCGAGTTCGGTTTGCATGGTTGTTCTTGTCGTGCTCAGGAGGACGCGAGCAGGCGGCCGCGATGGAAGAGGCCGTGCGGATCGAACTCGCGCATCAGCGCGCGCTGGATGCGTTCGATGGGCGCGCTCATGCTGTCGAACCGCGGTACGTGGGTTTGCGCGGCAGCGGCAGGCAGGCGGAACAGCGTGGCATGGCCGCCCGCCGCGCGTGCGATCTCGCGGATGCGCACGGCCTGCCCGGGCGGCGCCTTGTACCAGCGCTGGCCGCCGTGCCATTCGATGAGCGGCGCGGCGGCGCCGTCGAGCGCCAGCACGGGCGCGGTCTGCGGCACGCTGAGGCGCCATAGCGCATCGCCGCCTTCGTCGGCGGAGAACCACGGCAGCTGCTGGTCGCGCAGCGACTGCCAGTCGGCGGCCGCGCGCAGGTCGTCCTTGCGCTCGCCGCCCAGATGCGCGCATGCGGCCTCCACGGCGGCGACGGCGCCGCGCAGCCGCAGGTACAGCGCGCCCGCGCCGGCGTATTCGAACCAGCAGCTCGCATTCAGCGGCAGCGGCCGGCCGCCCCACTCGTTGAGCAGCCGCAGCGCATCGGCCTGGCCGCAGGCGAATTCGAGCGTGGCTTCGGCCGGCGGGACAGGCAACACCTTGAGGCTCACCTCCGCGATCACGCCCAGCGTGCCGAGCGAGCCCGCGAGCACGCGCGACACGTCATAGCCCGCGACGTTCTTCATCACCTGGCCGCCGAAGCTCAGCACCTCGCCGCGTCCGTTGACGAGCGTGGCGCCGAGCACGTAGTCGCGCACTGCCCCGACGCTGGCTCGCGCAGGGCCACTGAGCCCCGCCGCGACCATGCCGCCGACGGTTCCGTCGTTGCCGAAGCGCGGCGGTTCGAAAGGCAGGCACTGGCCTTTGTCGGCGAGTGCCGCTTCGAGTTCGGCAAGCGGCGTTCCGGCCCGCACGGTGACGACCAGTTCGCTCGGTTCGTAGCTGGTGATGCCGGTGAGCGAGCGCGTGTCGAGCACCTCGCCTGGCGGCGTTTCGCCGTAGAAGTCTTTCGTGCCACCGCCGCGAATGGACAGGGGCGTGGCTTGTGTCGCGGCGGCACGGATGCGCTCGACTATCTGGTGGAGGGCGGTGTCGATGCTCATCGGGCTTGTTGTCTTTGATGTTGTTGTTCGGGGCGAGTGCACAGGCCACCGGGTACTCCCCTCCGCGAATGTCCCCCGCCTTCGGCTCCTCCTTTATTTCGCTGCGGGGAGCACCCGGCGCCCTGTGCACATCGGGCGCTCTCCCCGTGCTGTCGGATCAACCGCTGCGTCCATCGATCACGACGGCGGGGTACCTTGCGCAGCGAAATAAAGGAGGAGGCCGCAGGCCGGGGGACATTCGCGGAGCAAGGTACCCCGTCGGCGTGAGCGCGCCCCGAACGAGCCCGACAAGAAAAAACAAGACAACCCTTCATCAGAACCTCGGCAGATCCGGATGCGACAACTTCCCCCCTCGCACCACCTGCTTGCCGTACTCGGCACAGCGCTGCAGCGTGGGGATCACCTTGCCGGGGTTCAGCATCCCTTCGGGATCGAACGCGCGCTTCACCCCGAACATCTGCTCGTTCTCCGCCGCAGTGAACTGCACGCACATGCTGTTGAGCTTCTCCACGCCCACGCCATGCTCGCCCGACACCGTGCCGCCCATGGCTACGCTGGTCTCCAGGATGTCCGCGCCGAAGAGCTCGCAGCGGTGCAGCTCGTCGGGGTCGTTGGCGTCGAACAGCACCAGCGGGTGCAGGTTGCCGTCGCCCGCGTGGAACACGTTGCAGCAGCGCAGGTTGTATTTTTTCTCCATCTCCTGGATGGCCAGAAGAATGTCGGCGAGCCGCTTGCGCGGAATCGTGGAGTCGAGGCACATGTAGTCCGGGCTGATGTGGCCCGATGCGGGAAACGCGTTCTTGCGCCCGCTCCAGAACTTCATGCGCTCTTCCTCGCTGGTGCTGCAGGCGATGGCGGTGGCGCCGCAGCCGCGCAGCACGGCGGTCATGCGGCCGATTTCTTCTTCCACCTCCTCGGGCGTGCCGTCCGATTCGCACAGCAGGATGGCGGCGGCGTCGAGGTCGTAGCCCGCGCGCACGAAGTCTTCGACCGCGGCGGTCATGGGCTTGTCCATCATTTCCAGCCCCGCCGGGATGATGCCCGCCGCAATCACCGCGGCCACCGCGTCGCCGGCCTTTCGCACGTCGTCGAAGCTGGCCATGATGCAGCGCGCGAGCTGCGGCTTGGGCACCAGCTTGACGGTGACCTCGGTGGTCACGGCCAGCATGCCCTCGCTGCCGATGACCAGCGCGAGCAGGTCGAGCCCCGGTGCGTCGAGCGCGTCGCCGCCGAACTCGATGGGCTCGCCCTCGGCCGTGAAGCCGCGCACGCGCAGCACGTTGTGCAGCGTCAGGCCGTACTTGAGGCAGTGCACGCCGCCCGAGTTCTCGGCCACGTTGCCGCCGATGGTGCAGGCGATCTGGCTGGACGGATCGGGCGCGTAATAGAGGTTGAAGGGCGCGGCAGCCTCGCTGATGGCCAGGTTGCGCACGCCGCACTGCACCACCGCCGTGCGGCTCACCGGGTCGATCTTCAGGATGCGGTTGAACTTGGCGAGCGACATCGTCACGCCCATGGTGTGCGGCATGGCGCCGCCCGACAGCCCGGTGCCCGCGCCGCGCGCCACCACGGGAACGCCGAGCTGGTGGCAGGTCTTGAGCACGGCGGCCACCTGCGCCTCGGTCTCGGGCAGGGCCACCACCAGCGGACGCGCCCGGTAGGCGGTGAGGCCGTCGCACTCGTAGGGCGTCGTGTCTTCGTCGTGCCAGATCAGCGCGTGGGCGGGCAGGTGCGCCTGCAGCGCGCGGACCACCTGGGACTGGCGCTCTGTTTTCTGTAGCGAATCGTGGTGCGTGGGGGTGAGCGGCGCGTTCATCGGCGGGCCTCTTTTCTTCTGTTCGCGGATGTCTCGGGTGTACCGCACTCTACGGACATTCCGGCAGCCCCGGGTTGATGGATTTTTGCCGGGTGCTTGAGAGAACTTTGCCGGCGGCGTCAGCGCAGGCTCTGTTCGAGCCAGTCGGCGAAGGCCGCGCACTCCCAGCGTTCCAGCGTGCCCGGCTGCCAGCAGATGTAGTGCCGGTGCGGCGACGCCACCGCCCGGTCGGACAGCGCCACCAGCCGCCCCGACTCGAACCACGCCGCGCCCATCTTCTGGCGCACCAGCGCCACGCCGAAGCCGCTGGCAGCGGCGTCGTACACCAGCCCCAGGTCGTTGAACTGCGAGCCGACGTGGGGCTCGGGCTGGTCGAGCCCGCAGCTCGCGAACCAGGTGCCCCAGGGCTCGAGCGGGCTGCGGATCAGCCGCGCGCTTGCGATCTCGGCCGCGCTGCGAAAGCCGTGGAACGGCCCGAACTCGTTGAGGTAGCTCGGGCTGCAGGAGGGCACCACCTGCTCCTCGAGCACGAGGCGGTGCTCGCAGTCGGCGTACCCGCCGGGGCCGTAGCGCACCTCCAGGTCGGCCTGCTCGGCCGTCACGTCGAGCAGCGGAATGGACACCTGCAGCACCAGTTCGATGTCGGGATAGATGTTGCGGAACAGCTCGAGCCGGGGCATGAGGAACTGCCGGCTGAAGGTCGGCGTGACGGCGATGCGAAGGCGCGTCGCGCGCTGAGCCGCGCCGCCGCCCAACGGCGTGGCCTGCAGTGCGGCAAGCCCGGTGCGCACGTTCGCAAGATAGGCCGCGCCGTCGGCCGTGAGGCTGAAGTCGCTGCGCCCGAACAGCTTGAAGCCCACGTGCGCCTCGAGCTGGCGGATGCGGTGGCTCACCGCGCTGGGCGTGACGCACAGCTCGTCGGCCGCGCGGCCCGCATGCCGCAGCCGCGCCACCGCCTCGAAGGTCAGCAGGCACTGGATCGGCGGAATGTGCTGCAGAGCCATGCGCGCCTGAGAACCCTCTTCGGCCTTCAGTCTTCGAAGAAGCTCACCGGCAGTCCCGGCGTGTCGACCCGCATCGCGATCACCATGCCCGAGGCCGGGCGCTGCGCGATCTCGTCAGCCGGGCGGCCCTTGCGGGCGCTGGTGACGAACAGCGTCTTCAGGTCGTCGCCGCCGAAGCAGGGCATGGTCGGGCACTGCACCGGTACTGCGACGGAGGCCACGCGCTCGCCCGAGGGCGAAAAACGCAGCAGCTGCGCGCCTTCGAACATGGCCACCCAGTAGTGGCCCTGCGCATCGATGGTGGCGCCGTCGGGGCGGCCGTCGTAGTGCAGCGGCGACGCGGGCGTCCAGCCTTCGGGCTTGGCGCCGAACTGCTGGAACACTCGCACATGCGAGAGCGAATTGGCCTCGGCGTCCCAGTCCCATGCATGCACCACGTGCGCCGCGGTGTCGGCCCAGTAGAGGGTGCGGGCGTCGGGCGAGAAGGCGAGGCCGTTGGCGGTGGTGGCCTGGTTGGCCATCTGCGTGATGGTGGGCGAGATGCCGGTGTCGCTGCGCGCGTCGAGGCAGTAGAGCGCGGCGTTGGGCCGGTCCTTGGCCTCGTTGAGCGAGCCGCCCCAGAAGCGGCCCAGCGCGTCGCACTTGCCGTCGTTGAAGCGCATGGTGCGCACGTCGTGCTCCACGCGCGCCATCGCGGCCAGCTCGCCGCCCCATTCGCGCGCACGGTAGATGCCGTCGCGCAGCGCAATGACGAGGCCGCCGCGCCGCGCCGGTGCCATGCAGCCGGGCTCGGTGGGCAGGGCCCAGCGCTCGACCGTGGCGCCCGGCGTGCCGATGTCGCCGCGCGTTCGCAGCACGGCGCGGCCGGGAATGTCGAGCCAGTAGAGCGATCGTTCCTGAGGGTGCCAGAACGGCGATTCGCCGAGCTCGCAGAGGCTGTCTTCGATGGAGGTCCACATGGTGGGCCGATTGTGCTCCCGCCCATTGCGCCTGCGGCCAAAAAAAAGCCCGCCGGCGCCGGAGCGCTTGCGGGCTGAACATCCAAAGGAGACCTCGCTTGAAAAACTTGTTCTTCAGTTCAGTAGCACCGCGGAACCGGCTCTGCCGGGCCGCAGGTGCTGCCCCCTGCAAGGGGGCTTCGGTTTACCTGTTGTATGCGGTTTCGCCGTGGGAAGAAATGTCGAGGCCTTCGCGCTCTTCTTCTTCCGACACACGCAGGCCGAGGGTCAGGTCGGCGATCTTGTAGGCGATGAAGGCCACCACGCCGGACCACACGACCGTGAGCGCCACGCTCTTGATCTGGATCCAGACTTGCGCGCCCATCGAGAAGGTGTCGGGCGTCGCGCCGCCGGTGCCGCCGAGGCCCTTGGCCGCGAACACGCCGGTCAGGATGGCACCCAGGATACCGCCCACGCCGTGCACGCCGAACACGTCGAACGCGTCGTCCGCACCCAGCATGCGCTTCAGGCCGCCGACACCCCACAGGCAGACCAGGCCGGCCAGCAGGCCCAGCACGATCGAACCCATCGGGCCGACGAAACCGGCGGCGGGCGTGACGGCCACGAGGCCGGCGACGGCACCGGATGCTGCACCCAGCATCGAGGCCTTGCCCTTGTGCAGGCTCTCGCCCAGGATCCACGACAGCGCGGCGGCAGCGGTGGCGAGCACCGTGTTGATGAAGGCCAGGCCGGCCAGGGCGTTGGCGGCACCAGCCGAGCCGGCGTTGAAGCCGAACCAGCCGACCCACAGCAGCGAAGCGCCGACCATGGTGAGCGTGAGCGAGTGAGGCGTGAACGCTTCCTTGCCGTAGCCGACGCGCTTGCCGACCATGTAGGCACCCACGAGACCGGCCACACCGGCGTTGATGTGCACCACGGTGCCGCCGGCGAAGTCCAGCGCGCCGTCCTTGCCCAGCAGGCCGCCGCCCCACACGATGTGGGCGATCGGCACGTAGCTGAAGGTGAACCACAGCACCGAGAACAGCAGCACGGCCGAGAACTTGGCGCGCTCCGCGAAGGCGCCGACGATCAGCGCCACGGTGATGGCCGCGAACGTGCCCTGGAAGGCGACGAACACGTATTCGGGAATGGTGGTCAGCGCACCGAAGGTTTCCTGCGTGATGCCCTTCATGAAGATCTTGTCGAATCCTCCGAAGAAGTTGCCGTCACCCGAGAAGGCCAGGCTGTAGCCGTAGACGGCCCACAGGATGCTGATGAGCGAGAAGATCACGAAGACCTGCATCAGCACCGACAGCATGTTCTTCGAACGGCCCAGGCCGCCGTAGAACAGCGCGAGGCCGGGGATGGTCATCAGGATCACGAGGAGGGTCGAAGTCAGCATCCAGGCGGTGTCGCCGGAGTCGATCTTCGGAGCCGGGGCAGCGGCGGGTGCGGCCGCGGGCGCCGCTGCGGCGGGTGCCGCGGCTGCATCGGCCGGAGCCGCCGCGGCGGGCGCTGCCGCTGCGGGAGCCGTTGCGGCCGGTGCCTCGGCAGCAGGCGCTGCCGGGGTCTGTGCGAAGCCGGAAGTACCGGCGGCAAGCACGCTCAAGCCGAGCGCAAGAGAGACAAGCAGTTTTTTCATAATCGTTGTTCTTTCGGGCCAGGACTCGATCAGAGGGCTTCGCGGCCCGTTTCGCCGGTGCGGATGCGAACGACCTGCTCGAGGTTGTAGACAAAAATCTTGCCGTCGCCGATCTTGCCGGTACGGGCGGCGCCTTCGACGGCTTCGATCACGCGATCCACGAGGTCGTCGGAGACGGCCGCCTCGATCTTCACCTTGGGCAGGAAGTCGACCACGTACTCCGCGCCGCGGTAGAGCTCGGTGTGGCCCTTCTGGCGTCCGAAGCCCTTCACCTCGGTGACGGTGATCCCCTGCACGCCGATGGCCGACAGTGCTTCGCGCACCTCGTCGAGCTTGAACGGTTTGATGATGGCTGTGACCAGCTTCATGAGTTTTCTCCTTTGGATGGAAATGAAACGATGCGGCAGCTTGGGCCGCATCTCGTTGTTCTGCTGCTTACAGCGTCTTCGTCAGCGTGAGGATGAAGCGCGCCTTGTTCGGCGAGTAGGTGGTCTGGCCGATGGGGCCGAAGCCGAGGTCGATGCCCGGGTTGGACACCGCGAGGTACGAGCTCTTCTTGTTGGCGCCCTGCACCGAGCCGGTCAGCGACAGGCCGTTGCCGAAGTCGTAGCTCGCGCCCACGTTGTAGTCCACGTAGCTCTTGTAGCCCAGGCTGCGGATGTCGCTGGACATGTTGGTGTAGCCCACGGCCGCCTTCAGCGTGACCTTGGGCACGATTTCCTTGCTGTACGACAGGTTCAGGTAGCCGGTGTTGGTGCCCTTCAGGCCCGAGCCGGCCTTGTTGCCGGCGTAGCCGAAGTAGTCCTTCGACACGGTGTGCGAGTACTTGGCGGTGAACGAACCGAAGGTTTCGTTGGCATAGGTCGCGCCGACGTACAGCTCGGTGGTGTTGCCCGCCGAGTTGCCCGGGTAGATGTAGGTGAGCGCACCCACGTCCATGTCGAGCGGGCCGGCCTTGAACTTGTAGCCGCCGTAGATGTCGCTCTCGATGCTGTTGCCCTTCTGCCAGTTGACGCTGGAGTTCCAGTTGCCCACGTAGAAGCCGCTGCTGCCGAAGGCGTAGTCGAAGCCGCCCTGGATCGCGGGCTTGAAGCCCTTGGTCTTGGCGTAGTCGTTCTTGCCGATCATGTCCTGGTCCTGGCCGCGGAACTTGTAGTTCGTGGTCAGCGAGACGTTGCCCGTGAAATCCGGGGCGGGCGCGGCGGCCGGGGCATCGGTCGTCGCCTGGGCCAGGGCTGCGCCCGAAGCGGTCAATGCAGCGGCCAGAACGATCATCGCCTTGGCGGCGGTACGGTGCGTCATCGGGAAACTCCTCGCAAGTGTGTTGTTGGACCTGAGAGGCTCAAAGCAGGGAGCGTGCCAAACTGCACAAATACCTGTGCCCCATGCGACTCGCCCGCGTCGTGTTGTGAGCGAAATCGTTACAACGCTTGTTTCGAGCGGTTGCGGCTTTCAACAGGTTCGCACCACCGCGGACACACCACAGATGGACGCACCATCTTGGGGACAGGGAGAGAAATGAGTTTGTCTTTGGTGCAGGGCCGAGCCTTGCTGGGGCTGGAAGCGGCCAGTGTCACGGTCGAGGTGCATCTGGCCAACGGCCTGCCCAGCTTCACGCTGGTCGGCCTGGCGGAAACCGAGGTCAAGGAAGCCCGCGAACGCGTGCGCTCGGCTATCCAGAACGCGGGGCTCGAATACCCCAACAACAAGAAGATAGTGGTGAACCTGGCCCCCGCGGACCTGCCCAAGGACTCCGGGCGCTTCGACCTGCCCATCGCGCTGGGCATCCTCGCGGCCAGCGGGCAGATCGACGGCGCCAGGCTGGCCGGACACGAGTTCGCGGGCGAACTGTCGCTCTCGGGCGAGCTGAGGCCGGTGCGCGGCGCCCTGGCCATGGCGCTGGCCCTGCACACGCGCGGCGTGGCGACGCGGCTGGTGCTGCCCCTGGACAGTGCGCACGAGGCCGCTCTGGTGCCCGACGGCGAGGTCTATGGCGCACGGCATCTGCTGGATGTGGTGCGGCAGTTCGTGGTCGACACCGAGGCAGCCTCGCAATGGCCCGATCCGCCGCCCGACGGCTGGGCGCGGATCCGTGCGGCGCCCGGCGCCAGCGCACCGCGCTACGCCGACCTGGCCGACGTCAAGGGGCACGCGGGCGCCAAACGCGCGCTGGAAATCGCCGCGGCCGGCGGCCACAGCCTGCTGATGATGGGCGAGCCGGGATCGGGCAAGTCGATGCTCGCGCAGCGCTTCGCGGGGCTGCTGCCGGCCATGAGCATCGAGGAGGCGCTCGAGAGCGCGGCGGTGGCCAGCCTGGGCGGCCGCTTCGCGACGGAGCGCTGGATGCTCCGGCCCACGTCTGCGCCGCATCACACGTCCAGCGCGGTGGCACTCGTAGGTGGCGGTTCTCCGCCCCGGCCCGGAGAGATCTCGCGCGCGCACCACGGCGTTCTCTTCTTGGACGAGTTTCCGGAATTCGCCCGCTCGGCGCTGGAGGCGCTGCGGGAGCCGCTGGAAACCGGCACCATCACCATTGCCCGCGCCGCCCGGAGTGCCGAATTCCCGGCCAGATTCCAGTTGATCGCCGCGATGAACCCCTGCCCTTGCGGCTACCTGGGTTCCGCTTCAAAAGCCTGCCGCTGCACGCCCGACCAGATCTCGCGCTACCAGGGCAAGCTCAGCGGCCCGCTGCTCGACCGCATCGACCTGCACATCGAGGTGCCCGCGGTGTCGGCGCAGCAACTGCTAGACGCGCCCCCCGGCGAATCGACGGAGAGCATCCGCGGCCGGGTGATCGCCGCGCGCGAACGTGCGATGCAGCGCCAGGGGTACGCCAACCAGTCGCTGCAGGGCAGCGCGATCGACCAGCACGCCGGCCTCGACGATGCGGCCCGCAAGTTCATGTTCAACGCGGCGGCCAAGCTGGGATGGTCCGCGCGCAGCACGCACCGCGCGCTGAAGGTGGCACGCACGATCGCGGACCTGGGGTCGGCGCAGGCGGTGCAGGTGGAGCATCTGGCGGAGGCGGTGCAGTACCGGCGGGCGCTGCGGGGCAGCGCCTGAAGAATCCGGAGGCAGCTGCAGCCCGCTACTTGAACTCGTGACTCACCACAGGCGCCGACTTGCTGTCCTGCACGGTCACCCGTTGCCGATACACCTCGAGGTCGCCGTTGCGCACCTCGATGTTGTAGATGCCGGGACGCAGCGGCAGCGACTTGAGCGGCGGGCTCACGCCGCGGTCGGCGCCGTCGACGAAGACCTGGCCCCAGGGGCGGATGTTGAGCACCACGCGGCCCATGCCCGGTGCGGCGGCGGTCGCGTCGGGCGCGGCCGGCACCGTGGGAGGAGACAGCCGGTTCAGCTCGGCAATGGCGTTGCGGGCGTCGCGGGCGTGCAGCCCTCGGCGGTAGCGGCGCAGGTAGGCCTCGTAGCCTTCGCGTGTGTTCTCGGCCTGGGCCAGGCTCCAGTCTTCCGCCTCGGCGGTCGCAAGCGCCGTATCGGCCGGTGTCGTGGCCGGCGGATTGACCGGCACGTTCTCGATCGGCGTCAGCGGTGCGCCGGCCGGCGTGGCAGGCGTTGCGGCCGGCGCACCGGCGACCGTGGTGCCGGCGCTGCCGCCAACAGCGGCCGGGGCCGTCGTCGGGCCTCCATCGGTGACAGGCGGAGTGGCTGCTGCCGGCGTGCCCGATGCGGCACCGGCATCGGTGGCCGGCGGAGGCATCACCGCGGGCGGCGACATGTTGCTCGACATCGGCGAAGCCGGCGGCGGCACCGGCACCATCGCGGTGGAGGTCTGCTGCGGCTTCATGCCGGAGGTCAGGCGCAGCCCGATCCAGCCACCCACGGCCACGAGCGCGAACACCAGCACACCCACCATGACCCAGGGCGGACGGCGCGACGACGCAGCTTTCTGCGTCCTGGTCTTCTTCACTGCCGGCGCCGGTGCCGGGGCCGGCGCCTCGACGGCAGCCACCGGCAAGGGTTCCAGCGGCACCGGCCCCGACATCGGCGAGAACTGCTGCGGCGCGAGCGGCGGAGGCGGAGGTGTCGACGACACGGGCGCCGCAGGAATGATCACCGCCGGCACGCCCATGCCGCTCACATAGATGTCGCCCAGCTTGACCAGCCCCAGTTCTGCGGCGAAGGCGGCCACGGTCTGCGTGCGGTCCTTGCTGTGCACGGCCAGGGTGTGGTCGACCGCGGCGCAGAAGCCCGGGCTCAGGTCGTCGCGGCCCATCGAAGACAGCGGCACGTAGGCGTCCTGCACGCTGCGCACCACGGCCGAGGGCGGCGGATGGCCGGTCACCGCACGGTAGAGCACGGCGCCCAGCGCGTACAGGTCGGTCCAGGGGCCCTGCAGCAGGGTGTTGTCGTCGGCGTACTGCTCGATGGGCGAGTAGCCCGACTTCACCATCACCGCCACCTCGTCGACCAGGTCGGCGATGGACTTTCGCGCCGCGCCGAAATCGAGCAGCACCGGCAGGTCGTCGGGCTGGATGAAGATGTTGTCGGGCGCGATGTCGCGGTGGAAGCACTGGCTGCGGTGCAGCGTCTCCAGTGCCCCCAGCAGCGGCCCCAGCATGCCGAGCAGCCAAGCCTCGTTAATGCGGCCGGGTTCGTCTTCGGCAAGGCGCCTCAGGGTGCGGCCCTTGTAGAGCTGGATCGCCATGTAGGCGGTCGAGTTGGCCTCCCAGAAACGATGCACGCGCACGAGCGCGGGATGGCTGAACTGCGCGAGTGTGCGCGCCTCGTTGATGAAACTGCGCAGCCCCGCCTGGAAGGTGGCCGCGAGGCGCTCGGAGCGCACGAGCACGCTGTCGTCGCCCACGCGGCGCGCGAGCATCGACGGCATGTATTCCTTGATGGCCACTTCGCGCTGCAGCGAGTGGTCGTACGCGCGGTAGACGATGCCGAAGCCGCCCTCGCCGATCACCTCGAGCAGTTCGAATTCATCGAGCCGGTGGCCCGGCTCCAGCGGATGCGGGCGTTCATCGGCTGGCGTATCGGCCGCCGCGCCTGCGCTGCCCTGCGTGGTGCTCATGCGTCTTCTCCTCCCTCGGGATGTCGGCTTTTCATGCCCATGGCACATGCCCCTGCGAAAACAACTTGGAAAACAGCGGTGTGTTGAGCCCGCCGCCATGGGCCGCGGTGCGCAACGGCGAACCGTCGGCCTGGTTGGTCCACCAGTAGCTGGTGCTGCCGAGCGGGTCGAAACACAGTGGAAGCTCCGGCCAGCCGAGCCGCTGCTGGGCGCTCGCGCCACCCGCTGTAGGCCCGAGGATCGAGAGAATGTCGTCCGAGCCGCCGCTGGCCGTGTGAAAGCCGGCGCGGCCCGCGGCCAGCACCTGGCCGTCGAACTGGTCCGGCGCCACGCCGTGGCGGATGGCCTGCAGCAGCGCGCTGCCGCATTGCCAGTACCACGCTGCCGAGCCCTCCAGCACCGACGGCCGGTAGTTGCGCGCGGCCACCTGCAGGGTGACGCACACCGGGTAGTAGCGGCCCACGCGGTCGCAGCTCGGCGCGAGGCAGCCGAACTGCACGGCATCGACGCCCTGCGTGGCGGGAATCGCGAAGTTCCACACCGGCGCCACGGCGTAGTGCCGCGTCATGGCGTCGGGCCAGCGCTTGAAGCTGCCCAGGCCGTTCTGCATCCAGCGGTCCCACCACGCCTGCAGTTCGCGCGGCATGCGGCGGTAGAGAAAGTCGCCGGCGGCGGGCAGCTTGCCGTACCAGCCGATCTGTTCGTCGACGGGCACCCAGGCCTGCGGGGGAATGCTGCTGTTCATTGCGTATGCCTCCCGACAACCTCGCGGCATATGCCAAGAGCACCGCGGAACCGGCTTTGCCGGGCCGCCGGTGTTGCCCCCTGCACGGAGGGCGGAGAAGCGGCACGAAGTGCGCGAAGCCTGGGGGTGCTCATGATTTCCCGGGGCACGAGAAGCTGTTCATCTGCGCAAGGCGAAGCGGGTTGTAGACGCTGTTGGCCGTTACCGCCAGCACCACCTTCTTGCCCTGCAGGTCGAAGGTCGCGGTGAAGGATTCGGGGGATCTGCCCGACGAAATGGAGGCCTTGTCGAACAGGCGGTGCAGCGCCCACGGCCCCTCGGTCACGATGCCGCCGGCGGGCGTGCCGTTGGCGGTTGTCACCTGCAGGCGCACCTGGTTGCTGTTGCGCGGCCCGGGCCACTTGACGGTGCTGGGCGCCTGCGGGCCATGCGCATAGCGCACTGTCTGGCCGTCGACGTCGAGCGTGAACTGCGTGAGCGCGGCGTCCATGTCCTCGGGACGGATGTCGAGCGTGAACGACGGCGTGCGCCCGCCCGCCATGCCCGAGAAGAACACGTCGCGGATCGCCTGCGCCTTCTGGAACGAATCGAGGTAGGCCGAGCGCCCCGCGGCGCTGCCGTCCACGCCGCGCTTGAAGGCCCACGGGTTGACCGAGGTGTCGACCTGGGTGATGAGGTTCTTCTGGAAGAAGTCGTCCATCATCCCGCCCGGCGCGAACAGCTGCGCGAAGTCGCCCGAGGCCACGTCGCGGCTGGAGCCGCGCGAGAACGGGTAGCGCCCCGCGATGGCCTGGTTGCAGAACGTGCCGATGCTGGCGGCCGCGCTCTGGCCGATGTTCTGCCGCGTCACCGCCGCCGCCTTCGACGACGCGGTGGCCGACAGGTCGTTGAGCATGCCCTGGAACGGCACCGGCAGGCGCCCCGCTTCCGCCTGCACCTTGGTGACGGCGTCGCTCGACGGCGGGATGTTGCCGCTGCGCAGCGCGGTGTCGGTGGCCGTGAGGAAGGTGTAGAGCTCGTTGATGAGCGCGGCGGTCGCGTCGATGGGCGCCTGCCCGCCCTGCTTGGGTGCCGTCACCATGCGGCGCAGCGGCTCGAAGTGGTTGTCGACCAGCGACTCGGGCCTGTCCACCTGCGCATTGCGGCGCTGGCTGCCATCGGGCTGGCCGATGAGCTGCTCGATGCGCTCGCGCGTGCTGGCCACGCGGTTCTGCGCCTGGTCGAGCAGGCTGCGCGCGGCCTCGTCGTGGTTGCGCAGCAGGTCGGTCTCGCGCGCGGCGCCGCGGATGATGCGCGACATCGGCGACTCCGAGGTCGAGAGCACGCGCGTCATCTGGATGCTCTGCAGCAGCGAGCGGCTGTCTGCCAGCCGGATGTCGGTGAGGTACTCGTCCCACACGCGGATGTAATCGGTCAGATAGAGCCTGCGCACTTCGCGCAGCAGCAGTTCGCGCGAGGTGATGTCGGCAATGCCCGGCGCGCGGATCTGCAGCACCCAGCGGTCTTCCTGCTCGAGCGACAGCGTGGTCTCGGCCATGCGCTTGTCGAAGATGTCCCAGTAGCCGCGGTAGGTGAAGAGCGTGGGAATGCCGTCGGTCAGCGGCTTGCCGCTCGCGCGGCGGATCACCAGCGCCGATTCGGCGCCGCCCGCCTCCGCGATGGTGAAGGCGTTGGGCGGGCTGGTCTGCAGCAGGATGCGCCGCAGCCGCGCATAGGAGCGCTGCGCCAGCGGCACGCCGGCCAGGCGCTCGCGCGTCTGGGTGATGAGGCGCTCGTCCTTCGCGAAGGGCGAAGTCAGCACGCGGCCCGCGAACAGCGCCTTCAGGTGCGACTCGAGGTTGGTGCGCTGTTCGCGCGTGAGCGACGCGCCGATCTTGCGGTCCACGTCGCTCAGCAGCCAGGCCTGCAGGAAATCGGCGTCGTAGCGCTCGGCGTCGAACAGCATCAGGTAGGCCTTGAGCGCCTCGTAGCTGTATTCGGCGTCGTTCTTCGAGGCCTCGCGCAGCGACTGCTCCACGCGCTGCGCGGCCTGCGGCAGCAGCACGGTTTCCAGGGCACGCTGGTAGACGCCGTCGGTGGCGGCCTGCAGCTTCTCGCCCTGGTAGAGGCCGAAGCGGTACGACAGCGGCGGATCGCCGACGTCGAAGTGGCTCGACTTCGGCAGGTCGCGCAGCCGGTCGAGGATCAGCAGCGAACTCGCGATGTCGCCGCCCGAATCGACCACCGTCGGCAGCTCGCCGCGCGCCGCCGCCTTGTTGAAGGCCTTGGCGTTGCCGTCGACCTCGGCCACGTAGTCCTTGTTGTTGCGCCAGCTGTTCACGCACGCGCCCAGCAGCACCACCAGCAGCACGCCGATCAGGCTGTAGCCCGCGATGTCGATGGCGCGCTTGCGCCGGTACCAGCGCAGGTTGGTGCCGGCCACGCCCGCGTCGCGGAAGATCACCTGCTGCAGCAGTTCCTTCAGGAAGTAGCTCTTGCCCGGGCCCGGCGGCGGCGCGGGCGGTGCGTTGACCTGCAGGTAGCGCTTGATGGCGCCCATCACGCGGTCGAAGGCCGTGCCTTCCTGCGTGCCGCTGGTGAAGTACACGCCGCGCAGCATCGACGCGGCCTCGAACTTCGACGGATTGAACACGTCGGCCAGGAAGGTGCCGAGGATGTCCTCGAAGCTCGCGAACTGCTGCGGCAGCAGGTAGGCCTGCGCGCGCCGCATCGGGTCGGGCTCGGCCGCCAGCAGCTCGGGCAGGCGTTCGTCCAGGCGCTGGTGCAGCAGCCTGTATTCCTGGTGGAAGCGCTCGCGCAGGTCGCCGCCCTTCAGCGGGGCCGCGCCCTTGCCGGCCTTCGCGTTCCTGTTGGCGGCATTGCCTTCGATGGGGAAGGTGAAGCCCCACACCTGCTGGCGCTCGGCGCGGCCCAGCGAGCCGAAGTATTCGTTGAAGCCCGCCAGCAGGTCGGTCTTGGTGACCAGCACGTACACCGGAAAGTCGATGCCCAGGTCGTTGCGCAGCTCCAGCAGCCGCTTGCGCAGCGCCATTGCGTGGCGCGCGCGCTGCGCGTCGTCGGCCAGCGGCAGGTCGGCGATGCTGATGGTGAGGATCGCACCGTTGATGGGCTGGCGCGGGCGGAACTTCTTGAGCAGTTCGAGGAAGCCCTTCCACTCGCTCTCGTCGGTCTCGCGGTTGCTCTCGTGCGTGGTGTAGCGCCCGGCGGTGTCGATGAGCACCGCCTCGTTGGTGAACCACCAGTCGCAGTTGCGCGTGCCGCCGATGCCGCGCACGGCCGCCTTGCCGAGTTGGTCGGCCAGCGGGAAGTCGAGGTCGGAGTTGACCAGCGCCGTGGTCTTGCCCGAGCCCGGCGCGCCGATGAAGATGTACCAGGGCAGCTGGTACAGGTACTGCCGGTCGAACACCGAGAAGCGGCTGGCGGGCTTGCCGTCCGCCCCCTGCCCGAAGCGCATGTTCTTGAGGATGGCCGTGGCGTCGGTGAAGCCGCTCTGCAGCTCCTTGATCTCGGGCGCGTCCTCGGGCTTGGCCTCTTTCTCCTTCTTGGAAGGCGTGCGCAGCTGGTTCAGCAGCTGCGCATTGAGGCGGTGCTCGCGCCACTTGCGGTAGACCAGCCGCGCGAGCCACACCACGAACATCAGCGCGATGACGGCGATGCGCACGATCTCGTCTTCGAGCGGGCGGTAGCGGCCCACCGCGATGGCTGGGCCGATGATCCAGATCAGGAACGCGAGCGCGACCAGCCCCAGGAACACCCAGAGGTCGCGGCTGATGAGAAAACGGAAGATGGCGCGCAGCATCAGCGGGCTCCTCCCGGCTGTTGTGCCGCAGGCGCGGGTACGCCTGCCACCGGCGCCACCAGCAGCGTGACCTCGACGCGACGGTTGCGCGCGCGGTTGGCCGGCGAGTCGTTGGGCGCGATGGGGTCGGCGTCGCCGCGGCCTTCGGCGCGCAGGCGCTCGGGCTTCGAAAGGCGCGTGGCGATCATCTTTTTCACCGCGTCGGCGCGGGCCTGCGAGAGTTGCCAGTTCGACGGAAAGCGCACGCTGCGGATCGGCTGGTCGTCGCTGAAGCCGCTGATGAGCACATTGCCTTCGACGGCGTTGAGCGCATCGGCCACGCGCGCGAGCACCGGCGCATAGCGGTCGAGCACGCGGTCGGAGCCCGATGCGAACAGGCCGTCGCCGCGCAGCACCACCACGCTGCGGTCGGCCTCGTCGCGCACCGTGAGCAGGCCGTCGCGGATTTCGGGCTCCAGGAAGCGCTGCAGGCGCGGCGTGGGCGCGGGCATGACCACGGCGCGCGCGGTCTGCGGCAGCCGCACTGCGTTGACGGCCGCGAAGGCGCCGTCGGACGTGCCCGCCAGGTTGAACGTGAGCAGCGCGAACGCCACCAGCAGCAGCACCGCCGCCACCGCGCCCACGGCCCACACCGGCAGCCAGTTGCGCGCGCGGCGCACCGGCGCGCTCGCGTCCTGCCAGTGCGGCGACAGCGGCACCGCGATCTCGCCGCGCGTCTGCCGGATGATCTGCAGCAGGCGCTGCTTGAGCGTTTCGAGCTGCGAGCGACCGTTGTCGATGACGCGGAAGCGCCCCTCGAAGCCCAGCACCAGGCAGAAGTAGATGAGCTCGATCAGGTGCAGGTGCTGCTGCGGGTTCTGCACCAGCCGCGACAGCAGCTGGAAGAATTTCTCGCCGCCCCAGGTTTCGTTGTGGAACATCACCAGCAGGCTCTGCGACGACCAGATGCTGCCGCCCCACGGTGTGAGCGCGGCGGCCTCGTCCACCGCCGTGCACAGGCAGTAGCGCGCGCCGATGATCACCTCGGGCGCGATGCCCGCCTGCTGCGCGCGCGTCTCGAAGCGGCGCACCTCGTCGACCAGGTGCTCGCGCAACTGCGCCGGCGCGGGGTGATGGCCGGTTGCGCGGATCTGCGGAATCAGGTCGAGCAATGGATTGGCGGCCGCCACCAGCGGGTTGTTGCCCGCGAGCGCCGTGTCGCCCGCATGCGGACGCCGCGCGTCGTGCCATGCGGTGAATGACTCGGGCTGCGCGCCCATGCCGCGTTGCGCCGCGGGCATGCCGCCCGGGTCCGCAGCGCCCCCACCCCCTGGATTCGGCGGCACGAAACCTCCCGCGCCGACGGCCATGTCGTTCACACCGTTCATAGAGTCCCTCACGGACGGATGGCCCAGAACTCCATGGCCAGCCCGGGAAAGTCACCGGCCAGGTGCATGGCCACGCCGCCCGACTTCTCGAGCTGGCGCCACATGTCGCCGCTCTTGTCGAGTTCGAAGTAGTGGTAGCCCGCGTTGTACGGAATCTGCCTGGGCGCCACCGGCAGCGGGCGCACGGTCACGCCCGGCAGCTGCAGCTGCACGAGGTCGCGGATGCGCTCGACAGAGCCGATCTTCACCTGCGTGGGGAAGCGCTGCTGGATGGCGTCGGCCGGCAGGTCGGCATGCACCGCAAGCACGAAGCCCGCGTTGCGCACCAGCACCGGGTCGGGCATGCGGCCCACGCGCACGCCGTGGCTGCGCTCCTCGAGCTCGATGGCGATCGCGCTCTGCTCGAGCACGGCCGACAGCGAACGCCGCAGCTCTTCCATCAGCGGACGAATGCTTTCGTTGAGGTTGTCGTGGTCGTACACCGGCCACAGCACCGGGCGCCGCGTTGGCGAAGTGTGCGTCGCCAGGTGGCAGGCCAGCTTGAGCCAGTCGATGAACAGCTGCTCGGGGTGCACCTGAACCGCCTGCTGTGCATGCCACGTGAGCGCGAGATAGCGATTGACCAGCTCCAGCAGCAGGAAGTCGGACACCTCGCTCACGCCGCCGCGCCCGGGCTGCGACAGCCGCGAGGCCAGTGCCTCGGACCGCTGCGTGAGCAGGCCGTGCAGCTCCGCGATCATGCTGCGCAGCATGGTGTGCGCGGAAGCATCGAGCACCGGCGGAATGTAGTTGGCGTCGACCACCAGCTTGTGGTCGGTGCGGCGTTCGATCACGCGCACCGCGCCGATGGCCTGCCATTCGGCAGTGAGCGATGACGCGCGCGCAAGGCGCAGGCGCGGCGCGGCAAGCTGCAGCACCGCCGGCCCCAGCGCGACCGCGTTGCCGTCGTTCACCTCGCGCTCGATCACGCCGAAGCGCGCGGCCGAACCTTCGTCCTCCGCGAAGATGATCTCTTCGCTGCCCGGCCTGCGCAGCGGCAGTGCGAGCACGATGAGCTCATCGGTCAGGTCGTTGGGCACTTCATAGGGCAGCGGTGCGTCTTCGGCACCGAAGGAGAACGGCGTGCCATCGGGCAGTACGCCCGCGCCGCCGAGCAGCGACACACGGCCCAGCGCATAGGCATCGCGATCTATCTCGAGATGCAGCCAACCCCAATAAGCGCCTTGCAGGCCGGCGGTGCGACGCGTCACGTATTGCTCGACGTAACGCTCGAGCTGCTGGAAATGCTGCGGCCGCAGGTACATGCCCTCGGACCACACCACCCTATTCGCCAACGCCTGCGGATGAACGCCGTTTCTTCCAGCGCCCTGATTGCGAACTGTCACCAAAGAACCTCCTGGGAGTGCTCACATGGAAGCGGAAGGCGCATGCACGGACGCCCTCCCATCGAACGATTTTTTTGCTCCGATGCTACACGGCGCGTCTTACGATTTGCACCGCTTTTCAAGCGCGGATTTCTCGCACTTTCGTACTAGGGAGCACAGAAAATTAACGACTTGGTAGCACCTCGATGCCACTCTTGCGCACCACGACCTGTACGGCCTGCTCGCTCGGCGAGAACTGCCAGACCTTGTACAGGTTCGTCTGCTTCGGCTCCTTGAGCGGCAGCACGATGCGCCAGCGCGCGGCTTCCAGCTTGCGATAGCCCGCGATGATGCCGATGGCGCGCGAATCGAGACCCGCCTCGCGCTTGAAGACGCGCTCCTCGCCGCTGCGCATGATGGCCTGGTCGGCGTTCACGAGTTCCGTTGCCAGCGTCTCGCGGTCGCGGTCCTGTAGTGCAAAGTAGTCTGCCGTCTCGAAGTTGCCGGAAGATTTCAGCTCGAACACCTTCACCAGGATGGGCGCTGCCTGGCCGCGTCCGTCGGGGTTCACGCCGTCGTCGATGCGCACGGTGACGGCATACGGTGTGGGCAATGACTTTGCCGTGGAAGCGCACCCACTGAGGCCCGCCAACAACGGTGTGGATGCAAGTGCGCCTTGCAGCAGGCTTCGTCGATGCATTGATATCTCCCTGGCTGGTTCGCGGCCTATATTATCGAAGTCATGCGCATTCACCATGCGCATCAGCGTCGCTGTCGCAACACTGCGGCACACTGCCTCGAACATTGCTTTCGCAAAGTAGGAGAGAAGATTGAAGTCATGTCTGCCTGCTCTGGCGTTCACTCTTTGCGTGATCACGGGTTGCACGACCCCGCCGCCGCCCGAGCCCGCACCGCAACCCGAGCGCCTGAGCCAGCAGGTTGCGCGCACCACCCTCGAGCGCGCGCAACAGGCCTATGACGAAGGCGACTACGCCAAGGCCATCAGCACGCTCAAGAGCGGAGGCGTGTCGGTGTTCGACGGCGCGGAGCCGGCCACGCGCCTCGACGCGATGAAGCTCGAGGCCTTCAGCTACTGCGTGGCCAACCAGGTGCCCGAGTGCCGCGCGCAGTTCCGCAAGATCCTCGACGCCTTCCCGAACTTCGACCTCAACGTGGCCGAGCGCAAGCACCCCGTGTGGGGCCCGGCCTTCGAAGCCGCGAAGCGAATGAAGCGTTGACCGGCCACGCCGGTCCCCGCGCCCTGCGCACCTTGCGCGGGCGCCACAAGAACATGGAGATGCCATGCGTTGGACGGTGATCGAACATGCCGGCAAGCCGGTGGCCTCGGGCCCCTCGGCGCTGCTGGCCGCACCCGGAGGAACGATCGGGCGCAGCCCCGACAACCACCTCGTGCTGCCCGACGAGCAGCGACAGATCTCTCGCCTGCAAGCCACGGTGCGCTTCGACGAAGACGGCTCGGCGGTGCTTCGCAACATGAGCGCGGTGCTGCCCATCAGCGTCAACGGGCAAACACTGGTGCACGAGCAGGAGGCCCGCGTGGCCGACGGCGACCGCGTGGCGATCGGCAGCTACGTCCTGGAGGCCGCGAGCGCGCAGCGCGCAGCGCCGGCCGTGGTGGCTGCGCCGCCGCCGCCGCCGCCATCGCCACCGCCCTCTCTCCCTCCTCCTGCTTCGATGCCGGCGCCACAGCCGTTCGCGCCGGCGCCGGCTTCGTCCGCGCCCATCGACGCCTTGCTGCCGGCTTCTTCAGGCTCCGACGTGTTCTCCGACCTGTTCGGCGAAGGCGCCCTGCCCATCGGCGAAACGCAGCCCACCGTGGCAATGCCGCCGCCCATGCCGATGCCGCGCGCGCCGGTGCCACCGCCTCCCTCGCCTGCCGTTCAGGTGCATGTGCCGGTACCGCCCCCGCCACCCATGCCCGCGCAGGTACCGCCGAAGTCGGCAGCCCCGGCCTCGTCGCAGATTCCTTCCGCCGAAGACTGGGACGCCATCCTCGCGAACGCGCCGCGCCGCATCGACACCACGCCCGCGCCCATGCCCGACCCGATGGCGCACGAGCCCTTCGAGCTGCCGTCGCAGGCGCGCCGCAACCCCATCGACCCGCTCGCGGAAATGAACCCGCAGGCGACCCAGGACATGTCCGACATCGCGCTCAGGCGCGGGGTCGACCCGCTCTCTTTCTTCGCGGCCGACGACAGCGCGCATTCGCCGCTGTCCGACCCGCGCCCGACCGCGCTGACGCAACACGACGCCGGGCTGCCCGGCGACGTGCACCCCGCGCTCGACCTGCTGCAGAACAACAAGCCGGCCGTGCCGGGGTACAGCCATTCGAACCATGCGCGAGAGGTGACGGCGCAGTTCCGTCCGCCGTTGCCGGTGGCGCCCGCGCCCGTGCCTGCACCCCCTCCCGCGCCTGCGCCGGCACCTGCCGTCGCCGTGGAGACGATCGAGCAGGCACCTCCTCCTCCACCGCCTCCTCCACCGCCTCCTCCACCGCCTCCCGCGCCACCGCCAGTGGTCGCCGCACCGGCCACGCCACCACCGCAGCCGCAACCCCCTGCACCCACTGCACCCACTGCCGACTCTTCGTCCGAAGCCCTCTTCAAGGCTTTCCTCGAAGGCGCGGGCGTGCCCGAGATCGCCGGCCAGCAGCCGCTCGACATCGAGGCCATGCAGCGCCTGGGCCGCATCATGCGGGCCTTCACCGACGGCACCATCGAGCTGCTGTCATCGCGCGCCATGCTCAAGCGCGAGGTCCGCGCCGAGATCACGATGATCGTGGACGAGGAGAACAACCCGTTCAAGATCCTGCCCAACGGCCGCGCGGTGCTGATGCAGATGTTCGGCGCGCGCATGCCCGGCTTCCTGCCGCCCGAGGCCGCCGTGCACGACGCGCTCGGCGACCTGCAGTCGCACCAGCTCGGCATGGTCGCCGGCATGCGTGCCGCGCTGCTCACGCTGCTGCAGCGCTTCGATCCCGCGGCGCTCAGCCGCGACACGCCGCACGACGGCGGCATCGGCGAGAAGTTGCTGCCCGGTGGCCGCGAGGCGCGCCTGTGGCGCCAGCTGCAGGCGCTGCATGCCGAGACCACGTCGGCCGTGGAGGACGATTTCCAGGCCGTGTTCGGCCGCGCCTTCCAGCAGGCCTACGACAAGGAGATGGAACGGCTGAAGGAGGCGCGCCGTGGTTGAAGCCGCCCGCTCTTCCTCGTCGTCCTTCGCCGTGCCGATCTCGACCTCGCAGTTCTCCTGCGTGGGCGAGCGCAGCGGCAACCAGGACGCCATCGGTTACCACCTCGACGAGCGCAACGGCTGCTTCGTGGTGAGCGACGGCGTGGGCGGCAACGCGGGCGGCGAGCTGGCCTCGCGCATCGCGGTCGACACCGCGCTCGACACCTTCGTCGACGACCCCTCTTTGGCCGCCGGCAACATCCAGCGCTGCGTGAAGGCGGCGAACGACGCCATCCTCGCGAAGCAGCGCGAACTCGCCGACCGCAGCCGCATGAGCGCGACCTTCGTTTCGCTGTTCGTCGACCGCGCGAGCAACCAGGCCTGCTGGGCCCACGTGGGCGATAGCCGCCTCTACTGGTTCCGCCGCGGCGCGCTGATGCAGCGCACCGAAGACCACAGCCTGTCGGAACGCTCGGGCGACGCCGCCGCGAGCCAGCACCACGGCGGCGAGCGACTGGTGAAGACCAATCTGCTGTACCGCGCGCTCGGCGCGCGCGCCGCGGCCGAGGCCACCATCACCGCGACGCAGCGCCTGGCCGACGGCGACGCGTTCCTGCTGTGCACCGACGGGCTCTGGCAGCTGATCTCCCAGCAGGTGATGGAGCGCTCGCTGCAACTGGCCGACAGCGCCGAAGAATGGCTCGCGCTGCTGCGCCGCGCGGCCGAGGCCAAGGCCGACGAGACGCAGGACAACTACTCCGCGCTGGCCGTGTGGGTGGGGTTTCCGCAGCAGGTGACGCTGGCGGGGCCGGTCTGAATCGATGCGCCTTCAGGGCGCCAGCATCAGCACCTTGAACTGGCTCGGCACGACGCGCATGCCGACGATGTTGCAACGGTTCTGCACCGTGATGCTGGTGACCCGCGTGGCCGGCGTACCCTTGAGAAGCACGGTGAATGCGCCCGTCACATGCCGCGATTGCTGCATGAACGTCTGGGACACGACCCCGCCCAGCACCCCGGGCTGGTCCCCCAGGGTGATCGGCGTGGTCGTCGCCATGTTGTGCGCCGGCATCGCCATGAAGAGGATGTTCCAGGCATTCGGAATGGCCATCGGCCCCAATGCCATGTTCGGGTATGGAATGGGCACCGGCGACTTGCAGACGTCGGGGAACGCCATGTCCATCCCCATGAGCTGACAGTTGGCAAACATCTGGTACCTCCTTGCCTAGCCCATGTGGATCTGGGCCGCGTCCACTTTCACCAGCTCCTGGCCGGTGACCACCGTGTGGTGGCCGTGGATGCGCACCGTCTCGCCGGCCTTGTAGTCCATGTGGCCGGCTCGCACCTGGTCGACTTCATCCGTCAGGCGCAGCGTCTGGCGCGCCATTTGCACGATGCGGTCGGCCACGGTCTCGAAGACCTTGCCGACCAGCCGGACGCTTCCGGCCGCCGCCTGCACAGAGCGCGTGACCAGCCGCAGTTCGCCGATTTCGCACTCGCCCTCCTCCGTCTTGAGCACGAAGCGTTTCTCCGCGCGAAGCCTGAGCTCCGAAGCGCTCGCGATGGTCACACGGCCGTTGCCGCTGGGCGCGAAGGTGACATCGCCCGCCGCCTCGATGCAGCTCGATGACGCGTCGGCCTGCTCGATCACGGCGATCAGGTAGGCGCGCGCGCTGTCGGGACCGGACACCAGCACGGTGTCGCCGCTGGCCGGCTTGAGCAGGCAGCTGGCCGCGCGACGGCAGATCCAGGCGGCACCGTCCTCGTCGTCGACGGTGACGCGCCCGTCCGGCAGCAATGCGGCGACCACCCCCTGGAAGTGGACCGGAGCCGTCAGCTTCGAGGCTTTGCGGAGTGAGACGACTGGCATGGAGATCTCCTTGTTTGATGGATGAACAGTGGAACGTGCAGGCCTGGCGACATCAGCCCGGATGCTTGATCTCCTGGGCCCTGAACAGCTCCGGATCGTTTTCGACGATGCCGCCGCTGCCCGAAAAACGCGCACCCGTGCGCTCTGCGCGATGAAAGCGGGTGCGCAGAAAGCGCGCATCGCGCAGATCCGCGCCGTGCAGATCGGCATACGAAAAATCGGCGTCGTGCAGGTCCGCCTCGCGGAAGCCGGCATTGCCTGCCTTTGCGCGATGGAACACGCTCAGCGGCAGGCGCGAGCGGCTGAAATCGGCTCCCTCGAGCTTGGCGTCGGCCCAGATCGACTGATCGAACACGGCGTCGCTGCAATTCGCTTCACGCAGATCGGCCTCGGGGAACATGGCCTGGGCGGCATCCGCGCCGCTGAAGTTCGCCCTGGTCAGCGTGGCGCCCTTGAAGTTGCTCTGCGTGAGCACGGCGCGGCTGAAATCGACGGCCGCCATCGCGCTGTCGGTGAACTGGCAGCGCAGGAAGGCCGTGTGCTGCAGGCGCTGACCTTCGAGATTGCACTCCATCAGGATCGAACCGTCGCATTGGGCCTGGGCGAACTGCACCGTGCGCAGATCCATGCGGAAGAACATCAGGTGCAACAGCCGTGCCCCACGGCAGTCGAGCTGGTCGACCGTTGATTCGGTGACGACGATCTGATCGCAGATGCTCGGCTTCAGCACAGCATGCCCGAGCTCGCACCGGGTGAAAGCCACGCGCTCCAGTTGCGCGTTCCCGAAATCCGCGCGGCCCAGCGAGGATTCGAAGAAGTTGGTGTCCTGCATGAACACGCGCCCGAGCTGCGCGGCCTCCAGCCGGCACCGGAACACGCGCGCGCCCTTCAGGCTGGCGGCCGACAGGTCGGCCTGGTCGAGATTGCATTGCGTCAGCGCACTGTCGTCGAGGCTGGCACCGCGCAGATTCGCGCGGCTCAGGTCGACACGCTCCAGCTGGGCGCCCGACAAGTCGATGCCGCCGAGATCCTGGCCCGCGAAACTCGCCCCCACCACCGGTTCGCCATGCCGGATCTTGTCCAGAAGTTCCTCGACTTTCATCGAACCGGCTCAGTCTTTCTCGCGGGCAAGGTCTTGGCGCCCTGGGTGTAGGCGCCGATGAAGGTGGTCGAGCCGTCGATGGCGGCCTGCGACACGTCGGCGCGGAACAGATTGGCGTCCTGCAGGCTGGCAAAGCGCAGATCGGCCTTCGAAAGATTGGCGTCGATGAGGCTGGCACCGCGCAGCGAAGCTTCGCGCAGGTCCGCGCGAATGAACAGGCTCTCGCCGGCATGCAATGCCTCCAGCCGCGCGCGCCGCAGGTCGCATTCGGAGAAGTCGCAGCCTTCGAGCCGCGCCCCCGCGAGATCGGCACCGACCAATATGGCGCCGCGCAGGCCGCACTGCCGCAGCGAAGCGGCGCGGAACACGGCCTGCACCAGGCTGCAGCCATGCACGAAGGAACAGGTGACGAAGCTGGCCTCGGTGAAGTCGACGCCCTCGTGCGCATCGACGGTGACGAAAGCACAGGCGTCCAGCGAGGCTCGCACGAAGGATGCCCCCTTGAAGCGACACTCGATCCAGCTCACCTGCTTGAACGCGGCGTCGTCGAAAGCGATGTCTTCCAGTGCCAGCTTGACCATCGCCATCTGCTCCCACCGGGAGCCGCGCGCATCGCAGCGCGCCCATTCGCTTTCGAACAGGTCGGCCTGGTCGAACGCGGCACGCGCGAGCAGGCAGGAATGAAAAACGGTCTTGTTGCATCGCGTGTTCACGAAGCTCGCACCCGTGAAGTTCACGCCTTCGCATTGCGCCCCACCCAGGTTGGCCTCGTCCAGCCGCGCATCGGTGAGCGACGCCCGGACCAGCCGCGCGCGGGCGAGCACCGCGCGCGTGAAGTTGCAGCCATCGAGCCGCGCGTCGCTGAAGTCGACGTCTTCGAGGTTCGCTCCGGTGAAGTCGGCGCCTCGCAGATCCATGCCCGATAGATTGGCGCCGACGAAGTTCATGCCCGCGAAACGACGCTCGCCGCTGGCCGCGGCCTCGAGGCGCCGCCGCAGCCGCCTGGAGCGCAAGCTGCTGGCCGGCGGCGCCGGCTCGAGCAGGTGCGCGCCATGGAGGTGGCCCAGGCGCACACTGCGCCCGGCCTGTTCGCGCAGACGCGCGCTTTCGGCGGCTTCCTCGGCGGTACGGGGTGTCGGGCGCTCGCGCGCCGCGTCTTCCTCCATGCGCGCGAGGTCGCGCAGCAGGCTGTCCGGGTCGAATCGGCGCTGCACGGGCTTGCCGGTCCGCGAAGCCACCTCGGCCATGGCCTTGTCGATGCTCGCCTTGATCTCGCCGGACAGCTCGCGCGGATCCATCTGCGACAGCGGCGGGATGTCGACATCGGGATGAGCGGCAGCCGGCATGCCCTGCGCGACGGCCTGGGCGCGGCCCTCGGCGCCGCGGGCGAGCGCCGTCTGGCGCATCTGCTCGAAGGCTCGATCGGCCTTCTCGGCGAAATCGGGCAGATCGTCGATGGAGGCCGGTGGCTGCAGGTCCGGCTCGGCCAGGGGCGGCAGATAGCGTTCGGGATCCAGGCCCTGTTCCATCAGACGGGCGCGCAGGCGTTCGCGCTCGCGCTGACGGCCCGCGCGCAGGTTGCGCACCATCGGGAGCGAGGCGATATCGGGCATCTGCTCGCCTGCCCACGGCCCCATGACCTCCTTGGGCACCAGGTCGCTGTCGCGCAGGACCAGCACCGCCTTGGCTGGGTCGATGCGCTGCTGCAGCACCTGCTGGTAGTGGGCGATCGGCCGCGGCTGTCCGCGCAATTCGAGCGCGGGCATGATGTGCTTGACGTCGGCCGCGTCGTCTTCCGCGATGGGCGATGCACCGTGCCAGACCAGGATGACCCGCTCGGCGTGCGGAAAAAACCAGGCCGTGCTCAGGCGCAGCGCGATCTCCGACAGCGCACCGCCGTCTTTCTGGAGGCTGGCGAAACAGCGCGCCTGCCAATCGGGCAGCTGGCCGCGCATCACCGGCTGCCGCGGGTGCATGTTCCACAGTTCGTAGGCGGCGCCCGGCGGCAGTTCGCTCTGGCCGGGCAGGCGCTGGTCGGCGGGCGCGGCATTGAAGTAGCGCCAGTCCATGTCATCGGCGAAACCGGGGTAGTCGTGCTGCAGCCACTGCTGGTCGTAGGCGCGCCCCATCAGCCCGAGCCGCTGCGGCCGATCGGGGGGCACCGCGCCAAAGCCCGCGGCCACTACGCGCCGCCCGGGTGTGTCCTGGCGCGCGCCGGGCAACTCGACATTGGGAAGCCGGCGCGTACGGACGCCGTTGATCACTTCATCGAAGCTGCCGATGCCTTCCGGGTTTTCGGCCTCGCCCGGTCCGCCATAGGCGTGCGCCCAATCCAGCCTCAGGCGCTCGAACGGCTGTGCGGCCGTCGCCCGGCCGTCGAGCCAGTAGCGGTCACCGCTCACCAGCAGCGACTTGGCCTGGCCATGGAAGACGGCCTGGGCCGCGCACAGCGTCTTGTCGTCCTGGTGCGCCGTGTACGCATAGCCGCTGACCAGCCACTCGGGCTCGATCTTCGGCACGCCCATGTCCAGCACGTTGCCCGGCCCGATCTCGTCGGCCGCCAGCTTCCAGAGATCCTGGTCGGGCATCAGCAAAGGCTCGGGCGCCAGGCTGGCCATGGCGAAGACCGACACGCCCAGGAAGTCGCGCCGCTGCCGTCGGAAGGGCCGCGTGATGATGCTCAGTCGGAAGGGCTTGATGGTCTTCATGGCGGCGGCGCACCCGCTTCAGCGCACCGGCTGGTCGATGGCGATCTCTCGCGAGACCGGGTCGAAGCGCAGCTTCACGGAGCGCCCCGGCGCGAAGTCGGCAATCTTTACCGGGCTGATCGGGGCGACCAGTTCGGTCTCGTAGGCGGGCGATCCATCCCCGGGCTGCACCTGCAGCTTGAGCCGCACGAGGATGTAGATGCGCTCGACCCGCGTGGCGGTGTCATGGCTCTCGAGCACCACGCCCACGGCCGGCTGGCCGGTACGAAGCACCCGCTCGGCGCGATCGGTGCCCATCACCTGGCGGTTGACCGTGCTCTGCGTGCCCATCACGCGAAAGACCTGGCGCTTGGCCACCGTGGTCAGCACGAACACGATCAGCGCGATGACGGCGATGGGAACGATCAGGTACCAGTACTTGGTGAACCACACGGCGAGAAGATCCAACACGTGCCCCGGTTTCAGAGATAGACGGTGATTCCCCTGGGGTTCACCTTGATCTGCGACAAGTCGATCTTCATCGCCCTGTTGTCCGCCGTGAAAACCGTCTGGGTGGTGGTGAACAGGCCCATCGCACCACTGGAGGAATACACGTCGAACTTGTTGATGGCGCCCGTGAGCGAGTAGGCATTGAACCCCAGGTTCAGCCCGGCAATGCTGGTCACCAGGCCGTTCACGAACAGCGAAGTGCCGTTGAGGCTCACGTTGATCCCGTTGATCCCCATGTTGAAGCCCTTGAAGGCAATGCCCCAGTCCGTGAAGGTCACCTTCTTGGCGGACTTGTCCTCGACATGGGGCGCATCCAGCACGATCTTGGTCGGCGACTTGACCGTGATGTCCGCCGCGGTGCTCTCCAGGTTCATGGGGCCATCGGTCGTCGCTTTCAGCGAGGTGGTCGCATGCACCTTCTGCGCGCCCTTGACGAGATAGTCCTCGTCGCCGTCGACCGTCACCTTCTTGCCCTTGGTTTCTTCGGTGTACAGGCCGACCACCTTGGTGGTCTGGGGACCGGCGATGTCTTCCTTGAGCGAGGTACCGATGATCCGCTCTTCACCGCTGTCGACCGTGTCCTTGCGCTTTCCGGTGACATGGATGGTCTGGTTGCCGATGACGTCGACCTGCTGGTCGCCGCCATCCACCTTGATGAACTGGTTGCCGCCGTTGACGGTGATCGTCTGCGGCCCGCCCTTGTTCACCGTCAGCGTGTGCGGCCCGTTGACCGTCTCGTCGAGCGAGGTGTTGGTCGTGTAGGTGTCCGCGCCTTCGATCAGCGTGTCGCGCGTGCCGTCCACGGTGTGGGTTTCGTTGTTCTCCACGCTGAGGCTGAAGTCCTTCTGCGCGTGCATCTTGATCGACTCGCTGCCGGGGTCGTCGTCGATCACGAAATGGTTGGCCAGCTCGCCGTCGCCCTTGATGGTGCGGCTGATGAAGCCGCTGACCGTCGCCTTGGCCGGCAGTTCGAGCGGCGGCATCTGGTCGGCGTTGTAGACACGGCCGATGATGATCGGCCGGTCGGGGCAACCGGCGATGAAGTCGACGATCACTTCCTGCCCCACGCGCGGGTGGTTCACCGCGCCGAAGTTCGAACCGGCCCAGGCGCTGGACACGCGCACCCAGCATGAGCTGTCCTCGTTGCGCTGGCCGTAGCGGTCCCAGCGGAACTGCACCTTCACGCGGCCGTACTTGTCGATCCAGATGTCTTCACCGGGCGGGCCCACGACCGTGGCGGTCTGCGGGCCATGCGTGGTCGGCATCCGCGTGACGCGCGGCGCGCGGAACGGAAACGACGTGGGCTGCACGTCGAAGTCGAAGCTGTAGAAACCGTCGGGACTGCCCGTCGCATAGCCGC
The DNA here is from genome assembly GCF_003019815.1 of Variovorax sp. PMC12. Classification (NCBI taxonomy): domain Bacteria; kingdom Pseudomonadati; phylum Pseudomonadota; class Betaproteobacteria; order Burkholderiales; family Comamonadaceae; genus Variovorax; species Variovorax sp. PMC12. The sequence goes on from NZ_CP027773.1 coordinate 3,856,068, forward strand.
CCTCGCGCAGGTTGTACGTGACCGAGACGATCAGGTATTCCTTGTTGTCCTCGTCACGCGGCGCGTTCTGCATGTCGAAGCGGTAGCCGGGCGCCATGCCGCGCACGTTGCAGTGGCCGGTGTCGACTTCGGCCTGCGCCTGCGCTTCCTCGAGCCGGATGCGCGCGTAGTGCTCGCCCTGCCCCGCGTCGCTGTAGCCGCCGAGCCACTCGTACATCTCGTAGCGGCCGTGGTCGTTCTCGCGCGGCTGGCTGCGCGTGTTGAGCAGGTCGGCCTTGGGCTTCTTGAAGTCGAAGTCGTCGACCACGTAGGTGCCCGGGCGAATCTCCTCGGTCACCTCCCACTGGTCGATGACTTCGCGGCCCGTCTCGCCCGCGCGATCGCTGGCGAGGTAGCCGATGCGCGGATAGCCCGGCAGCGTGTCGTGCGCACCCATGTCGTCGGCCAGCACCAGCGTGTGCTGGTTCTCGTCGTGCCTGAAGTAGTAGTAGATGCCTTCGTGTTCCATCAGCCGGCTCACGAAGGCGAAGTCGGTCTCCTGGTACTGCACCGAATAGTCGCGCTGGCGGTAGGTGGCGCTGAGCTTCTTCTCGAACGCGAACCCGTACTCGCCGAGCACTTCGTCCAGGATGTCGACCACCGACTTGTTCTGGAAGATCTTGCAGTCGCTGGTGCGCGTGAGGTACCAGAGCCACGGCCGCACGAGCGCCCGGTACACCACATAGCGCGACGAACTCTCTTCGCGCCCGATCATCGTGAAGCGCGTGATCTGCCCGTTGAGATAGCGCGGCGTCCCGTCGATGGTGACGATCTCGAGCGTGAGCGGCTTGCCGAGCACCGCCTTCATGTCGACGGAGGTGTTGGGGCTCAGCAGGTCGACTTCGAACTCGAAGAGCTCCGACAGCGCTTCCTTGCCGTGCATCGAACGGAACAGCAGCTGGTCCGGTGGAAGCGGCGTGTGTGCGGTGACGACTCTGGCCATGCGGTGCTCCCTTTCTTCGCTCAGTGTTCGGAAAATTCGTAGTGGAAGTCGTCTCCCGCCGCGCCCAGCCGCACGGCGGCGAGCTTGCGCGCACTGACCGTGGCGCCGATGACTTCCTCGCTCAGCCGCGGGAGGATCGTGTGCGTGAGGATCGCGTCGATCATCCGGCCACCCGACTCAATGGCCGTGCAGCGCCTTGCGACCAGTTCGACCGCGCTGTCGTCGTAGGCCAATGCAATGCCGTGGTTCGCCTGCAGGCGCGCAGCGATTCGATCGAGCTGAAGGCGGATGATGCGATGCAATGCTTCCGCGTGCAACGGGTAATAAGGCACTACAACCAGGCGGCCGAGCAGCGCGGGCGCGAACACCTTCAGCAGCGGCTCGCGCAGCGCGGCGGCCAGCGGCTCGGGGTCGGGCCGCAGGGTGGGGTCTTCGCACAATTGCATGACCAGGTCGGTGCCGACGTTGGAGGTCATGATGATCACGGTGTTGCGAAAGTCGATGTGCCGGCCTTCGCCGTCTTCCATCCATCCCTTGTCGAAGACCTGGAAGAAGATCTCGTGCACGTCGGTGTGCGCCTTCTCGATCTCGTCGAGCAGCACCACGCTGTAGGGCCTGCGCCGCACGGCCTCGGTGAGCACGCCGCCTTCGCCGTAGCCCACGTAGCCCGGAGGCGCGCCCTTGAGCGTGGAGACGGTGTGCGACTCCTGGAACTCGCTCATGTTGATGGTGACGAGGTTCTGCTCGCCGCCGTAGAGCGCCTCCGACAATGCCAACGCGGTCTCGGTCTTGCCCACGCCCGAGGGGCCGCACAGCAGGAACACGCCGACGGGCTTGTTGGGGTTGTCCAGCCGCGCGCGCGCCGTGCGGATGCGCCGCGAGATGGTCTCCAGCGCATCGGGCTGCGCGACCACGCGGGCCGAGAGAATCTCGCCGAGCTTGAGCACCGACTGCGCGTCGTCGCGCACCATGCGGCCGATGGGAATGCCGGTCCAGTCGGCCACCACGGTGGCAATGGCCTGGGCATCGACCGCCGCAAGAATGAGCGGCGACTCGCCCTGCAGCTGCACGAGCCTGTCTTGCGCCTGGGCAAGTTCGGCGCGGATCTCCTGCGCGGTCATCGCGGGCTCGGCATCCGACGTCTGCGCATCTTCCTGGGCATCTCCCGGGGCGTCGTCGGCCTGCGCCGGCACCGCCGCGGGCGAGAGTTGCTTGCGCAGCGCCACGATGCGCTCGACCAACGCACTTTCTTCCACGCGCCGCGTCTCCAGCAGCGCAAGCTCGGCCTGTGCCGCCGCCACCTCCGCCGCGATGTCTTCCACGCGCTGGTGCTCGCCCACGCCGATGGCCGCCTCGCGCCCCGCAATGCCCGACTCGATGCCCAGCACCTCGATGCGGCGTTGCAGGTCTTCGATGGCGGCCGGCAGCGCATGCTGGCTCAGCGCCACCCGCGCGCATGCCGTGTCGAGCAGGCTCACCGCCTTGTCGGGCAGCTGGCGCGCCGGGATGTAGCGGTGCGACAGGCTCACGGCCGCCTCGAGCGCGGCGTCGAGGATGAGCACGCCGTGGTGCTTCTCGAGCTCGGCCGAGATGCCGCGCAGCATCACCACCGCCTTCGGCTCGGTCGGCTCGTGCACCTGGATGGTCTGGAAGCGCCGCGTGAGCGCCGGGTCTTTCTCGATGTATTTCTTGTACTCCGACCAGGTGGTCGCGCCGATGGTGCGCAGCCGCCCGCGCGCGAGCGCCGGCTTGAGCAGGTTGGCCGCGTCGCCGGTGCCGGCGGTGCCGCCCGCGCCCACCAGCGTGTGCACTTCGTCGACGAACAGCACGATGGGCTTCGGGCTCTTCTCGACCTCGTCGATCACCTGCCGCAGCCGCTGCTCGAACTCGCCCTTCACGCCCGCGCCCGCCTGCAGCAGCGTGGGGTCGAGCACCCACAGCGACACGTCCTTCAGCGAAGGCGGCACGTCGCCGGCCGCGAGGCGAGAGGCCAGTCCCTCGACCACCGCCGTCTTGCCGACGCCGGCCTCGCCGGTCAGCAGCGGATTGTTCTGGCGCCGACGCATGAGGATGTCGATGATCTGGCGGATCTCGTCGTCGCGGCCGTACACCGGATCTAGCTCGCCCGCGCGGGCCTTGGCCGTGAGGTCGCTCGCGTACTTGGCCAGCGCGGAGCCGCCGGCCTGCGCGCCATCGCCCTGGTGCGCATTCGCCGAAGCCACGGCCGGCACGCCTTGCGCGGCGGCCGCGTCGTAGTCGTCTTCGGGCGAACCTTCGGTCCACGCCGCGAGTTGCGCCACCAGCACGTCGGGCACGATCTTGTCGAATTCGCGCGAAATGCCCGAGAGCACCTGCCGCAGCCCCGGCGTCTTGATGATGCCCGCGAGCAGGTAGGCGCCGCGGATGGATGTGGCCTCGAAGCGCAGGCTCGCATACACCCACGCGCGCTCGACCGCGTTGTCGACGTGCTCCGAGATGTCGCTGATCGAGGTGGCGCCGTGCGGCAGCCGGTCGAGCGCGCGCACCAGGTCGTTCTCGACCGCGTCGAGGTTCAGGCCCGCGCGCTTGATGATGCGCAGCATGTCGCTGTCCTGCAGCTGCAGTATCTGGTGCAGCCAGTGCACCAGCTCGACATAGGCGTTGCCGCGCAGCTTGGCGAAGGCGGTGGCGGTTTCCAATGCCTTGTAGAGCATCGGGTTGAGCTTGGAGAAAAGCGAGACGCGTCGGATATCTGTCATGAACTTGAGTCGGAGGGAGCCGCCGATGCGGAACGGGAAAACAATGCCTCGGGCTGGAACACCATGTCGCCCGCGTCGGTGTCCTGGAGGCGCGTGCCGAGCCAGCTGCCCCAGCCGAGTTGCTGCCCGCCGCCGAGCTGCATGCCGCGGGCGTCCTGCTTGCGCAGCAGGAGCCGAAGCTCCCACGCGAATTCGATGCCCACGTACTGGCGTACCCAGTCGACCACCTGCTGCAGGCGCCTGGTGCCGGGCAGAAGCTCCTGGAACTCCTGGTGCGACAGCGGGCCGAGCTCGACGCGGAACTTGCTCTGCGCATCGCGCACCGCGATGCCGACAGTGGCGCCGCCGCCCAGCCTGTGGTTGCGGCCCGAGTGGCCGAGCGTGCTGAGCTGGCGCTCGTCGATGCGCACCCAGTCGCTCACGAATTCCTCGATGCGCACGGGCACGTCGAAGTACAGCCGCAGGATCTGGATCAGGCCCTCGGGGTTGCGCGTCTGGCGCACGAGGTGGCCGGCCATGAACGTGCGCGCATGGTCGGCGATGCGGTCACGCCCCTTGAGGCCCGGCTGCCCCATGTTCATGAGGCTGGCGACGTAGTCGACGAAGCGGTGGCCGTCGGGGCGGTCGAGGCTGTTGACCGACTGCGCGTCGGCCCAGGCCCGGTAGAACAGCAGGATGAGCCGGTGATGGAACAGGTCGGCGAACGCGCTCAGCGTGTCGTCGGCATGGTGGCGCTTGCGCTCGCGCGCGTACTCGGTCATGTGCAGCGGCAGCGGGCCGTTGGGACCGAACAGGCCGAAGCCGTAGATCGAGATGCGCGGCGGACCGTCCTGCGATGCATCGACGCCCGCCACGTTCGACGGCGCGAAAGCCATCGAGGGTTCCTGCCCCAGGCGCAGCGGCTCGTCGATGGGGCGCGGCGCGCGGCCAAGCAGCGGATGGTCGCTGCGCGCATCGAGCCGGCGCAGCAGCATGAACAGGTCGTGCCCGAAAGGCTGGTCTACCAGCTGCGCCCAGAGCTCGGGGTCGGCCTCGGGCAGGCCGCGCGACACCGGCGTGGCTTGCAGGGGCTGCGGGACGCTGTAGCAGACATCGGTCGAGTCCTGCCCGGCCTCGCCGTCCCGCACCGGCAAGGCCCCCACGTCGTCGGTGAAGCCCTCTTCGCTCATACGGCGGGGCGGCGTCCGATGCGCGGGGTCCAGCGCGCGATTTCTCCGCGCTGCAGGCTGGACAGCGCGAACTCGGTGAATGCATTGAGCGACACGTGGCGGCTGAAGAACTGCTCCAGCACCGCGCCGAACAGGTACGGGCTCGCGCCGGAGAACGCGACCTCGTCGATCTTCAGCGCGATCTCCACGCCGCGCCCGAACACGATCGGCCCCGGTTCGGGCAGGCGGCGGAAGACCGGCGCCAGCGCCATCGAACGCACGCCCTGGATCTGCCGGCGCACGGCCGGATCGGCCAGGTTGCCATAAAGGTCGAGCATCTCGCGCAGCGCGGCTGCACCCTGCGTCGCGTCGACGTCGGTCAGGCTCAGGTAGTTGAGGCCGAGATGGCTGATGAGCCGCCAGGTGAGCGCGCCCTCGGCCAACGCCGGATAGGGTCGCGACGGCCCGCGCAGGATGCGTATCGAGCGCACCGGCGCCGACACGCGCAGCGTGAAATCGGACTCCAGCCCGGTCGGCAGCAGCAGCGGCAGGTCGCGGTTGGTGCACAGCGCGTCGAGCGTGATGTGGCGCAGGCTGTGCGGGAACGGCGCGTCATGCTGGTCGACCAGCGACACGTACACCTCGCTGCCGGTGTAGCTGGTGCGCGTGCCCTGTGCGCGGGCGCGGTCCGACACCAGGCGCGGCTCGCGGCGCAGCGAGAAGTAGGCGCCGAAGTCGCCGTCGTCCGCCGCGAACGAACCCAGGAAGGGCCGGAACTCGCGCTCTTCCGATCCGTTGGCCATGTGGCCGGTCACGCGCTCGACGGTGAAGATCTCGAAGTCGCGCGGCCGCGTGCGGTCGATGACCGCATGGTGCTCGTGCTGGCCAGGCCCGACCGGAATGCGGTCGCTGCGGCGCGGCACGAGGTTGATGATCGGCGTGCAGAACAGCGAGAAGTGCCTGGCATCGACCAGCCGCTCGAGGTCGGCATCGGCGCGGTCGAGCAGGATCACGATTTCCATCGTGTTGCCGCCCATGGCCTGTGCCGCCGCGCGCAGCTTGTTGACGCTGAAGAACAGGTAGCGGTCGGGGAAGGCGAAGTACTCGTGCAGCAGGCGGTAGCCCTGGAACGAGCGCGCGTCGTAGGGCAGCAGCGCCTGGTCGGGCGCGAAGCCTTCGTGGCGGATGGCATCGTCGCCGAGCGGCACGATGCGCGCGGTGCTGCCCGGGCCGCTGCGGCATACGGTGCCCACGGCATGGTGCGCCACGAGTTCGAGCACGCGCAGCGCATGCAGCTCGGCGCCCGACAGGAAGAACTCGAGCCGCTCCAGCGGCATCTCGGAGAAGCGCGCGCCGCCCACCGCTTCGAGCCGGATGGTGAGCGCGCTCTTCGCCTGGCGCGCAACCGCCGGCATGGCATGAGCGATTTCCGCCGGCACCGGGCCGATGCCGGCCTCGGCCACGCGCACGGGCCACAGCGTGACGGCGTGGCCGGTGCGGAACTCGCAAGCCGTCTGCTCGCCCTTGATCATGCGCCCGCGCAGGATGGTGTGGCGCGGCAGCTCGTAGCCGGCCTTCAGCGAGCCTTCGTTGAGGTTGCCGTCGATCTGCACCACGGCCATCGCGGGCAGCGGCGCGAGGAAGTTGGGGTACACCACCTCCAGCAGCCGCTGCGAGAAGCGCGGAAATTCCGCGTCCATCTTGAGCTGGATGCGCGCGGTGAGAAAGCTGAAGCCTTCGAGCAGGCGCTCGACGTACGGATCGCTGACCTCGATGCCGCGCATGCCCAGGCGGCCCGCGATCTTGGGATAGCGCTGCGCGAACTCGGCCCCGAGCTCGTGCATGTAGGTGAGCTCGCGGTTGTAGTAATCCAGCAGCCGCGCATCCATCAGTAGCTCACCCCCAGGCTTCGCGCACTTCGTGTCGCTACGCCTCCCCCCTCACCGGGGGCAACACCAGTGGCCCGGCAAAGCCGGTTCCACGGTGTTTCTTGAACAGAAGGCAAGAGCCACTGCATCACAACCCTCCCGTGGGCCGCAGCACCATGTGGCCGCTCTCCAGGTCCAGTTCGGAACGCAGGATGAATTCGATCGGATAGGGCACCGACCACAGCGTGCCGCGGATCTCCAGCGCAAGCAGGTTGTGGTGCTCGAGGTCGGTCGCGTCGGTCACGCAGCGTACGTCGATGCTGTCCTTCATGATGCGCGGCTCGAAGTCGATGATGGCGGCGCGGATGGCGGCCTCGACATCGGCGAAGTCGACCTCCGACATGCGCCCGCCGGCCCAGCCGCGCACGCCGTAGTTCACCACCGAGCGGCGCGCGCGCGGCATGGCGTTGATGTCGTGGTCGGCACCGAAGTTGGTGGTGTTGAGCAGCCACTGCAGGTCGCGCAGAACCGAGTCGCGCAGCAGCTTGCCGCTCATGAGGAACGCGCCGGCGCGCTCCTGCCGGCTCTGCGGCGCCTTGTCGGTCAGGCGGTCCAGCAGCACGGGCTGGAGACGGTCGCGCGCAACGCTTTCCTGCGACTCGCCGTCGATGCTGTTGTCCATCAATGCGCTCATGCGGTGGCGTCCTCGCGCGTGATCTCGATCAGCCGCAGGTCGAGCAGCGAATGGTCGCCGGCCTCGCTGATCAGCGTGCGCTGGCCGACGCCCGCGTATTGTTCTTCGCCGGCCAGCGGCAGCCAGTCGGTGCGGCGGCCCAGCGTGGTCTCGTCGTCGAGCCCTTCGAGGCTGCCCGGGTAGCGCACGGGCACCAGCCCGTTGAGCGCGCGGCCGTCCTGCAGTTCGATCTCGGCCGGCGCCCACAGCAGGTCGACCAGGTGCTGGGGACGCGAGAACTTGATGCGGCGTACCTCGGGAAGCGGCAGCCATGCGTAGCCCGAAGGCGTGAGCAGTTCCAGCACGGGGCCGATGCGGACGTCGCCGTCGCACAGCCATTCGAAATCGCTGCGCTGCACGGGCTCGCCGTCGAGCGCCTGTACGGCGCGGGCGTCGGAGCGGTCGACGCCGGTCAGGGCGCCGCGCAATGCGGGTGCGTCCTGGCGCGCGCTCTCGCGCAGGGCCGCGGCCTCCTCGGCGCGCTCGGCCGGCAGGGCGGCGGCGGCAACGAGCTGCTCCACCCATTCCGCGTTGCCGCCGACGATGGCCGGCGCGCGTCCGCCGGCCCAGAATTCGGCGCGATGCCGTTCCCCCGCGAGCGCCATCGAACATGTGACGCTGGCGGGCGTGAACGTGGGATCGAGCTTGGTGGCGAGCTTGAGCTGGTCTTCGGCCCGCTGCCACTCACCGCGCAGCGCAAGGAAGTGGCACAGGGCGAGCCGCAGGCTGGCGTTCTGGGGATCGGCGCGGATCTGCCGCTGTACCCATTCGGTGTGCTCGGCCACGGAACGTTCGCCAAGCACTGCAAACCCATCGCCCATGAAGTGTCCTCATTGACTGACCGGCACCACGGCGCAGGGCCGTGGCGCGAGAAAGAGGGAAAGGGAAAAAAGGCGGCCGCGCGGGCCGCCGAAGGAAATCAGGCTTCCTTGTTTTCCTTGATGTTCCAGCCCAGCACCGTCTCGGCGCCCTTGCCGCCCTTGTCGGTCTGTTCCCAGTACTGCTGCTTCACCTTCGCGGCCTGGAAGGCGTACTGCACGAACACCGCGTCGGAGCCCTGCTCGGCCGTGTACTGCACCGAGGTGACGAGCACTTCTTCGAGCGTGACGCGCGTGTATTCGATCTGCGAGCCGCCGGCCTTGCAGACCGACACCTCGACCTTGCTCAGGTGCTTGCCGCTGGCGCAGTTCTTCATGACCGAAGGCGCCGCCTTGTCGATGCGCGCGAGCACCTGCAGGTCGTTGAAGCTCGCCTTGCCCACGCCACCGCCACCGCCGCTGACCATGTTTCCAGGCTGCGTCGCTCCCCATGCAAACGACTTGATGTCGGTCCAGTCCTTATGGTTCGAATCCTTCGATTCGCCGTTTGCACCTTCGACGCGCATGAACATGTCTACTGCCATGATTAACCCCCAAAGTTATTTGCGCCCGGATTCGGGACGCTGTTGAATTAGCTGCTGTCCTTCTTGTTGGATGGCAGCTTCGAAACCAGCCGCAACGACACCGTCAGCCCTTCGAGCTGATAGTGCGGCCGGAGAAAAAACTTGGCAGCGTAGTAGCCGGGGTTGTCCTCGATGGCTTCCACCTGGACCTCGGCCGCCGCCAGCGGCTTCATTGCCTTCGTGTCCTGCGACGAGGTGCCGGGGCTGCCGTCGACGTAGTTCATGATCCAGTCGTTGAGCCAGCGCTCCATGTCCTCGCGCTCGCGGAACGAACCGATCTTGTCGCGCACGATGCACTTCAGGTAGTGCGCGAAGCGGCAGCAAGCGAACAGGTACGGCAGGCGCGCCGCAAGGTTGGCATTGGCCGTGGCGTCGGCGTCGTAGTACTCGGCCGGCAGCTGCAATGACTGCGCGCCGATGAAGGCCGCGAAGTCGGAGTTCTTGCGGTGCACAAGCGGCATGAAGCCGTTCTTGGCCAGCTCGGCTTCGCGACGGTCGCTGATGGCGATCTCGGTCGGGCACTTCATGTCCACGCCGCCGTCGTCGGTCGGGAAGGTGTGGGTGGGAAGGTTCTCGACCGCGCCACCCGATTCGACGCCGCGGATGGACGTGCACCAGCCGTACTGCTTGAACGAGCGGTTGATGTTCACGCCCATCGCATAGGCCGAGTTGGCCCAGGTGTAGCGGTTGTGCGCGGCGGAGTCGGTCTCTTCCTCGAACTCGAATTCATCGACCGGGTTGGTGCGCGCACCGTACGGCAGGCGCGCCAGGAAGCGCGGCATGGCCAGGCCGATGTAGCGCGCGTCTTCCGAATCGCGCAGCGAGCGCCAGGCCGTGTGCTCGGTGTTCTGGAAGATCTTGGTCAGGTCGCGCGGGTTGGAAAGCTCCTGCCAGGAATCCATCTGCATCACCGTGGGCGACGCGCCCGCGATGAACGGGCAATGCGCGGCGGCGGCGATCTTGGCCATTTCGCCGAGCATCTCTACGTCGGGCGGGCTGTGGTCGAAGTGGAAGTCGCCGATCAGCGCGCCGAAGGGCTCGCCGCCGAACTGGCCGTACTCGGCCTCGTAGATCTTCTTGAACAGCGGGCTCTGGTCCCAGCCGATGCCCTTGTGGCGCTTGAGCGAGCGCGCGACTTCCCGCTTGGAGGCGCACATCACGCGGATCTTCAGCTGCTCGTCGGTCTCGGTGTTGTTGACGAGGTAGTGCAGCCCGCGCCATGCGCCTTCGAGCTGCTGGAAGTCTTCGTGGTGCAGGATCTGGTTGATCTGCTCGGACAGCTTGCGGTCGATCTCGGTGATGATGGCCTGCACCGAACGGTAGGCGTCGTTGGAGATGGTGACCGTGTTCTCCAGCGCCTGCACGGCGAGCGTCTTGACGGCGTTTTCCACCGCCTCGCGGGCCTGGTCGGTCTTGGGCTTGAACTCGCGCTGCAGCAGGTCGGAGAACTCGTTCGGCTCGAGCGCCTCGACGGTGGCCTGTGCGCGGGCGGCGCCTTGCTTGGGTGCGGTACTCATGGTGGCGATGTCCTTGCTGCGAGCGCTTATTCGGAAGAGTTGCCGGGCGTGGCGGTGCCGACCTTTTCATTGGCAGCTTCCACGGCCTTGGCCACCGCGGGGTTGGGCGCGGAAGCCAGCGACTTCAGCAGCGCCGGGTTCTGCAGCGCCTGCGCGATGAGCTGCTCGGCACCGTTCTTGCCGTCCATGTACGACAGCAGGTTGGACAGCTCCGTGCGTGCTTCGAGCAGTTGCTGCAGCGCGTCCACCTGCCGCGCGATGCGCGCGGGCGAGAAGTCGTCCATGCTGTCGAAGGTGATGTCGACGTTCATCTGGCCCTCGCCGGTGAGCGTGTTGGGCACCTGGAAGGCGACGCGCGGCTTGATGGACTTCATGCGGTCGTCGAAGTTGTCGATGTCCACCGGCATGAACTCGCGCTCGGCGAGATCGGGCATCGGGTCGATCTGCTTGCCCGCGAGATCGGCGATGACGCCCATCACGAACGGCAGCTGGATCTTGCGCTCGCTGCCATAGATCTCGACGTCGTACTCGATCTGCACACGCGGCGCGCGATTGCGCGCGATGAACTTCTGACCACTGTTCCTGACACGGTTGTCTGCCATAAGCGTCCTCTTGAATCTGAAATGCGTGCGGATCTCACCCTGCCGCGCGCCGGCACACAGCCGCGCGGCACCCTTGCCTTTTTCCTCTTACTGCGTGCCGCTCCCGCCGTTGAGCGGACGCCCCGCGAGGCTTTCTATTTTTTGCAATCCCTCGGGCACGAGTTCTTCGATGATCTGGAAGAAGTTGAGCTCCAGCAGCCGCTGTGCGCGACGTATCAGCATGGGCGACGGATGGCTTGGCTCCGTTCGCTCCAGGTACTGGCAGGCTTTCTCCAACAGCACTTGCACATCATCACGACTGGATATTTCAATATCTTTAATGCGGACGGCGCGTAGTCCTATGCCGACATTTTCGGCAGTACCGTTCGGCATCGGCTGCAACTGCTCATTCGCCTGCGTACCCGCTGTGGAGTGGGACGCAATGGGGTCGGCCTGGTCTGGCTGCGACTGTTCGGGCAACAGCTGGACCACGGTACGCAGCGATCGTTCGAGCCGCGAGAAGTCGGGCGCCCAGCTCTGGCCGAGCGCACGTTCGGAGGTCTCTCGAATGCGCTGCAGCAGTTCGAGCGCCTCGCGCAATGCCACCACGGGCGGCGCCGCCTTCTCGTGCGCGCGGCGTGCGGCGTCGCGCAGGCGGCCGATGCCGCCGGGGTAGTCGATCTGATCGGTCTTGCTCGAATCGAGCAGCGCTTCGACCTGCCGCAAGGTCATGGATGCGCCACCGTCGTCGAGCAGCCGTGCATCGCGCACGCTACGCCCGAGCCCTTCGGCCTCGGTCAGCGCGGCCAATGCGTTCATGCGCGGCAGAGGATCTTCGAAGCCGTCGTCGATCACGCGCGGATGCACGTCGTCCCAGAATTTCTGCAGTACCGCATCGACGAGCTGCAGGCCTTCGACATAGCCGGGCAGGCCGCGGCTCTCGGTCCAAGCCAGCGTGAGCGGCACCAGCACGCGAAGGTCTCGCGTCCGCGTGCACAGCTGCCTGGCGATGCGCTCCACGCGCGCCCAGTCGGGCGGCTCGGCGGGAATGATGGTCGTGCCGAACTGCTGCTCGCGCTTGCCTGTCGTTGCCTGTTGCAACGCCATGAAGTCGGGGTCGTACTCCAGGTCTTCACCGCACGGATGCGGGCCTTCCACAGGCGACTGCAATAGTTCGATCTCGCTTTGCGACAACCTCAACTCCCTGTTCAACCATTCTTAAGGCTCGGTATCTTGAGGGGAAGCCAACGCGTGGTCAACAACAACGGAGTGCAACGTACTGTCTCTGAATCACAAAGGAGTACAACTTCTCGAAAACATCAAACAGAACGCCTACAACTCCGAAGACAGCAACCCACGCGCACCCAAATTGCGCATCAACGCACTGATACCGAAAGTCCACATCGGCGCCTGGTCCGCATGAACCACGCGATTGACCAGTGCACCCAGCTCCGGCGCGGCAATGCGCACACGGTCGCCTACGACATGGGTGAATCCTTGCCCGGGCCCGTGACGATCTTGTGTCGGAGCGAACATGGTTCCCAGAAACAACATGAATCCGTCGGGGTAACCGTGATTTTTTCCCACTGTTTGCGAAACAAGATCCAGCGGGTCTCGGCTGATCTTCGACAACGAACTCGATCCCTGGAGCGTGAAGCCTTCGGGGCCCGTCACTTCCAGCGCAACGGTGATGCGCCGCACGTCGTCGATGCCGAAGTGCGCATCGAACAGCCGGATGAAAGGACCGATGGCGCACGACGCGTTGTTGTCCTTCGCCTTGCCGAGCAGCAGCGCGCTGCGGCCTTCGAAGTCGCGCAGGTTGACGTCGTTGCCCAGTGCGGCACCGAGCGTTTCGCCGCGGCTGTTCACCGCGAGCACGACCTCGGGCTCGGGGTTGTTCCACACCGAGCCCGAATGGACGCCGACGTCGGCACCGGTGCCCACGGCCGCAAGCACCGGCGCCTTGGTGAAGATCTCCGCGTCGGGGCCGATACCGACCTCGAGGTACTGCGACCACACGCCCTGCGCGATCAGTACTTCCTTGACCTTCATCGCTTCGGGCGAACCGGGCACGATGTCGGCAAGGTTGTCGCCGAGCACGCCGCCGATGGCCGCGCGCGTGGCCTCGGCCTTCGATGCATCGCCGCGCGCCTGTTCCTCGATCACGCGCTCCAGAAGGCTTGCAACAAAGGTCACGCCGCTGGCCTTGATGGCCTGCAGGTCGCAGGGCGCGAGCAGCCAGGGCTTGGCCGCGTCGCGCACGCTCTCGTCGCTGTTGGCAATGGCTTCGTCGAGCGATGCGATGCGCGGCGCGCCCTGCAACGCACGGCGAACGGCCTCTGCAGGCGATCCCTTGGCTTCGAGCAGGTCGCTCATGGTCGGCGCGAGCTTCGACAGGTCGTACAGGCTGCCGTCGTGCACGCCCACGAGCACGGGGCCGACGCCCGGTTGCCAGAGGCGCCCGACGAGGGTGGCGCGCTCGGCGTCGCTGGGGAGGCTGGAAGAAGCGGAGAGGTTCAGTGGCATGGCGTGATGTCTCTTTGGATGGTGCTACGTGGCATCGTAGCGGCGCATCCGGGAAACGGCAGCCAAAGCCCCTGTCAGTGCCCCGCGCGGTGTGCCGGGGCGGCGCGCACGCGTGCCACCTGCGCTGGCAGGTCGGTCCACGCGGGCTCCTGCGGCGCGAAGCGCGCGCGCATGTAGCCGGCCAGCTCGGCGATCTGCCGATCGTCGAGCGCTTCGCGGAACGCCGGCATGAAGCCGATGTCGCGCGTGGCGGGCTCGCGCACGCCGTCGAGGATTGTGCGCAGCAGGTTGTCGGGCCGCGCGCTCGTGAGGTTGCTGTTGAGCGCGAGCGGCGTGTTCACGCCGAGCAGCGTGGGGCCGTTGCCGTCGTGGTGGCATGAAGCGCAGGCGCTGTCGAACATGCGCTGCGCGGGGCCGAGCAGCTGGCCCTGCGTGCGCGCCGCGTTCTCGACCGCCTGCCGTGCCACGGCCTCGGGCGCAACCGCAGGCTCCGGGTTGAAGGAGCCGAGGTAGGTGGCCATCGCGCGCACGTCTTCGTCGGGCAGCTGCTGCATCTCGCGCACCACGTCGGCCATCGGTCCGCCGGCAATGCCGTGGCGCTGTGTGTGGCCGTGACGCAGGTAGCGATAGAGCTCGTCGGCATCCCACGGCACGGCGGATTTCGACAGATGCGTGAGCGCCGGCGCTTCCCAGCCGTCGACCATCGCGCCCGAGAGGAATGCGCTGCCGCCCTGCTCCGCGCCCAGCGCGTTGCGCGGCGTGTGGCAGGCGCCGCAATGGCCCAGGCCGTTGACGAGATAGGCGCCGCGGTTCCACTCGGCGCTCTGCGTGGCCACGGGCTGCATCGGCGTGGGGTCGTGGAAGAGCGCGTTCCAGCCGGCCATCAGCGGCCGCATGCTGAACGGGAACCTGAGCTCGGACTTCGGCGTTTCCGCGCGCACCGCGGGCATGGACATGAAGTACGCATAGAGCGCCTGCAGGTCGTCGTCGCTGGTCTTGGCGAAGGCTGTGTAGGGGAAGGCGGGGTACAGGTAGTGCCCGTCGCGCGAGACGCCTTCGCGCATCGCGCGCTGGAAGGCGCTGAACGACCAGCGGCCCAGGCCGGTGTCGGCATCGGGCGTGAGGTTGGTGGTGTAGAGCGTGCCGAACGGTGTGTCCATGGCGCGGCCGCCCGCGTTGGGCACGCCGCCGGGCGCGGTGTGGCACACGGCGCAGTCGCCGGCTGCGGCGAGCACCCGGCCGCGCTCGATGGTGGCCTGGCTGTAGACCGGCGCGGTGAGCGACACGGGCGCGATGGCCGAACGCCAGCCGAGCAGGCCCGCAATGACGCCGATGCCGCCGACGACGAGGGCTGCGCCAGTCGCCCACACGCCCTTGCGGTGCGGCCAGGCTGCATTGCTCCTTGCCTCTCTGGGGGAAGGCCGGGATGGGGGTACGGCAGCGTCACCATCGGAGCGCCGCATGCCCCCACCCCCGCCCTCACCCGGAGGGGCAGCGAGCAGACCCCGGTTCAATTCAGCCAGCACCGTCTCCGGCGTGAACGGCGGCGAGCGGAACCGCACCCCCGTCGCATCGAAGATCGCATTCGCGATCGCCGCCGTGCCCGGCACCGACGACGACTCGCCCGCACCCAGCGAAGGCTCGCCCGGCCGCGGCATGTGCATCACCTCGATCACCGGCACTTCGCGGAAGTTGATGATCGGGTAGCTGCCCCACTCGCGGCTCGCGACCACGCCCGAAGGCAGCACGCCCGGCAGCTGCGCACCGGGCTGCCCTTGGTGGTGCTGCTGCTGTTGCTGCTGCGGCGCGAACTGCACCCGCTCCTTCAGCGCCCGGCTGGTGGTCTGGATCACGTTGCCGTGCACCTGGTGTTCCACGCCCGCCGGGTTGATCATCAAGCCCGCGTCATGCCCCACCACCACGCGGCGCACATGCACCTCGCCGGTCTTGCGGTTGACCTCCACGTCGGCCACCCATGCGGCCCACGCCGCGCCGAAGCCCGGCCACTTGCTGTGGATGTAGCGCGCATAGGCAAAGCCCTGGCCGAACAGGATGTCGCCGCCCTCGCCCAGCCCGCCGTCGGCGTTCTCCTGCGGGCCGGTGCGCATGCGCCAGCCGGCCTTCTGCGCGGTGGCCTGCGCCAGCTCGGCCGCGCGCGGGTCCTGCAGGTAGCGCAGGCGGAACTGCACGGGGTCGACACCCGCCGCCGTGGCAAGCTCGTCGATGTACGACTCGTGCGCGAACGAGCTCGGCAATGCCGACACGCCGCGCAGCCATGAGGCGCGCACGATCGGCGCCATGTCGTTCACCTTCACGCGCAGGTTGTCGTAGCTGTACGGCGGGCGCGCGGTGCGGTCGCCCATCTCGTAGGCCTGCGCCACCGGCTCGATGGTGCGCGTGAGCAGCAGCGCCAGCGTGGGCGCGCCGTTCGACGGATACGAGGTCTCGAAGTCGTAGGCGGCGACGCGCCCGTCGGCCATGAGGCCGCCGTCGATCTCCATCAGCTGCGCGGCGCCCTTGGGCTCCCACGCATGCTCCTGCTCGCGCGTGAGCTGCACCCGCACGGGCGCACCCACGGCGCGCGCGAGCAGCGCGGCATCGGCGGCCACGTCGTCGGCACCGTTGCGGCCATAGCAGCCGGCCGCCTCCATGCGGACCACGTCGACCTGGACGTCTTCCACGCCCATGAGCTTCGCGAGGTCGGCGCGCAGCACGTGCGGGTTCTGCGATCCGGCCCAGCAGCGCAGCTGCATGCCGCTGCCGTCGGCGGGCTGCCACTCGGCCAGCGCGCACGACGGGCCGATGGACGCGTGCATCTGGTACGGCCACACGTAGGTGCGGTGCATCGGCTGCGCGGCGGCGGCGATGGCGCCATCGACATCGCCTTCGTCGACCAGCAGCCGCTGCGTCGAGGGGTTGTCGCGCAGCGCCTGCGCCACGTCGCCCAGGTCCGGCATGCCGGGCCACGGCTTCCAGGTGACGCGCAGCTCGCGCAGTGCCTGTTCGGCATGCTCTTCGCGCTCGGCCACGATGCCGACGAAGTCGCGGATGACCACCACCGCGCGGATGCCGGGGATGTGCCCGATCGACGACTCGTCGACCGCCTCCAGCGTGTTGCCGATGAACTCGCCGTGGTCCGCGCCCGCGTAGGGCGGGCGCACCACGCGGCCGTGCAGCATGCCCGGCACGCGCATGTCGTGCACGAACACCAGCTCGCCGGCAAGCTTGGCCGGAATGTCGACGCGCGCCTGCCGGGTGCCGACCACGCGATAGTCGGCGGGGTCCTTGGGCTGTGCCTTGGCATCGAGCCGCAACACGGTGCGCTGGCCCGCGACGAGATCGGCGTAGCCGACGTGGCGGTCCGGCGCTTCGGCGACACGCACGATGCCGTTGCGCACCTGCAGCGCATCGGCAGGCACGCCGAGCCGTTCGGCGGCGCGCGCCAGCAGCCATGCGCGCGCCTGCGCGGCCGCAAGGCGCAACGGCTGCGCATGGATCTGGATCGACGCGCTGGCGATGGTCGCGCCCTGGTTGGGCGCGCGCGCGGTGTCGCCGAGCATCATGCGCACGCAGGGCATGCCGAGGTCGAGCTCCTCGGCCACGATCTGCGCGAGCGCGGTCTGGATGCCGGTGCCCAGGTCGACGTGGCCGTTGAGCGCCGAGGCGCTGCCGTCGTCCCACACGGCGAGCAGCACCTCGTCGCCTTCGACGGGGTTGCTGGCGATGAAGGCGGGCTGGCCCTTGGCCGGTGGCGGCGGTGGTGGCGTCTCGCGCAGCACCAGCAGCACGCCGCTGGCAGCGAGGAACTCGGCGCGCGTCCGAGGCAGGTCGGCGCGGCGCGTCATGGCGCTTGCCCGATGCGCATGCGCAGCGCCGCGCGCTGCACGGCATCGAGGATCTCGATGTGCGTGCCGCAGCGGCACAGGTTGCCCGACAGCTCGCCGCGGATGCGCGCCTCGCTCGCGTGCGGATCGCGCGCCAGCAGCGCCGCGGCCTGCATGACCATGCCGTTGAGGCAGTAGCCGCACTGCGCGGCCTGCGCGTCTTCGAAAGCAGCCTGCACCGGGTGCCAGTCGCCGCGCGAGCCCAGCCCTTCGAGCGTGGTGACGGCGCGGCCCGCCACGCCGTGGGCGGGAATCACGCACGAACGCGCGGCCACGCCGTCGACGTGCACGGTGCAGGCACCGCACTGCCCCAGTCCGCAGCCGTACTTGGGGCCGTTCAGCCCCAGGTCGTTGCGCAGCAGGTGCAGCAGCGTCGCCTCGCGCGGCAAGCCTTCGATCGACTGCGCCTGGCCGTTGACCAGCAGGTGCAGCGGCTCAGCGCCGCAACTGGCCGTCACGGGTGTACATCTCCAGGTCCACGAAGGTCGAGCCGTTGTGGTTCTTCGCGCTGTATTCGACGGGGAAGTCGCCGAAGCGCGTGCTGCCGATGCTCTCGAGCCCCGCGATGAAGCCGTCGCGCGTGAGCGCCCTGCCCGCGCGGCGCAGGCCCTCGACCATCACGCGCGCGGCGATGTAGCCTTCCAGCGCGGTGTAGCTGTCGATCTTCTCGCCGAACTCGGCGCGGTCGTGCTGGTAATCGGCCACGATGGGCACGCGCAGCGCCTGCGGCGGCGGCACGATGCTGGCCGTGACCAGCCCCGCGAGCTTGCCGTCGAGCCGCTTGGCCGAGCCTGCCGCGTCGGTGATGCCGACCGACAGCGTGTACAGCGGAGCGCCCGCGCCGCTGGCACGGTAGTCGCGCATGAACACCTCGACCATGCGACCGGCCATGATCATCAGCACGGCGCCCGGCTTCGCATCCGCCAGGCCCGCGACGACCGGCTTCGCGTCTTCGGCGGCGATGGCCAGCGGGAAGGTCTTCACCACCTTCACCTTGTGGTCGGCCGCCAGCTCCTCGCAGGTAGCGAGGTTCGACTTGCCGAAGGCGCTGTCCTGGTAGACCACGGCGATCGACTGGATGCCGATGGTCGACAGGTGGCTGATGATCTTGCGCAGCTCGAGGTCGTAGCCCGCGCGCACATGGAACAGGTAGCGGTTGGTCTTGGTGCGGAACGACGTGGTGCCCACCAGCGGCGCGAACATCGGCACGCCGGCCTTCTCGGCGAGCGGCATCGCCGCGGCCAGGTTGCCGGTGGCCACGTAGCCGGCGAGCGCGAAGACCTTGTCCTCGTCGATCAGCTTCGCGGTGTTGACGGCGGTCTTCGCGGGGTCGTATGCGTCGTCGTAGGTGACGAGTTCGATCTTGCGGCCGTTCACGCCGCCCGACTTGTTGACGCGATCGAAGTACAGCTTGATGCCCGCGCGGTAGTCGACGCCGAAGTCTTTGGCCGGCCCGCTGAACACGGCCGACTGGCCGATGCGGATGGCGGTGTCGCTCACACCGTTCGTGCCGTTTTCCGCGCGTGCCGGCCGCAACAGGCCGGGGCCGAGGGCCATGGCAGCGCCGCCCGCCACCATGGCGCGCCTTGAAATGGAAAGCTTCATGCGTCGTGGGTCTCGTGCTTTTGTTGTTGTTCCCGGTGCGGGCTCAGGCGGCCTGGATGTCCGCGGACTGGATTCGCTTCACGCCCTTGGCCGTCATCTGCTTCCACGCGGCGGCCAGCGAGCCGTTGAGGTCGATGCCGCGCGTGGCGTCCTCGATCACGTAGGCCTCGAAGCCGGCCTTGCGCGCGTCCATGGCGGTCCAGGCCACGCAGAAGTCGGTGGCCAGGCCGGTGACGAACACGGTCTTGATGCCGCGCGCCTTCAGGTAGCCGGCCAGGCCGGTGGCCGTCTTGTGGTCGGCTTCCTCGAAGGCGGAGTAGCTGTCCATGCCCTTGTGGAAGCCCTTGCGGATGATGAGCTGCGCGGTGGGCACCTTCAGGTCCTTGCCGAGCGCGGCGTCGTCGGTGCCCTGCACGCAGTGGTCGGGCCACAGCACCTGCGTGCCGTAGCTGAGCTTGGTGGTCTCGAAGGGCTTCTTGCCGCTGTAGGTGCTGGCGAAGGAGGCATGGCCCGCCGTGTGCCAGTCCTGCGTGACGACGATGTTCTGGAACGCGGGCGCCAGCGCGTTGATGACCGGAATGACTTCGTTGCCGCCCTTCACCGCCAGCGTGCCGCCGTCGAGGAAGCAGTTCTGCACGTCCACCACGATCAGCGCGGCCTTGTCGCCGGGCTTGATCTTGCCCGCCGCGAAGGCGTTGAAACCGACACTGCCGAGGCCGCCTGCCAGCCCGAGGGCGGCGGCGGATTTCACGAGGGTTCTGCGATGCATGGCGTGGACTCCGGGGGTTGAAGAAAAATCAGACGCTCAGGTAGGCACGGCGGACTTCGTCGTTCGCCGCCAGCTCGGCCATCGTGGCGTGATAGCGGATCTGGCCCTTCTCGAGCACATAGGCGCGGTCGGACACCAGTTCGGCGAAGTGCATGTTCTGCTCCGACAGCAGGATGCTCACGCCCTGCGCCTTGAGCTCCAGGATCATGTTGGCCATCTGCTCGACGATCACCGGCGCCACGCCTTCGGAGGGCTCGTCCAGCAGCACGAGGTAAGGGTTGCCCATGAGCGTGCGCGCCACGGTGAGCATCTGCTGCTCGCCGCCGCTCATGCGCCCGCCGGGGCGGTTGGGCATCTCGCCGAGATTGGGGAACAGCTTGAACAGGCGCTCGGGCGTCCACAGCGGCGCGTCGGTGCCGTCGGCCCAGCGGCGCGCGGGCTGCTTGCCGACCTCGAGGTTCTCCATCACCGTGAGGTCGGTGAACACGCGCCGGTCTTCGGGCACGAAGCCCAGGCCCAGGCGCGCCGCGTGGTGCGGCTCGCTCTTCGAGATGTCGTGGCCCAGGAAGCGCACCGCGCCGCGGCGCTTGGCGAGCATGCCGATCAGCGCCTTCAGCGTGGTCGACTTGCCAGCGCCGTTGCGGCCCATGAGCGCGACCACTTCGCCGCGCCGCACTTCGAGGTCCACGTCATAAAGAATCTGCGCGGCCCCGTACCAGGCGCAGAGGGCCTTGGCCTGCAGGAGGGGTTCACGGTCGCTCATGCAGCTTCTCCAACGGCCGCAGCCTTCTTCTCGAATGTCTTGCCCGTGCCGAAGTACACCTCCTGCACCTTGGGATGGTCGCGGATCTCCAGCGGCTTGCCCTGCGCGATGAGCCGGCCGCGCGCCAGCACGATCATGCGGTCGGCGTACGCGAACACCACGTCCATGCTGTGCTCGGTGAAGAGCACGGCCATGCCGCGCTGGATGACCAGCTCCTTGGTCAGCGCCATGAGCGAGTTGCGCTCCTTGGGCGCCATGCCGGCGGTGGGCTCGTCCATCAGCAGCAGCTTGGGGCTGTTGGCCATGGCAATGGCGAGCTCGACGCGCTTCACGTCGCCGTACGCCAGCACGCTGCAGGGCCGGTCGGCCTGCGACTTCATGCCGACCTGGTCGAGCAGCGCCAATGCCTCGTCGCGCTTGTGGTCGGCCGCGCGGCGCCACATCGAGAACAGCTTGCGGTCATGCGAGAGCAGCGCCATCTGCACGTTCTCGACCACGGTGAGCGAAGCGAAGGTCTCGGCGATCTGGAAGGTGCGGCCCACGCCCATGCGCCAGATCTCGCGCGGCTTGCGCCCCACGAGTTCCTGGCCGTCGAGCGTGATGGAGCCCTGGTCGGCCTTGAGCTGGCCGTTCACCATGTTGAAGGTGGTGGACTTGCCCGCGCCGTTGGGGCCGATGAGCGCGAGCAGTTCTCCCGGCGGCAGCTCGAAGCTGATGCCGTCCACGGCCTTGACGCCGCCGAAAGACTTGCCGAGATTGTTGACTTTGAGGAGGCTCATGCCTTCACCTCCTCGAGCTTGGCTTTGTCGGCATCCGCGTCGTGCCGGGGTGAGCGCCAGCGTTCGGCCAGCTGCTTGATGGAGCCCGCGATGCCCTGCGGGAACAGCAGCACCAGGATGAGGATGATGGCGCCGAGCATCGCGCGCCAGTAGTCGGTGTTGCGCGCCACGGTGTCGTGCAGCCAGGTGAAGGTGACGGCGCCGACCACCGGGCCCGCCAGCGTCTGGATGCCGCCCAGCAGCACCATCACGAGGCCGTCGACCGACTTGCCGACCGACAGGCTCTCGGGCGAGATGCTGCCCTTGGAGAACGCATACAGCGCGCCGGCCAGGCCCGCCACCGTGCCCGCGATGACGAACGCCGCCCACTGCATGCGCTTGACGTCGATGCCGATGGCGTCGGCGCGCAGCACCGAGTCGCGGCCCGCGCGCAGCGCATAGCCGAAGGGCGAGAACAGCACACGCCGCAGCCACCACACGCCGGTGCCCACGAGCACCAGCGTGAGCCAGTAGTAGGCCTGCTTGTTCGACAGCCATTCCGAGGGCCACACGCCCGTGAGGCCATTGCTGCCGCCGGTGAAGCTGTCCCACTGGTAGGTGATGGCCCAGGTGATCTGCGCGAAGGCCAGCGTGAGCATGGCCAGGTACACGCCCGACAGCCGCACCGCGAACCAGCCGTAGACCAGCGCGCCGAGCGCCGCGACGACCGGCGCAACCAGCAGCGCCACTTCCATCGGCAGGTGCAGCGAACGCACCAGCAGCGCCGCGCCGTAGGCGCCGAGGCCGAAGTACGCGGCATGGCCGAACGAGTGCATGCCCGCCGGCCCCATGATGAAGTGCAGGCTGGTGGCGAACAGCGCGGCGATCAGCAGGTCGATCATCAGCACCATCGTGTAGGGCGAGTTGACGGTGAGCAGCGGCAGCGCGGCGAGCATCAGCGCGAGCACCGCCGCGGCCACGAGGTAGGCATTGCCGGGCCGGCGCAGCGGCTCTTCCTGCATGCCCACGTAGCGGCTCGGCGCCTGCGGCCGGCCGAACAGGCCCCAGGGGCGCCACACCAGCACGATGGCCATGACGAGGAAGTCGACCATCAGCGTGAGCTTGGAGAACGACACGTCGATGCCGAAGATCTGCACCACGCCGAGCCAGATGCACACCGCCTTGATCTCGGCAATGAGCAGCGCGGCCACGTAGGCGCCGGGCAGCGAGCCCATGCCGCCGACCACCACCACCACGAAGGCGGCGCCGATGGTGTTCAGGTCCATTTCGAGCGTGGCGGGTTCGCGCGGCAGCTGCAGCGCGCCGCCCAGGCCCGCGAGCAAGGCGCCGAGCGCGAACACGGCGGTGAAAAGCCATGCCTGGTTGACGCCCAGCGCGCTGACCATCTCGCGGTCTTGCGTGGCGGCGCGCACCAGCGTGCCGAAGCGCGTGCGGGTGAGCAGCAGCCACACCAGCCCCAGCACCAGCGGGCCGACGACGATCAGGAACAAGTCATAGGAAGGAAACTGCCGCCCGAGGATTTCGACCGAGCCCTTGAGGCCGGGCGCGCGCGGGCCGAGCAATTCGTCGGGCCCCCAGAGCCACAGCACCGCGTCCTTGATGACGAGCACCAGCGCGAAGGTCGCGAGCAGCTGGAACAGCTCGGGCGCCTTGTAGATGCGGCGCAGCAGCACCACCTCGATCAGCGCGCCGAGCACGCCCACCGCCACCGCCGCGATCAGCAGCGCGGGCCAGAAGCCCAGGCTCGAACCCAGCTTGTCGACGAGCGTGTACGCGACATAGATGCCCACCATGAAGAACGAACCATGGGCGAAGTTGACGATGCGCGTCACGCCGAAGATCAACGAGAGACCGGCCGCCACGAAGAAGAGCGAGGACGCGCCGGCCAACCCGTTGAGCAACTGAACAACAAAACCTGAAAAACTCATCAAGAATCCTTGGGGACGCGGTATTCAAGCGCGAGGGCCGCCGCGCACGGCCGCCCGAAGCGGCCGGCCCGCCCCCGGCAGGGGGTTGGCGAAGCGACACGAAGTGCGCGGAGCCTGGGGGCGAGCAACAATCAGTCCGCAGGGCGCATCTTTTTCACTTCTTCGTCCGAAGGCTGGAACTTGGCGCCGTCGAGGTAGACATAGTCGACCATCACGCCCTTGCCGCCGTCGTTCTTGGTCTTGCCCACGTACGCGCCCATGGTGGACTGGTTGTCCTGCGCGCGGTAGTTGATCTTGCCGAAGGGCGTGTCGACCTGCAGGCCCTTGAAGGCGGCCACCAGCTTCTCGGTGTCGGTGCCGCCGGCCTTCTGGATGCCGGCCACGATCGAGTGGATGGCGCTGTAGCCCACCACCGAGCCCAGGCGCGGGTAGTCCTTGAACTTGGCCTGGTAGGCGTCGAGGAAGGCCTTGTGCTCGGGCGTCTTCACGCCGTTCCACGGGTAGCCGGTCACGATCCAGCCGTTGGGCGCCTCGTCCTTCAGCGGGTCGAGGTACTCGGGCTCGCCGGTCAGCACGCTGACGACTTCACGGTCCTTGAACAGGCCGCGCGTGTTGCCTTCGCGAACGAACTTGGAGAGGTCGGCGCCGAACAGCACGTTGAAGATGGCGTCGGGCTTGGCGTCGGCCAGCGCCTGCACCACGCTGCCGGAGTCGACCTTGCCCAGCGGAGGCGCCTGCTCGGCGACGAACTCGACGTCGGGCTGCGCGGCCTTCAGCAGCGTCTTGAAAGTGGCGACCGACGACTGGCCGTATTCGTAGTTGGGGTACACGACGGCCCAGCGCTTCTTCTTGAGCTTGGCGGCCTCGGGCACCAGCATCGCGACCTGCATGTACGTGGAGGGGCGCAGCCGGTAGGTGTACTTGTTGCCGTTGCTCCAGACGATCTTGTCGGTCAGCGGTTCGGCCGCCAGGTAGAAGAACTTCTTCTGCTTGGCGAAGTCGGCCAGCGCCAGGCCGGTGTTCGACAGGAAGGCGCCAGCCAGCACGTCGATCTTCTCGCGCGAGATGAGTTCTTCGGCCACGCGCACGGCGTCGCCGGGGTTGGCGTTGTCGTCGCGGCTGATGAGCTCGATCTTCCTGCCGTTGATGCCGCCCTTGGCGTTGACCTCGTCGACCGCGAGCTCCATGCCCTTCTTGTAGGGCTCCAGGAAGGCGGGCTGCGCCTTGTAGCTGTTGATTTCACCGATCTTGATCACGCCCTGCGCGTGCGCGGGGACGAGGGCCGTGGCCAGCGTGACGACGGAGGCGGCGCAGAAAACATGGCGCAATGGATTCATCGAGAAGCTCCTGGAAGGGACAAGAAAAACGGGGTCTTTGCGGGAAACACCGCGGAACCGGCTTTGCCGGGCCGCTGGTGTTGGCCCCGGCGAGGGGGTTGGCGAAGCGACGCGCAGTGCGCGAAGACTGGGGGTGTACTCATCTGAGGCCGTCTTCGCCCTTGATCTCGCTGGCCTGCAGGCCGCCGATGCGCGGCAGCGGTCGGCCGCTGTCGGTGACGGCAACCGCCACCACGATCTCGTTGGCGCGCGGCGCGTCGCTCACGCGGGCTTCCACCGCGTCGAAATGACTGCGCACGAAGGCCGCGTCCTTGTGGCCCAGCGGCACGTCGATGGCGGTGCCCAGCGAGCCGCGCTTCTTGGCCGAAGGCACAAGCGCCGCGCCTTTCTCGACCGCCACGCGCAGCGGCGCGCCGAGCTTGGGATGCAGGATGGCGGCGGCATGCTCGAGCTCGCCGTTCTCGCCGACGATCGCGGCCTTGCCGTAGCTCTGTGCCTGGCCGGGCTCGATGCCCAGCGCCTTCACGGCCTTCTGGCCCAGCAGCGCGCCAAGCTCCTCGCCGATGGCGATCAGGTCGTCGAGGTTCTCGCTGTAGCGGCCGGCGTAGGGGTTCTCGATCACGGCGATGGCAACGGCGCGGCGCGTGGGTGGCGTGATGTCCTTGCCCATTTCGCGTCGGGTTTCATCGACCTGGACGACGAGCTTGCGGATGTTGGCAGTCATGTTCTGTGTTCCTTGTCTTGTCTCTGTATGGATGCCGCGGCTCAGCGCAGGCCGTCCCACTTGCTGATGTCCTTGGCGAGCAGGCCACCGACGCGTGCGTGGATGCGATACCCGGTGCTCATCGCGAGGATGAAGACGATCTCGTCGGCCGCCGGCGCGCCGGGCACGCGCACCTCGATGGCGTCGAACTGGCCGCGCACGTAGCTGGCGTTGATGTTGGTGAGCGGCACGTCGAGCGCGGCGCCGGGCGGGCCGACCTTCTTGGTCGAGGGCACGATCGACAGCGCGTTGCCGGGCTGGCCCGTCTTTTCCTCGGGCTTGCCCGCGGTGTAGGCCGCGCGGTCGCCCTTCCAGCCGAGCAGTTCGCGCATGGCATAGCCGCCGGGCACATGCCACAGCGCGCCGTGCTCCAGCTCGCCGTCGGCGCCGACGATGGCGCCCTTGCCGTAGGTGGCGATCTGCTCGAGCGGCACGTCCATGGCGTCGTGCAGGCGGTGCGCCATGTCGACGCCCACGGGGTCGAGCAGCGCCATCATCGGCAGGATGTCGGGCTCGTAGCGGCCCGCGAAGGGATTGGCCAGCACCGCGCCGATGGCACCGCGCACCAGCGGGGTGTCGGCGCGCGGTCCGAACTCGTGGTGGATGTGCTCGACATGGGTGAAGACGCGGCGGATTTCGATCATGAAAAAGAACCTTGCTTTTCGTTAAGCAAATACTGAACCAACTGTTCTCGGCAGCTCTGTCTCGAGCGCCTTCGAGCATAAGGGTTCGACAAGACGCCACTGCCCCTGGCAAACGAGTAGAGCGGCCCATACGAGCCCGCCTTTTTGCAGGACTTTGGCGCACACCGCGCCCGTATCGAGTGCGCTGCGCACCTGCGCGGGGGGCAGCGCGGGCACGTCGACGGTGACGAGGGTGTCGCCTAGGTCGCTGTCGTCCTTGCATTGGCTGGCGGGGCGGCGCGCGATGGCGGCGTCGTCGACATCGACCGCGTTGGCGATCACCGTGGCGGCGGCATCGGCCTGCGCCGCGGTGGCGGCCAGCACCGTCACGCTGTCGGCGATACCCAGCGAGAAGCTGCGCCCGCGCCAGCCGCTGGTGGCGACGCCGCGCACCGGCTGCTCGGCGCGCAGCTCGAACCGGCCGTCGGTGGTGAGCAGGCCGCCCTCGCCGGCCATGTGACTGCGCAAGTCGAAGCGCGCGAGGTCGGCGTACACGCCCACGCGCGCCGACTGTCCGGGCGCGAGATGCAGCGCGATGTCGCCGCCGTTGTTGATCCATGCGCGCTCGATGCCGGGGCGCTCGTAGAACGCGATGAGCTCCTGCGCAACGGAGCCGGCCACGGCCGCCATCGGCGTGATGAACATCGGCGAGAAGGCGGCGCACGCGTCCCACATGCGGCGCGCGACCACGTTGCGCGGCCGCATCCTGTCGGTCACGGGCAGGCGCAGCAGCGGCAGTTCGCGCACCAGTTCGTCGAGCACGTGGACGAAGCGCGCCCAGGCCGCGTCGTGCGCGGTGGCCACGGCGTACGGGTCGCCATGCGCCTCGGCCACGATGTCGATCGGGCCGTGGTTGAAGTGCCAGCGCCCTTCGCCGAGCGCGCTGCGTTGGGCGGTCATGGCTGGCCTCAGCCGAGCATCGGTGCGTGGCCCAGGGGCCACGGGTTGGCGTCGTCCATGGCGAGCCATTGGCGCGCGAGCGGCGCGCCGTCTTCCTGCCAAGCACCGCGCGCGAGCGCCTGCTCGAGCGAGAAGATGTGTTCCATGTGGCCGCCAAGCGCCTCGTAGTCGTCGCGCCGCATGCTGAATTCGATGGGCGCGACGATGGCCGGCGTGGGCACGGTGCCAAAGCTGTTGTCGGGCATGCGCATGACGTCGGCCATCACGGTGATGCCGCCGCCGGGCCACACATAGGCCGGCGCGCCGCCGCAGGTGACGTTGACCAGCGCGCGCTTGATGGCGCGCGTGAGCAGCACCGGGTTCTCGGTGACGCCGGCGCGCAGGCTGCCGCCCGCACCGCCGAGGAACAGCACGGTGCACAGGGAAGGCTCGCAGTTCTCGCCGATGCGCTCGACGATGCGGCGCACCTCGGGCGGCATCGGCTGCTCGACGGGCTGGAGCGCGTCGTCGAGCACGTACCACTGCGCGTGCTCGCCGGTGGTCGAGGTCATGAGCAGGCGCAGGCCGGGCCGGGCCACGCCCTCTTCCCAGCCTTCGATGATGGCGAGCGGATCGGCGATGTCGGTGCCGCCCCAGCCGTTGCCCGGGTTCGCCACCTGGAAGTAGCGCCCCGGCGTCGACTTGCGCCCCAGCATCTGGATGCCCGAAGGCGCCATGTCGAGGCAGCGGCCGGCCTGGTGCTCGGTGAGCACGCCGGTGATGTGGTCGTCGACCACCACCACCTCGTCGGCCACGCCGGCGAACTGCCGCGCGAAGATGCCCACCGCCGCGGAGCCGCAGCCCACGCGCATGCGCTGCTCTTCCACACCGTTGACGATGGGCGCCTTGCCGGCCTGGATGACGAGCGTGGAGCCGCCGTCGATGGTGCACTCCACCGCCTTCTTGTTGCCCAGCAGCTGCATCAGCTCGGCCGTCATGCGGCCTTCCTTCTTGCTGCCGCCGGTGAGGTGGTGCACGCCGCCTAGCGACAGCATCTGCGAGCCGTACTCGGCCGTGGTGACGTGGCCGACCACCTCGCCGCGGTAGCGCACGTTGGCCTGCTCCGAGCCGAGGAAGCGGTCGGTGTCGATCTTCACCTTGAAGCTGCAGTAGCTGAAGATGCCTTCGGTGACGACGGTGACCATGTCGACGCCCTTGGCCTTGGAAGCCACGATGAAGGGCGCGGGCTTGTAGTCGGGGTAGGTGGTGGAGGAACCCACGCCGGTGACGAAGACTTCGTCGGCGTGCAGCAGGTCGCCGTTCCAGTCGGGCTCGGCCGGGGCCTCGGCGGGCGTTGCCCCGGGGCGGTCGAAGGGCACCAGCACCGGAGCCTCGCTTTCGACCGCGCGGCGCAGCAGCACCACGGGGTCGACGCGCACCAGCACGCCTTCGCGGTTGGCGTAGCGGTCGCAGGCGCCGGTGCGACCGTCGGAAATCTGGCACAGCACGGGGCAGGCGTTGCACTCGACCTTGGCCGTGCTCATGCGTTCGTTGCGCGGAGGCGCCTTGCCGAAGGCGCAGCTGCCGGCGTCGGCCACCACGGGCATGTCGATGCCGGGCAGTCCGTCTGTCTTGGTGTGTTCCGTCATCGGGGCGATCTCGTGGGCGTGTCGGTCGTGTGCGAAGGTGCAACCAGGAAGCCGGTCTTTGCAACAAACGTGCCGTCCGCCCGCTTGTGCGCCGAGTTCCGTTTGTGTAGCATTCCCTACACTTTCATGTTGCGTTCACTACATTCGAGGGCAATGTAGCAAACAGGCCCGATGCTTGCAATGGTGTTTTCTCGCGATGTTCATCGGGGTTTTTCCGACCAACGACAATGGAGGGTTCGAAGCCGGCCGACGGCCGCATGCCCCACAGGCGTGCATTTCGGCTCAGCCACCTTCCTCCGTCCCAACCAACTCTTGAGTTTCGTATGAGTGCATTCAGCGAAGAACGCGTCCTGAGCGTCCACCACTGGACCGACCGCCTGTTCACCTTCACCACCACGCGCGACCCGTCGCTGCGCTTCTCGAACGGTCATTTCACGATGATCGGCCTGAAGGTCAACAACAAGCCCCTGCTGCGTGCCTACAGCATCGTGAGCGCGAACTACGAGGAGCATCTCGAGTTCCTGAGCATCAAGGTGGAAGACGGCCCGCTCACCTCGAAGCTGCAGCACATCCAGGTGGGCGACACCATCATCGTGGGCCGCAAGCCCACCGGCACGCTGCTGATCGACTACACGCTGCCGGGCAAGCGCCTGTACCTGTTCGGCACCGGCACCGGCCTCGCACCGTTCATGAGCATCATCCGCGACCCGGAGACCTACGAGAAGTTCGAGCAGGTCATTCTGGTGCACGGCGTGCGCCAGGTCGACGAACTGGCGTACCACGACCTGGTGACCGACCACCTGCCCAAGCACGAGATCCTGGGCGAGATGATCGCCAACCAGCTGCTGTACTACCCCACCGTCACGCGCGAGGAGTTCCGCAACCAGGGCCGCATCACCGACCTGATCGAAAGCAACAAGCTCACCGACGACCTCGGCCTGCCGCCGCTCAACGTCGAGGAAGACCGCGTCATGCTGTGCGGCAGCCCGGGCCTGCTGGTCGACCTGAAGCACATCCTGGAAAAGCGCGGCTTCAAGGAAGGCAACACCAGCACGCCGGGCGACTTCGTCGTCGAACGCGCCTTCGCCGAAAAGTAGGCAGGACGTCGCGCGCACGATGGCCGACAGCCGCTCCACCGCCAAGCCCAAGCCGCAGCGCCGCACGGGCGTGCGCGAGGCGGCCGCGCAGGCCACGCGCGACAGCATCCTGAAGTCGGCGACCAAGGTGTTCGCCAAGTACGGCTACGACGGCGGCAGCGTGGAGAAGATCTCCAAGGCCGCCAAGTCGTACGACCGCATGATCTATTACTACTTCGGCAGCAAGGAAGGCCTCTTCATCGCGGTGCTCGAAGGCATCTACCAGCGGATGGACGACGCCGAGGCCGCCATTGCGCTCGACGCTTCGCGGCCGGTGGAGGCGCTCACCGAAGTCATCCGCTTCGTGCTGGGCTACTACCGCAAGAACCCCGAGTTCGTCACGCTGCTGAACACCGAGAACCTGCACAAGGGCCGGCACATCTCCAAGTCGCTGCGCGCTCGCGAGTATTCGTCGCGCGCGGTGGCGATCATTGCGGAAATCCTGGCCAGCGGCGCCGCGCAGGGCCTGTTCCGCAAGGACCTTGTGGCGCGCGACATCTACCTGCTGATCGCGTCCACCGGCTATTTCTACACCTCCAACCGGCACACGCTCACCGCCTTCCTCGGCGAGCCGCTGGAGTCGCCGGAGGCGATCACGCACTGGGAAGACTTCGTGATCGAGACCGTGCTGCGCACCGTGCGCGCGGACGACGTACAAGACAACACCCCACCCCACGAGGAAAACACGAAATGGCAGAAATCGCAGCCGGCGGCAAGTCGGGCAAGGTCGTCATAAAGAACATCGGGCTGCTGCTCTCGGGCGACATCGACAAGCCCATCCTCGATGCCGACACCATCGTGGTGAACGACGGCCTGATCGTCGCGGTCGGCAAGGAGAAAGACTGCGACCTCGAAGGCGCGAAGACCGTCATCGACGCGAAGAAGACCTGCGTCGCGCCCGGCCTGATCGACAGCCACGTGCACCCGGTGTTCGGCGACTGGACGCCGCGCCAGGGCCAGCTCGGCTGGATCGACTCGACCATGCACGGTGGCGTGACGACCATGATTTCCGCCGGCGAAGTGCACCTGCCCGGCCGCCCGAAAGACATCGTCGGCCTGAAGGCCCTGGCCATCACGGCGCAGCGCGCGTTCGACAACTTCCGCCCCGGCGGCGTGAAGGTGCTGGCCGGCGCGCCGGTCATCGAGAAGGGCATGGTCGAGAGCGACTTCAAGGAACTCGCCGAAGCCGGCGTGGGCCTGCTCGGCGAAGTGGGCCTGGGCTCGGTCAAGGCCGGCTATGAAGCGAAGGAGATGGTGGCCTGGGCACGCAAGTACGGCATCCAGAGCACCATCCACACCGGCGGCCCGTCGATTCCCGGCTCGGGCCTGATCGACAAGGACGTGGTGCTCGAAGCCGACGCCGACATCATCGGCCACATCAACGGCGGCCACACCTCGCTGCCCGAGGCGCACGTGTGCGAGCTGTGCGAGAAGAGCTCGCGCGCCATCGAGATCGTGCACAACGGCAACGAGAAGGTGGCCATCGCCGCGGCCAAGGCAGCACTCGAGCTCAAGTGCCCGCACCGCGTGATCCTCGGCACCGACGGGCCCGCGGGCTCCGGCGTGCAGCCGCTGGGCATCCTGCGCATGGTGGCAATGCTGTCGTCCATCGCGAACATCCCGGCCGAACTGGTGTTCTGCTTCGCCACCGGCAACACCGCGAAGATCCGCAAGCTCAACTGCGGGCTGGTCGAGGTGGGCCGCGACGCCGACTTCGTCTTCATGGACCGCGCGCAGCATTCGCCCGCGCCGGGCCTGCTCGAAAGCGTGCAGCTCGGCGACATTCCGGGCGTGGGCATGGTGATGATCGACGGCATCGTGCGCTGCGGCCGCAGCCGCAACACGCCGCCTGCGACCGAGATCCCGGTGGTGGTTTCAGGCGCGCACTGACCGGCGGCCTCAGCCGCCGCGGTGCGAGCGAAACACCAGGTAGCGCGCCGACAGGAAATTGGCGCTCATCCCGGCAAGGCTGCCCATGGCCACGCCGAGCGCGGCGGCCCAGCGGCCTTCGACCCAGTGCAGGGTCAGCACGTAGGCGCCGTAGTTCAGCACCGCGCCGGCGGTCATGGTGGCGAGATAGCCGAAGTACTCACGCCAGATGGAACGGCTGGCCGCCGCGCCGGCCGCGAAGGTGTAGCGGCGGTTGAAGGCCCAGGTGGTGGTCGCCGCCGCCAGGAACGACACCACGCGCGCGACGTACCAGCCCAGCAGCGGCGCCAGCAGGTACAGCACCACCACGTCGACGACGAGCCCGATCACGCCGATCAAGGCGAACGACAGGAACTCCCGGCCGATCTTCATCGGTGGACAGCCGCGCGCACGCCCGGTATCGCTAGGTAGCGCAGCCGCTTGGCCTCCCGCCGCCCGAGCGTGATGGCGTGCATCACGATGCCGCAGACGAAGGACAGCATCGCGGCCAGCATGGCACCCGTCACCAGCACCGCCGTGGGAAGGCGCGGCACGAGGCCGGTGTGCATGTAGGTCATGAAGAGCGGCACCGCCAGCACGACCGACAGGGCCACCAGGAAGGCCCCGATGATCGAGAAGAACTGTAGCGGCCGTTCGCTCACGAACAGCTTGCAGATGGTCTTGAGGATGCGCCAGCCGTCGCGGTAGGTCGAGAGCTTGCTCTCGGAGCCTTCGGGCCGCGTGCTGTAGGCGGTGCTTTCCTCGGCGTAGGGCATGCGCAGCTCGAGCGCGTGCACGGTGAGTTCGGTCTCGATCTCGAAGCCGCGCGACAGCGCCGGGAACGACTTGGCGTAGCGCCGCGAGAACACGCGATAGCCCGAGAGCATGTCGGTCAGGCCGCCGCCGAAGAGCTGCACCACGGCGCCGGTCAGCAGCCGGTTGCCGAAGCGGTGGCCCGCACGGTAGGTGAGCGCGTTCCGGCCGTCGTCGACGCGGTTGCCGACCACCATGTCGAGGTTGCCCTCCACCAGCCGGTCGATCAGCCGGCGCGCGGCGGCGGCGTCGTAGGTGGCGTCGCCGTCGGCCATGACGTACACGTCGGCCTCGACGTCGGCGAACATGCGCCGCACCACGTTGCCCTTGCCGCGCGCGGCCACGTGCGTGACGACGGCGCCGGCCGCGCGCGCGACGGCGGCGGTGCCGTCGCTGGAGTTGTTGTCGAAGACGTGGACTTCGGCCTCGGGCAGCGCTGCGCGGAAGCCCTCGACCACCTGCGCGATGGCCAGCGCCTCGTTGTAGCAGGGGATGACGACTGCGATGCGCAAGGGATGGCGGGCGTGGGCGTGGGGGTCGGCGTCGGTCATGGTGCGACGGGGAGGATACGGTAGACGCGGCTGCCGTCCTGTTCGAACTGCACGGCGAAGTACTTGTCGAAGTCGACCCGGGCGCTGAACACGGGCACGACGGAGTCCGGCAGCACCACGGCGACGAAGCCCAGCCCCGTGAGCTTGCGCGCGAGGTCGCCGCCCGACAGCTTGCCGAAGTCGGTGTAGCGCCAAGGGCCGAGGGTGTCGCCCCAGATCGGGTTGGGGCCGTAGTAGATCGCCTCGTTCAGCGCGACCTGGTAGACCCGGCCGGTGGCGTTGCGGCGCAGGTAGTCCATGGCGGCATAGCCCGGCACGTGCTTGCGCAGGAAGGCTTCGCGCGTCTCGGGCGTGACGGAGATCATGCCGACCTTGACCGCGGTCTGGCGCACCGCCACGGCCGCCAGCACGGCCAGCAGCAGCACGGCCACCCAGTCGCCCATGCGGGCGCCGGCGCGGGCGGTGTCGCGGCTCATGGCGCCTGTCGCGACCGCAGCACCGGCCTCGCGCTCGTCCTTGCGGCCGAACAAGCGGCGCAGGCCCGACGAGATCCATCCGAACAGCACCTGCCAGCCGACGGCCGAGACCAGGGCCAGCAGCGGGAACGACGCCATCAGGTAGCGCGGGTAGCGCGAGGTCACGACCCACACGGCCACCGAGTAGAGGCAGAACCAGCCCGCCGCGCGCACGGCGGCAGAGCGCTTCCACAGCACGCCGAAGGGCGCGAGGAAGAACGACCAGATCAGCGCATTGGGCATCTCGGCGTGCACGCGCACGTCGGCCACCTGCTGCACGTAGTCGGCCGGCGTCCATTCGGTGAAACCGAACACACGCGCGCCGATGGGATTGAAGGGATCGCCCGTCATGACGAAGTTGCGCGCGTACCAGTAGATGCACGGCAGCAGGAAGCACACCAGCGCCAGCGCCCAGGCCTTGGGGCTGCGCTCCTGGCGCACCACGAACAGCGCCACCAGCGGCATGAAGACCAGCGCCTGGTACTTGGAGCCGGCGGCCACGCCGAGGAAGAAGGCCGCGAGCCCCAGCCAGCGCATGCCGCCGTGCACCGGCCTGCCGGGCTGCGACTCGCGCCACCACCACAGCGCCACGCACGCCGACAGCACGAACAGCGCGACGCCCATGTCGATGAGCGCGTTGGAGTAGTCGCCGAGCCCCAGCCAGATGGCCGCGCCGATGCAGGCGGTGAGCCGGTTGGCATGCTGCATGCCGAGGCGGTAGAGCATCACCACCGACAGCGCACCCGCCAGGGCGTTGAGGAAGTGCGGCAGCACGTCGTCGCCCAGCTGCAGCGCGGCGGCATACAGCAGGTTGTAGTTGTACGGGAACCAGGGGTAGCGCAGCCAGTCGTGGATGCCCAGCGTGCCCTGCTGCGCGACCTGCCGCGCATAGGGCAGGTGGTACATCAGCTCGTCGAAGGCGAAGGGCGGCGCGAGCGGCGCCACCAGGGCGGGCAGCGCGACCAGCGCCAGCGCGATGGCGGCGATGCGCTCATAACGGGTCCAGGGCGCCGCGGCCTCGCCGGAACGCATGGCACGCCGCTCGCGCAGCCAGCCGGGCAACTGGATCGCGGCGGCCGCCACGCCTGCCAGCACCAGTGCCAGCGTGGCCCCGGGCCGGAAGGCACCGAAGATGGCCAGCGCCTGGAACGCGCAGATGAAGAGCCCCATGCCCAGCGCCACGGCCATCGCGGCCTCCAGCCAGGCGTCACGCCGGGGCGGCGGAGCCAGGCGGCCGAGCAATGCGCGGCCGAAACCCCAGCTGCTGGTGATGAAGACCGCCAGTGCCGCGTAGTGCGCGGCCGCGAATATCAATTTCTGAATAGCAACTCCCGGTGCCGGTCGGCTGGGGACCGGCCGGCGGGTTCAAAGATTGGGTGCCAGCAGGCGCTCCAGGTCGGCCTCGCTCTCCTTGCGCCGCGCGGCCTGGTCCTGCAACTGGTCATGCCCGATCTTGCCGACGTTGAAGTAGGTGGAATCGGGGTGACTTAAGTAAAAACCACTCACGCTGGCGGCGGGCATCATAGCGAGGCTTTCCGTCAGGGTCATTCCAATGTCCGCGCAACCCAGAAGGTCGAACATCGGCCGCTTCACGCTGTGGTCGGGGCAGGCGGGATAGCCGGGCGCGGGGCGGATGCCGCGGTATTTCTCGGCAATCATGTCGTCGTTGCTCAGGCTTTCGTCGCTCGCGTAGCCCCAGAGGTCGGTGCGCGCGCGGTGGTGTAGCGACTCTGCGAAGGCCTCGGCCAACCGGTCGGCCAGGGCCTTGAGCATGATGGCGGAGTAGTCGTCGAGGTCGTCGATGAAGTACTTCTCTTTTTTCTCCACGCCCAGGCCGGCCGTCACGGCGAACACGCCCACGTAGTCCTTCAGGCCGCTCGCCTTGGGCGCGACGAAGTCGGCCAGGCAGCGGCTCGGGCGCATCACGCCGTCGATCACCTGCTTCTCGGTCTGCTGGCGCATGCCGTACCAGGTGAGCGCGACCTCGCTGCGCGTCTCGTCGGTGTAGAGCTCGATGTCGTCGTCGTTCACCGTGTTGGCGGGCCAGAAGCCGACGATGCCGCTCGCGCTGAGCCAGCGGCCTTCGATCAGGCGCTTGAGCATGCGCTGGCCGTCGGCGTACACGCGCACGGCCTCGGTACCGACGATCTCGTCCTTCAGGATGGCCGGGAACGGGCCGGCCAGGTCCCAGGTCTGGAAGAACGGCCCCCAGTCGATGTACTTGGCAAGCTCGGTCAGGTCGAAGTTCCTGAACACGCGCCGGCCGATGAACTTGGGGCAAGGCGGCGTGTAGCTCGACCAGTCGATCGGCGTCTTGTTGGCGCGCACCTTGGCCAGCGGCCACAGCGGCACCTGCTTCTTGTTGGCGTGCTGCTGGCGCACCTTCTCGTAGTCGGCGTTGATCTCGTCGATGTACGCGGTCGCCTGGTCGCTCAGCAGGCTTTGCGCCACGCTCACGCTGCGCGAGGCATCGGGCACGTAGACCACCGGGCCTTCGTAGTGCGGCGCGATCTTCACGGCCGTGTGCACGCGGCTGGTGGTGGCGCCGCCGATGAGCAGCGGGATCTTCCTGATGCGGAAGTGGTCGTCCTTCTGCATCTCGCCGGCCACGTACTGCATCTCTTCGAGGCTGGGCGTGATCAGGCCCGACAGGCCCACGATGTCCGCGCCCTCGACCTTCGCCTTGGCCAGGATCTCGTGGCACGGGACCATCACGCC
The DNA here is from genome assembly GCF_003019815.1 of Variovorax sp. PMC12. Lineage (NCBI taxonomy): Bacteria > Pseudomonadati > Pseudomonadota > Betaproteobacteria > Burkholderiales > Comamonadaceae > Variovorax > Variovorax sp. PMC12. The sequence continues at coordinate 3,892,282 of NZ_CP027773.1, forward strand.
CATGTTCACCACTTCGAAGTTGTTGCACTGGAGCACGACGGTGACGATGTTCTTGCCGATGTCGTGCACGTCGCCCTTCACGGTGGCGATGATGATCTTGCCCTTGGTGCGCACGTCGCGGCCTGCGGCCTCGTCCTGGCGCTTTTCTTCCTCGATGTAGGGAATGAGGTGGGCCACGGCCGACTTCATGACGCGCGCCGACTTCACCACCTGCGGCAGGAACATCTTGCCCTGGCCGAACAGGTCGCCCACGATGTTCATGCCGTCCATCAGCGGGCCTTCGATCACGTGCAGCGGACGGCCGCCCTTGGCGAGGATCTGCTGGTAGGCCTCTTCGGTGTCCTCGACGATGAAGTCGGTGATGCCGTGCACCATGGCATGCGACAGGCGCTGGTTGACGTGCACCGGGTTCTCGGGCGTGCCGCGCCATTCGAGTTTCTTGCTGTCGTCCTTGGCGCCGCTCTTGGCGGTTTCGGCCACCTCGACGAGGCGCTCGCCGGCGTCGGGGCGGCGGTTGAGCACCACGTCTTCCACGCGCTCGCGCAGGGTCGGCTCCAGGTCGTCGTACACGCCCACCATGCCGGCGTTGACGATGCCCATGTCCATGCCGGCCTTGATGGCGTGGTACAGGAACACGGTGTGGATCGCCTCGCGCACCGGGTCGTTGCCGCGGAAGCTGAAGCTCACGTTGCTGACGCCGCCCGACACCTTGGCGCCCGGCAGGTTCTCCTTGATCCAGCGCACGGCGTTGATGAAGTCGACCGCGTAGTTGTCGTGCTCCTCGATGCCGGTGGCAATGGCGAAGATGTTCGGGTCGAAGATGATGTCTTCGGGCGGGAAGCCCACCTCGTCGACCAGGATGCGGTAGGCGCGCTCGCAGATCTCGATCTTGCGCGCGTAGGTGTCGGCCTGGCCCTTCTCGTCGAAGGCCATGACCACGGCGGCGGCGCCGTAGCGCTTGACCAGCTTGGCCTCGTGCTTGAACTTGTCGACGCCCTCCTTCATGGAGATGGAGTTGACGATGCCCTTGCCCTGGATGCAGCGCAGGCCGGCCTCGATGACCTCCCACTTCGAGCTGTCGACCATCACCGGCACGCGCGCGATGTCGGGCTCGCTGGCAATGAGGTTCAGGAAGCGCACCATGGCGGCCTTGCTGTCGAGCATGGCCTCGTCCATGTTGATGTCGATCACCTGCGCGCCGTTCTCGACCTGCTGGCGCGCCACGGCCAGCGCCTCTTCGAACTGGCCGTTCAGGATCATCCGCGCGAAGGCCTTGGAGCCGGTGACGTTGGTGCGCTCGCCGATGTTGACGAACAGCGTGCCTTCGCCGATGGCGACCGGCTCGAGGCCGGACAGCTTCATGGGCGGGGGTGCCAGGGGGGCGGAATCGGGGGTAGCTGGAGCGGGAATCTGGGACATGGCCTCACCTGCGGAAGAGTCGAACAGGCGAGCGTCGTTGTCGCCCCAAGCCTGACGGCCGGCCGCTGTGGCCCGCCGCTGCAACGCTCCTTGGGAAGGCGAGCATTTTAGGGCGATTCAACCCGCCACGGGGAAAACCCCAGTTTCCATTCCCGCCCGCATCCACAGAATGCGGCCACCGTTTCCGAACGAACGTTCGTTTTTTCAACCGACGTCAGGGAGTGCCGGATGGCCATGAAGTGGAATGTGGTTCTTTGCTGCGGGCTTGCCGCGGCGACGATGGCGATGACCCCCATGGCCCGCGCGGCCGCCAGCGGCAGCTCGACGCTGGTGACGGCCCGGGCGGCCTCCGACGAGGCCAGGACCAGATACCCCATCGTGCTGGTCCACGGCCTTCTGGGCTTCGACAACCTGCTGGGCGTCGACTACTTCTACGGCATTCCCGACAAGCTGGCCGGCGCCGGCGCGCGGGTCTACGTGGCGCAGGTCTCGGGTACCAACACCTCGGAGATCCGCGGCGAGCAGCTGCTGCAGGAGCTCAAGACCATCCGCGCGCTGGAAAAGAACCCGACGCTCAAGTTCAACCTGATCGGCCATTCCCAAGGCGCGCCCACGGTGCGCTATGTGGCGGCGGTGGCGCCCGACATGGTGGCGTCGGTCACCTCGGTGGGCGGCGCGAACGGCGGCTCCAAGGTGGCCGACCTGCTCGCCAGGCTGCCCGAGGGCGGCATCGCGCAAGGCGTGGTCGTCAAGGCCGTGGGGCTGCTGACCAGCGTGATCGGCTTCCTCTCGGGCAAGGACCCGAGCCAGCTGCCGGAAGTCCCGCTGAACGCGCTGGCCTCGCTGACCACGGCCGGTGGCGCGGCCTTCGACGCAAAGTTCCCGCAGGGACGGCCCGCGCAGGGCTCGTCGTGCAGCGTGAAGAGCGGCGCGGCGGTGGTGAACGGCGTGCGCTACTACTCGTGGTCGGGCGTGTCGACCGGCTTCAGCCTGTTCGACCCGAGCGACGCGCCGCTGTCGGCGCTGGGCACCCTCGCCTTCTTCGGCGAAGACAACGACGGCCTGCTCGCGACCTGCACCACGCGGCTCGGCACCCACCTGGGCGACTACCGCCAGAACCACCTCGACGAGGTCAACCAGGTGCTGGGCAACACCTACGGCAGCCAGTTTCCGTACTACGAGAAGAAGGTGCCGGAGATCTTCAAGGACCAGGCCGCGCGGCTGAAGAGCGCGGGCCTCTGAGGCGCCGGCCGTGGGAATGCGGTGGGTGCCCTGGGCGGCGGGCGGCGCGGTGCTGATCGCGGTCGGCGGCGGCTGGTTCGCGAGCCTTCCCGACGAAGACGGCCCCTTCGCCGCAGAACGCGGGCCTGCCGCGGCGACCACCGCCACGGCAGGCCCCGAGCCACGACCCGCGCACACCGCAACGGCAGCCGCCGTGCCCGACGCCCTGCTGAACAGCTCGCTCATCTCCATCTTCGACCAGGTGCTGTCCGAGGCGCGGGCCGACAACAAGGCCGCCTTCATGGCCAAGGCCCCCGCCCTGCTGGCCAAGTACCTGCGCGAGGACTGGCGCGTGCGCGCGCTCGGACTGCTCGAACGCTATGTCGACATGCAGGAGGCCCTGACCTCCATGCCGCCGCCCGCGCCCGGCGACCCCGCGCAACTGCGCCGGGCCCTGCAGGCGCGCGAGGCGATGCGCCGGCGCTACTTCGCGCCCGAGGAAATCGAAGGCCTGTTCGGCGACCAGATCCGCCAGGACAACTTCATGGCCGACAAGCTGGAATTGCTCGCCAACACCGCCCTGACGCCCGAGCAGCGCACCGCTGCCTTGAAGCAAAGCGAGCAGGCATGGCTGTCGCCGGAACAGCGCGAAGCGCGCCGGGAAGCCGTCGCCCATGCCGACGTGATGCAGCAGACCGCCGCGCTCGAGGCGCGAGGCGCGAGCCCGCAGGAGCGCTTTGCCGCGCGCAGCGAAGCCTACGGCTACGAAGTGGCCCGCAACCTCGCGGCGCTCGACCAGGAAAACCAGGACTGGAATGCGCGCCTCGACCGCTACGCGGCGGCGTCCGAAGCCGAACAGGCCCGGTTGCGCGAAACGCTCTTCAACGAAACCGAGCGCCTGCGCCTGAGCGGCGCGCTGGCGATGCGCTCGGCCGCGGCGCGCAAACCCGTCGCGCCGCCGGGCGGGCAGTAGGCACCTGGCGCCTCAGGCCGGCTGCGCCTCGCCCATCGCCGAGGCCGGCAGGCCGAAGATGCGGTCGAAGGCCCAGTTGAAGACGAAGGTGTAGACCAGGAAGAACACCACCAGCCCCAGGTCCATCACCAGCGCCTGCCAGAGCGACACGCCCAGGCCCCAGGCGAACATCGGCACCAGGAACGCGACCAGCCCGCCCTCGAAGCCGATGGCATGGGCGATGCGGCGGCGCACGCTGCGCCCGCGCACCGCCTGGCGCGACTCCCAGCGCTCGAACAAGGCGTTGAAAGCCAGGTTCCAGAGCACCGCGATCACCGATGCAGCCACCGCCAGCGCGCCGGAATGGCCCAGGCCGGCGTCGGTCATCAATGCCAGGCCGGCGCTGGCGGCGACGATGGCGATCCCTTCGTAAAGGGAGATGTAGACAACACGACGGCGAAGCCCCTGCATGATTTTTCCTCTTGCGTTCTGGATGAATGAAATGCGATAGGTGGACTTTATGTGTCTCTTGCTGATATAAAAAGTTAACTTATTTCAGTTTTACTGATAGATCGACCCGAAAGCGCAAGCCAATGGCCTTCACCAGCGAGAACGTCGAAGTCTTCCTGGCCGTGATCGACCACGGCTCCTTTTCGGCGGCGGCCCGTGCGCTGCGCCGGGTGCCTTCGGCCGTGAGCATGGCCATCGCCAACCTCGAAGCCGAGCTCGATCTGCCGCTGTTCGACCGCAAGGGCCGCGAGCCCCAGCCCACCGCCGCCGCGCGCTCGCTGGAGCCGCAGGCGCGCATGCTGGCGACCCAGCTCAAGCAGTTGCAGGTGCAGGCCCTCGCGCTGACCCAGGGCCTGGAAGACCGGCTCACGCTGGCCATCGCACCCGAGCTGCTGGCCGCGCCGTGGAGCGGCCCGCTGGCCACGCTGGCGCAGGAATACCCGCTGCTGCAGGTCGAGGTGCTGGCCGCTCCGCAGGCCGATGCGCTCGAACTGCTGCACAGCGGCCGCGCGCAACTGGCGCTGGTGTTCGAGCGCCCCAGCCTCGACGGCCGGGAAGGCTTCCAGGAAGTCGGCAGCGACCTCATGGTGGCGGTGATGGCGCCCGACCACCCGGTGCTGCTCGCCGCCCCCGGCGGCAAGCTGCGCGAGGACCACCTGACGAACACACGGCAGATCGTCGTCGCCGGGCGCGACCTTGCCACCAGCGACCCACGCTTCGTGTTCGCCCGCCATGTCTGGCGCACCGACAACGCGCTGGCCGCGCTGAGCCTGATCACCGCCGGGCTGGGCTGGGGCTGGCTGCAGCGCAACTTCGCGCGGCCTCACGTGGCGGCAGGCGCGCTGGTGGAAATTCCGTTCGAAAACCTCAGCAACGGGCTCGACCTGTGGGTCGACGTGGTGTGGTCACGCGAGCGCCCGCTCGGCCTGGGGGCGCAGCGCTTCGTGTCGCTGATCGGGCGGGATCGCCGGCCCCCCGGCGAATGCGGGCCCAAGACCGGCGGCGAAGGATGACGGCCGGTCAGGGCCGGTGTCCACCGCCCCCGTGGTGTCCGCCACCGCCGTGGTGCCAACCGCCGCCACCGCCTGGATGCGGCATGCCGGGAGGCGGCCCGGGCCGGAACCCCGGATGCGGCCGCGGCGGCCGGAAGCCGGGGTCGACCGGAGGCCGGATGCCGGGCGGGGGCGGTGGACGCACGCCCGGCCCCGGCGGCCGGAAGCCCGGTCCCGGCCAGGGACGCGGCTGCCATCCCGGCCGGCTCGGCGGCGGTGGCTGCCAGCCGGCCACCGGCGGCGGCGGCCTGCCGCCCCACCAGCGCCGGTCGCCGTACCACGGCCGGTCGCGGTAATAGTTGCCCCAGTAGCTGCCGATCGCGAAGCCGACGATCGGCACGCCGATCACCGCGCCGTAGGTGGCCAGCGGCACGCGCTGCTCCTGGTAGGCGTAGTCGAGGTTGCGCGCCCAGACCCAGCCGCGCCCGCCGTCTGGCAGCAGCACGTCGCACCAGCCGTAGCCGCTGGTGCAGCCCACCACATCGAGCGGCTGACCGGGCGCCAGGCGCGCCACCAGCGGATAGTCGCCCGACGGGCCAGCCCGCAGGTTCACGGCGCCGCGCGTGAAGGCCTGCTGCGCCGCCGCCGAAAGCGGCAGCAGCAGGGCGACCGCGGCGATGCCGCCCCAGCGTCGTGGGAATGAGTTCATGGCAAGGCTCCTTGGGCCCAGCCTATGCCGGGACCCCCAGCCCGTCAATCAGCGCGGGGCCGATTCAGCGAACACCGAGGAACCGGCTCAGCCGGGCCTCAGGTGTTGCCCCCGGCACGGCGAAGGCGCAGCGACACGAAGTGCGCGAAGCCTGGGGGCGAGCCTCTTTATGCTGCTTCGCGGTAGAAGCCCGCGCTGTGGGCGCCCAGCGCACGCCCCGGCATCGGTGCCACGGCCTGGCCGATGGCGGCGATGTGGTCCGGCGTGGTGCCGCAGCAGCCGCCCACGATGTTCACCAGCCCCTCGGCCGCGAACTCGTGCAGCAGGCGCGATGTGACGTCCGGCGTCTCGTCGAAACCCGTGTCGCTCATCGGGTTGGGCAGGCCGGCGTTCGGGTAGCAGCTGATGAAGGTGTCGCCGGCCACGCGCGCCAGCTCCTGGATGTACGGGCGCATCAGCGCAGCGCCCAGCGCGCAGTTCAGGCCGATGGCCAGCGGCTGCGCATGGCGCACGCTGTGCCAGAAGGCGGTGACAGTCTGGCCGCTCAGGATGCGGCCCGAGGCGTCGGTCACCGTGCCGCTGATGATCAGCGGCAGGCGGTTGCCGCTGTTGTCGAAATACTCGTCCACCGCGAACAGCGCGGCCTTGGCGTTGAGCGTGTCGAAGATGGTCTCGACCAGGATCACGTCGGCGCCGCCCTCGACCAGCGCTTCGGTCTGCTCGTAGTAGGCCGCGCGCAGCTCCTCGAAATTGACGTTGCGCGCGCCCGGGTCGTTCACGTCGGGGCTGATGCTCGCCGTCTTGGGCGTCGGGCCGAGGGCGCCGGCCACGAAGCGCGGCTTGTCCGGCGTACTGAACTTGTCGCAGGCCGCGCGCGCCAGCCGGGCGGATTCCAGGTTCATCTCGCGCGCCAGGTGGGCCATCTTGTAGTCCTCCTGCGCGATGGTGGTCGCGCCGAAGGTGTTGGTCTCGATCAGGTCGGCGCCGGCCGCGAGGTAACCCTCGTGGATGTCACGGATCACGTCGGGCCGCGTGAGCGACAGCAGTTCGTTGTTGCCCTTGACGTCGCGATCGAAGTCCTTGAAGCGCTCGCCGCGGTACTGCTCCTCGGTGAGCTTGAAGCGCTGGATCATCGTGCCCATGGCACCGTCGAGGATGGCGATGCGCTTGGCGAGGATGCCGGGCAGGGCCTGGCCGTGGGTGTAGATGACGGGCTTCATAGCCTCCGATTGTAGAAAGCGGGCCCGCCCCTGGCGGGCGTCAGCCCTTTCGGCGGCTCTCCACGAAATCCAGCACCGCCTCGATCATGCGCCGCACATGCGGCTGCACGCCTGCCGCCACCTCGGGCAGGTAGTCGAACGGCAGCTTCTCCTGCATGTAGCTCGACTGCGTCATCTCCAGCTGCACCGCGTGCACGTTCTGCGCCGGGTTGCCGTAGTTGCGCGTGATGTAGCCGCCGGTGAAGCGGCCGTTGAGCACGCCCGTGTAGCCGGTGGCGCTTTCGGCGATGCCCAGCAGCGTCTGCGCCAGCGCCGGATCGCAGCTGACGCCCTTGCCGGTGCCCAGGTTCAGGTCGGGCAGCTTGCCTTCGAAGAAACGCGGCAGCACCGAGCGGATCGAGTGGGCGTCCCACAGCGCGGCCACGCCGTGCTGCGCGCGGATGCGGGCGAGTTCTTCGGCCAGCTTGGCGTGATAGGGCTGCCAGATGGCGTCGCGGCGCTCGGCGGTTTCCTCGTCGCCCGGCAGGTCGCGGGGGTCGGCATACACCGGCGTGTCGTCGAAGGTGTCGACCGGGCACAAGCCGGTGACGCTCTGGCCGGGATACAGGCTCGCGCCGTCCGGCGGACGGTTCAGGTCGATCACGTAGCGCGAGTGCGTGGCCACGAGCACCGAGGCGCCGAGTTCATCGGCAAAGTCGTAGAGCCGTTCGAGGTGCCAGTCGGTGTCGGGCACGTGGCGCGCTTCTTCCGTGAAGCGCTCGGCAAGCGCCGGCGGCACGTGCGTGCCGACGTGGGGCATCGAAATGAGCAGCGCTCGCGTGCCCTGGCGAAAACGGAATGGCGGTTCGGCGGTGGTGAAGGCCATGGTGGGGTCAATCCTTGAGTAGTTGGGTGCGCGCGGCCACGAAGGCGGCCGCGGCTTCGTCGTGCAGCGCGTGGCGGCCGGCCGACACGCGCGGGCGGCCCGCCACCCAGACGCTGTCGATGGCCGAGGTGCGGTGGCTCGCGAAGACGTGGGCCGAGAGCATATCGGGCGCCGGCAGTCCCTGCAGCGCGAGGTGCGACGCGTCGAGCACGGCGAAGTCGGCCTGCTGCCCCGCCGCAAGTCCGCCGACCGCGCGGCCCGCGGCCTGCGCGCCGCCCTCCACTGCCTCGATCGTGAGCGCGGTCGCGACATGCGGCTGCGCCGCGCTGGCGCCGACGTTGCGCTGGCGCCTGGCCAGGCGCTGGCTGTATTCGAGCATCAGCAGCTCTTCGGCCGCGTTCACGCTGGCGTGGCTGTCCGAGCCCACGCCCCATGCGCCGCCGTGGCTGCGCCACTTGGCGAAGTCGAAGATGCCGTCGCCCAAGTTGGCTTCGGTCGTCGGGCACAGGCCCGCGACCGCGCCGCTGCGGGCTGCGTATTCGTACTCCGCGTCGTTCATGTGCGTGGCGTGCACCAGGCACCAGCGCGCATCGACCGGCGCGTGGTCGAGCAGCCACTCGACCGGGCGCAGGCCGCTCCAGGCCACGCAGTCGTCCACTTCCTTCGTCTGCTCGGCGATGTGGATGTGGATGGGCGCGGTGCGGTCGATGGCTTCGAGCCCCGCGATCGCATCGCGCAGGCCTTCGGGCGGCACGGCGCGCAGCGAGTGCGGCGCGAGGCCGAGGCGCGCGCCCTGCGCGTCGCAAGCCGGCTTGAGCGCTTCGAGCAGGCGCAGCATCGAATCGGTCGAGCGGATGAAGCGGCGCTGCCCCTCGGTGGGCGGCAGGTCGCCGAAGCCGCCGGTCTGGTAGAGCACGGGCAGCAGCGTGAAGCCGATGCCGGCCTTCTTCGCCGCGCGCAGCAGGGCCAGGCTCAGCGTGGCGTCGCCGGCATACGGGCGGCCGTCCACGTCGTGGTGCACGTACTGGAACTCGCACACGCTGGTGTAGCCCGCTTCGAGCATCTCGGCGTAGAGCCAGGTGGCGATGGCTTCCATGTGCTGCGGGCCGAGGCGCGCGGCAAAGCGGTACATCAGCGTGCGCCAGCTCCAGAAGCTGTCCTGCTGCTCGGCGCGGTGCTCGGTGAGGCCGGCAAAGGCGCGCTGGAAGGCGTGCGAATGCAGGTTGGGCATGCCGGGGATCAGGGGGCCGGTGGCGGCTTGCGTGTCCGCCGGATGTTGCGCACCGGACTGAACCTGCGTGAGCTGGCCCGCATCGTTCCACGCCAGCAGGACGTTCCTGGCCCAGCCTTCGGGCAGCAGCGCGTCGGCCGCGAAAAGAGTGTGTGTCATGCGTTGGCTCCGATGGCGATGCGGCCCTGGCGCACCACGGTGCGCACGGGCCGCTGGCCGAACCAGTAGGCCAGTTCGGCCGCTTCGCGCACGTTCCACAGCACGAAGTTGGCAGGCATGCCGGGCGCGATGGCGCCGTGCGTGTCTTGCAGGCCGAGCGCGCGTGCCGCGTGCACGGTGACGCCGTCCAGCGCCTCGGGCACCGTCAGGCGGAACAGCGTGCAGGCCATGTTCACCATCAGCAGCAGGCTCAGCGCCGGCGAGGTGCCGGGGTTGTGATCTGTAGAAACCGCCATCGGCACGCCCGCGGCGCGCAGCGCGTCGATGGGCGGCAGGTGCGTGTCGCGCAGCGTGTAGTAGGCGCCGGGCAGCAGCACGGCCACGGTGCCTGATTGGCGCATCGCCTCGATGCCCTGGGCCGACAGGTGCTCGATGTGGTCGCACGAGAGCGCGCCGTAGCGCGCGGCCAGCGCGGCGCCGCCCATGTCCGACAGCTGCTCCGCATGCAGCTTGACCGGCAGGCCCAGCGCCTTGGCGGCCTTGAAGACCTGCTCGGTCTCCCCGAGCGTGAAGGCGATGCGCTCGCAGAACACGTCGACCGCGTCGACCAGCCCTTCGGCCGCCAGCGCGGGCAGCATTCCGTTGCAGACGAGGTCGATGTAGTCGCCGCTGCGGCCCGCGTATTCAGGAGGCAGCGCGTGCGCGCCGAGGAATGTGGTGCGCACCGTCACGCCATAGGCCTCGCCCAGGCGCCGCGCCACGCGCAGTTGCTTGCGCTCGTGTTCCAGCGAGAGGCCGTAGCCCGACTTGATCTCGATGGCGCACACGCCGTCTGCCAGCAGTTGTTCGAGCCGCTTCGCGGCCTGCGCGAACAGCGTGTCTTCGTCGGCCTCGCGCGTGGCGCGCACCGAAGACACGATGCCGCCGCCGGCCTTCGCCACTTCTTCGTAGCTCGCGCCGGCGAGGCGCATCGCGAATTCGTTGGCACGCTGGCCGCCGTAGACCAGGTGCGTGTGGCAATCGACCAGCCCCGGCGTGACCAGCGCGCCGCCGCCGTCTTGCTGCTTGAGCCCGGCGAATTCCGCCGGCAGTGCGCTGCGTGCGCCAACCCAGCGGACCGCGCCCTGCGCCACGACGATGGCGCCCTCCACCGCGGCATCGGTGGCGAGGCGAAGACCGGTCCAGAGGCCGTCGGCGGAAGGAAATTCGTTGGCGGGTTTCATCGTCTTTCTTCTCGTTGGCTTTGCGGGTCAGGCAGGCAGGATGCGCACCGCGAGCAGCCGTGCGTCGGCGGCCTCCGGCAGCGCCTGCCAGGCCTGCGTGGCGTCGGCCCACTGCAGGCCCTCGCCTTCGCGGCACGCTTCATCATTCAGGCGCCATGCCCCGCGCAGCGCGAGCAGCACGCCGTGCGGCGCGGCGTCGATGGCCGATGCGCTGTCGAGAACCCGCACCTCGGCGCGCCACTGTCCGCGTCGCGTCATCACGTTGAAGTCGTTGGACGCACCGCCGAGCAGCGTGCAGTCGATGGCCTCGTCGCCGCTGAAGGCGAAGGGCCGGTGCGGCACGTCGAGGCGATGGTCGATGCGCCCGTCGTGCGTGAAGAGGCGCACGCCGTCACCTTCCAGCAGCGTGATGCTGCGGTCGACGCCTGCGAATACCGAGAACGGCCCCGCCGCCGCGATGCTCGCGATGCTCACGCGCCAGCCGAAGCTGTCGAGCCCCGCGCCCTGCGGCCAGCTCATGATTTGCTGCGTGGTGCCGCCGCCGTTTTTCCAGGGCGTGACGGGAAGCGAGGTGCGCGAGAAGCGCTGCGGGCCGCTCATTGCCGAGCCTCTTGCTCCTTCCCCCTCTGGGGGAAGGCGGGGATGGGGGCGGCGCCCGATGAGCGTTGCGACTGGGTCGAGGCCGTCGTGCCCCCACCCCTGCCCTCCCCCAGCGGGGGAGGGAGAAATGCGCATACGGAAGCCACGCTCATCGCATCAACCCGCCCTGGCGCAGCTTCTGCTCGAAGTGCCTCAGGATCAGCGTCATGGTGCCCGTGAGCACGAAGTACACGACCGCGATCGCCAGGTACACCTCCAGCGAACGGTAAGACACGCTGATGATCTTCTGCCCCTCGTGCATCACGTCGTGGATGGTCAGCAGCGACACCAGCGCCGAGTTCTTGATGAGCGCGATGAACTCGTTGCCCAGCGGCGGGATCATGCGCACCACCGCCTGCGGCAGCACGATCTGGCGCATGGCCACCCCGGGCGTCATGCCCAGCGACTGCGCCGCCAGCGTCTGGCCCTTGTCGATCGACTGGATCGCGCCGCGCACGATCTCCGACACGTATGCGCCCGAATACACGCCGAGCCCCAGCACGCCGCACACGAAGGCCGGCAGCAGGATGCCGAAATGCGGCAGGCCGAAGAACAGGATGAACAGCTGCACCAGCAGCGGCGTGCCGCGGATGGCCGCCACGTAAGCGGTGCACGCGCCGTAGATCCAGCGCCGCTTCGGGTTCAGCCGGCCGATGCCGACCAGCAGGCCCAGCACGCAACCCAGGGCCAGCGCGCAGGCGGTGATCTCCACCGTGACCAGCGCGCCGCGCAGCAGGTCGGGCCAGCCCTGCCAGACCGGCGAGAAATCGAGATCCATGGCCTGCTTACTTGGCGTTGGCGCTGAACCACTTCTTCACGATCTGGTCGTAGGTGCCGTCCGCTTTCAGCTTCTCGATGGCGCCGTTCACCGCCTTGGTCAGCTCGGGCGTGTCCTTGCGGATCGCCATGCCGTACTCCTCGGTCGTGATCTGCTCGGGCAGCACCTTCAGGCCGCCGCGCGTGCGCACGTACTGGTAGGCGGCGGGCTTGCCGGTCACGGCGGCGTCGGCGCGGCCGATGTCGACGAGGTTGAACATCTCCTGGTTCTTCTCGACCTCCATCAGCTGCACCTGCGGGAATTTCTCCTTGGTGTAGCTCACCGACTTGGTGCCCACCTGCACGCTGACCTTCTTGCCGTTGATGTCGGCCGGCGTCTTGATGGCGGTGTTGCCGTCCTTCACCATCACCACCAGGCCGCCCGCGTAGTAGGGCACGGTGAAGTCGACGACCTTCTTGCGCTCGTCGGTGATGTAGATGCCCGAGACGGCCATGTCGAAGCGCTTGGAAATGAGGCCCGGCACGAGGCCCTTGAAGTCGATGTCGATCCACTCGATCTTGCGGCCCAGCGTCTTGCCGATGGCCTCGACCAGTTCCACGTCGAAGCCGGTGCGCTTGCCGTTCTCCACGAATTCCATCGGCGGGAAGGTGGCGTCGGTGGCCACGCGCAGCGGCTCGCCTTGCGCCTGGGCGGCGCCGGCGAAGCCGAAGAGAGCGAGGCCGGAGAGCGCGGCGGCGGCAACGGAAATGAGGGAGCGGCGGGTGTTCATGGTGAAAGGCTTCCGAGGGAATGAAAAAGAAAAAGCAGCGCGCGACTACTGCAGGGCGCGAGAGATGCGGGCCGCCGTGACGACGGTCATATGGAGCAATGCAGCTTCCATGCCCTCGACCCGCGTGAGCGGCGCCATGAGCGTGATCGCGCCGCGCAGCCGGCGGCCCGAGGCCAGCACCGGCGCGCTCGCGCCCCACACGCCGGCATCGACCTCGCCGTGGGTCACGGCATGGCCGGCTTCGCGGATGGCATCGAGTTCGGCGGCGCGCTCGGCGCGGCGTTCGGGGCTTTCGCCGAGCCCGTCGAGCAGGGCGTCGCGCTGGTCCGGCGGCATGTGGGCCAGCAGGCACTTGGCGCTGGCGCCGTCGCGCGCGGGCACGCTGCGGCCGCGGTCGAAGGAGCAGCGCAGCGACTGCTCGCTGTCGATCATCTCCAGGCACACCACGCGGTCGTTCACCGCCGTGACCAGCGCCACGCTTTCATGCGTCTGCCGGGCCAGCTCGCGCATGTCGGTGCGCGCCGCCATCACGAGGTCGGAGTTGCCGTCGAAGCCGGTGGCGAGCTGCACGCTCACCGGGCCCGGCGAGTAGCGGCCTTCCGACTCCATCACGAAGCCCCAGCGGCGCAACGTGGCGATCTGCCGGTACAGCGTGCTCTGCGACAGGCCGGTGGCCTGCACCAGCTCGGCCGCCGTCATCGCCGACTTGCTCTGCGCCAGCACCGACAGCACGAACAGGGCGCGGTCGTTGTGGGCGGGAGCGTCGGTCGGAGACGTCATCGGAGGCAGTCGCTGGCGGTCGAAAGTGGATGAAGCGGCGTGCAGTATCTTGCTCGCCGTTCTCACTTCCAAGCCTTGATTCCCATTCGATGGGAATGAGCGCGTTTTTTCTTTCTACCTTCGTCTTACCGTCACTTCACCATCGGCAGCTTCAGGCCCTGCTTCTTCGCGGTGGCCACGGCGATGTCGTAGCCGGCGTCGGCATGGCGCATGACGCCGGTGGCCGGGTCGTTCCACAGCACGCGCTCGATGCGCTTGGCCGCGGCGTCGGTGCCGTCGCACACGATCACCACGCCCGAGTGCTGCGAGTAGCCCATGCCCACGCCGCCGCCGTGGTGCAGGCTGACCCAGGTGGCGCCGCCTGCCGTGTTGAGCAGCGCGTTGAGCAGCGGCCAGTCGGACACGGCATCGGTGCCGTCCTTCATGGCCTCGGTCTCGCGGTTGGGGCTGGCGACCGAGCCGGTGTCCAGGTGGTCGCGGCCGATGACGATGGGCGCCTTCAGCTCGCCGTTCTTCACCATCTCGTTGAAGGCCAGGCCCGCGATGTGGCGCTCGCCCAGGCCGAGCCAGCAGATGCGCGCCGGCAGGCCCTGGAAGCTGATGCGCTCGCGCGCCATGTCGAGCCAGCGATGGGTGTGCTTGTTCTCGGGGAACAGCTCCTTGATCTTGGCGTCGGTCTTGTAGATGTCTTCCGGGTCGCCCGAAAGCGCCACCCAGCGGAACGGGCCCTTGCCTTCGCAGAACAGCGGGCGGATGTAGGCGGGCACGAAGCCGGGGAAGTCGAAGGCGTTCTTCACGCCTTCGTCGAAGGCCACCTGGCGGATGTTGTTGCCGTAGTCGACCGTGGGAATGCCCATGGCCTGGAAGTCGAGCATGGCCTGCACGTGCACGGCGCACGACCTGGCGGCGGCCTTCTTGAGCGCGTCGTGCTGCGAGGCGTCCTTCATGGCGGCCTGCCATTGCGGCACGCTCCAGCCCGAAGGCAGGTAGCCGTTGATCAGGTCGTGCGCGGAGGTCTGGTCGGTCACGAGGTCGGGCTTCAGTCCACCGGCCTTCGCGCGCTTGACCAGCTCGGGGAGGATGTCCGCCGCGTTGCCCAGCAGCGCGATCGACACGGCTTCCTTCGCGTCGCAGTGCTGCTTGATCAGCTCGAAGGCATGGTCGATGTCGCGCGCCTGCTTGTCGACGTAGCGCGTGCGCAGGCGGAAGTCGATGCTCGACTGCTGGCACTCGATGTTCAGCGACACCGCACCGGCCAGCGTGGCCGCCAGAGGCTGCGCGCCGCCCATGCCGCCCAGGCCGGCCGTGAGGATCCACTTGCCCGCGAGGCTGTTGTCGTAGTGCTGGCGGCCGGCTTCGACGAAGGTCTCGAAGGTGCCCTGCACGATGCCCTGGCTGCCGATGTAGATCCAGCTGCCGGCCGTCATCTGGCCGTACATGAAGAGGCCCTGGCGGTCGAGCTCGTTGAAGTGTTCCCAGTTGGCCCACTTCGGCACCAGGTTCGAATTGGCGAGCAGCACGCGCGGTGCGTTCTCGTGCGTCTTGAACACGCCTACGGGCTTGCCAGACTGGATGAGCAGCGTCTCGTCGTCGTTCAGTTCCTTCAGCGACGCGAGGATCTGGTCGTAGCAGGCCCAGTTGCGCGCGGCACGGCCGATGCCGCCGTACACCACCAGGTCTTGCGGGCGCTCGGCCACCTCGGCGTCGAGGTTGTTCTGCAGCATGCGGAACGGGGCTTCGGTGAGCCAGCTCTTGCAGTTGAGCTCGCTGCCGCGCGGGGCGCGGATCACGCGCGTCGGGTCATGGCGCGGGTCGGTTGCGTCGGGGTTGTTCAGGGCGAATTTCTCGGGAGCGTTCATGGCGTGGTTCTCCTATCTGTCGGATGTGTTTCAAGAGTGGCTGGGCAGGATGTCGAGCAGCGCGGCCGGCAGCTCGGCCTTCAGCGCCCACTGGCGCATGGCTTCGATGTCGGGGGCGAGGTAGCGGTCGCGTTCGAGGAAGGCGACCTTCTGGCGGATGGCAGCGAATTCGGCTTCCACCAGCGGCGAGCTCTTGAGCTTGCGCTTGAGCTCGATGCCTTGCGCGGCGGCCATGGCTTCGACGCCGACGACCACGGCCGTGTTGTCGACCATGTCGGCCAGGCGGCGGCCCGCGAAGGTGGCCATCGACACGTGGTCTTCCTGGTTGGCCGAGGTGGGCAGGCTGTCGACGCTGGCGGGGTGCGCGAGCGACTTGTTCTCCGAGGCCAGCGCCGCGGCCGTGACCTGCGCGATCATGAAACCCGAGTTGAGGCCGCCGTCGCGCACCAGGAACGGCGGCAGGCCCGACAAGCCGCTGTCGAGCAGCAGCGCAAGCCGGCGCTCGGCGATCGCGCCGACTTCGCTGACGGCCAGCGCAATGATGTCGGCCGCGAAGGCGACGGGCTCGGCGTGGAAGTTGCCGCCCGAGATGACCTCGCCCGTGTCGGTGAAGACCAGCGGGTTGTCCGATGCGGCGTTGGCTTCGATCACCAGCACGCGCGCGGCATGCGCGAGGTTGTCGAGGCACGCGCCCATGACCTGCGGAATGCAGCGCACGGAGTACGGGTCTTGCACGCGGCCGCAGTCGGCGTGCGACGGCACGATCTCGCTGCCCTCGAGCAGCGTGCGCACCGCAGCAGCTACAGCGATCTGGCCCGGCTGGCCGCGCGCGGCGTGGATGCGTGCATCGAAGGGCTTGATCGAACCCTGGATGGCCTCGAGCGACAGCGCGCCCGACATCAGCGCCGAGGCGAACACGTCTTCCGCGCCGAACAGGCCGGCCAGCGCCAGCGCGGTCGACACCTGCGTGCCGTTGAGCAGCGCCAGGCCTTCCTTGGGGCCGAGCACGAACGGTTCGAGGCCGATGCTGCGCATGGCTTCCGCGCCGCCGACCAGCTTGCCGTCGGCCAGCGTCGCCTGGCCTTCGCCGATCAGCACGCAGGCCATGTGCGCGAGCGGCGCGAGGTCGCCGGACGCACCGACCGAGCCCTTGCACGGAATGCTCGGCGTGACGCCCGCGTTGAACAGGGCCAGCAGCGCATCGACCAGCGCGGGCCGCACGCCCGAATGGCCGCGCGCCAGGCTCACCGCCTTGGTCGCAAGGATCATGCGCACGACGGGCGCAGCCAGCGGCTCGCCCGTGCCCACGCTGTGCGACAGCACCAGGTTGCGCTGCAGCTCGGCCAGGTGGTCGTTGCCGATGCGCGTGCTCGCGAGCTTGCCGAAGCCGGTGTTGATGCCGTAGACGACCTGGTCGTTCTCGACGATGTGGCGCACGGCGGCCTCTGCACGCAGCATGCCGTCGCGCACCGACGGGTCGAGCGCAAGCCGCACGCCGCCGGCCTGGATGCGACGCAGCGTCGCAAGGTCGACCTTGCCGGGCGTGAGGGTCAAGGTGGCATCTGGATGGGCGGTGTGTTTGCTTGGCATGTAAACCTGTCTATACAAGTGGTTGCGAGAGAAAACGTAGGTCTTCGAGGACGAAAAAAAACTAGCCGAAGCTCGGGTTGCCGTCGGCCTTGAAGCGGCTGCCCAGGCTGTAGCGCGAGGCGGGATGCAGGCAGCGCACCCAGGTCACGGGGGTGTTGCGTATCCAGGTGCGGCGCGTCAGCAGCAGGCAGGGGTCGGTGGGCGCCATCGCGAGCCGCTGCGCCTGCTCCAGGTTGGGCAGCACGGCGTCGACGACGTGTTCGATCTGGTCGAAGGGCACGTTGCGCACCAGGTACTCGCTGGGCGGGATGGCGCTGAAGTCCTGCTCGAGGTAGTCGGGCACGACCTGCGGATTGACGTAGCGCTCTTCGAGCTGCACCGGCGTTTCGTTCTCCAGGTGCAGGCAGGCGCTGTGGAACACCGAGTCCCCCGCGCGCAGGTCGAGCCATGCGGCCACGTCCGGAGAGGCGGCGATGCGTTCGACCTCGATCATTTCGCAGCGGTAGTCGTGCCCGCGCTGGCGGATTTCGCTGGCGATGTTGGCGATCTGCAGCAGCGTGGACTGCGGCTTGTTCTCGGCCACGAAGCTGCCGACGCCGGCCACGCGCACGATGCGGCCCTGCTCCACCAGCTCGCGCAGCGCGCGGTTCACCGTCATGCGCGCCATGCCGAACTGCGCGACCAGCTCATGCTCCGAAGGCAGGCGGTGGCCGGGCGGCCAGGTGCCGTCCTGGATCTTGCGGGAGATGTGATCCTTGACTTGCGCGTAGAGCGCGAGGGTTGGGAGGTCGCGCTTCATCTTTGCGCTTTCGGCTGCTGTTCGGGGCGTGTGCACAGGGCGCGGCTCTGTTGCCGGCCGATCAACGACGGCTCTGAACGATCACGACGATGGGGTGCCTTGCGCAGCGAAATAAAGGAGGAGCCCGAAGGGCGGGGGACATTCGCGGAGCAAGGTACCCCGTCGGCGTGAGCGCACCCCGAACGGCGCACCTCATGCACAACACGAAGAACAGAAGCGCAAGCGATCATCAATGCTCCGCCGCAGCCATCGACTCGGCGCGGATCTCTTCCGTCAGCCGCGCCTTGATTTCCATGAACTCCGGCGACGTCTTGATCGTGTAGCTGCGCGGATGCGGAAAGTCGACCGCGATCTCCGTCTTGATGCGCCCCGGCCGCGCGCTGAACACCGCCACGCGGTTGGCCATGAAGATGGCTTCGTCGATGTCGTGCGTGACGAACAGCACCGTCTTCTGCGCCGACTCCCAGATGCCCAGCAGCAACTCCTGCATCAGCACGCGCGTCTGGTTGTCGAGCGCGCCGAAAGGCTCGTCGAGCAGCAGCATCTTGGGGTCGTTGGCCAGCGCGCGCGCAATCGCCGTGCGCTGCTGCATGCCGCCCGAAAGCTGCTTCGGAAAATGGTGCTCGAAGCCGCGCAGCCCGACCTTGGCGATGAAGAACTCGCTGCGCTCCTTCTGCTCGGCCTCGCTCATGCCGCGCTCGCGCAGGCCGAAGCGGATGTTCTGCGCCACCGTGAGCCACGGGAACAGCGTGTAGCTCTGGAACACCACGCCGCGATCGGCGCCAGGGCCTTCGATGCGCTGGCCGTCGAGCAGCACCTGGCCGGTGGTCGGGAAGTCGAGCCCCGCCACAATGCGCAGCAGCGTCGACTTGCCGCAGCCCGAGGGGCCGAGGATGGTGACGAAGTCGTTCTCCTTCACCTCGAAGTCGATAGGCTGCAGCGCCTGCGTGCGCTGGCCCTTGCTGCCGGTGAAGACGCGCGAGACGCCCTGGATGAAAAGTTGGTTCTTCACAGTGCGGCCCATGCGAACAGACGGCGGTTCAATGCCTTGAAGGCGAAGTCGGACAACAGGCCGATGACGCCGATCACGATGATCCCGAAGATGATCTGGCCGGTGTTCAGCAGCGCCTGGCTGTCGGTGATCATGTGGCCGATGCCCGACGAGGAGCCGATCAGCTCCGCCACGATCACGTAGGTCCACGCCCAGCCCAGCACCAGGCGCAGCGTTTCCGCGATGCCCGGCGCGGCGCCCGGAATGAGCACGCGCGCCACGATGCCTCGGCTGTTGGCGCCCAGCGTGTAGGCCGCTTCGACGAGGTCGCGCCGCGCGCCACCCACGGTGACCGCCACCATCAGCACGATCTGGAAGAACGAGCCGATGAAGATCACCAGCAGCTTCTGCATTTCGCCCAGGCCCGCCCACAGGATGAGCAGCGGAATGAAGGCCGAGGCCGGCAGGTAGCGGCAGAACGAGACGAAGGGCTCGAAGAAGGCTTCCACCGTTTTCCATGTGCCCATGGCAATGCCCAGCGGCACCGCGAACACGGCCGCCAGCAGGAAGCCGCCGAACACGCGCCACACGGTCATGCCGATGTCGCCGATGAAGCCGTACTCGGTGAAGAGCAGCCAGCCTTCCTTGACCATGGTCGGCGGGCTCGCCAGGAAGGTCGGCGGCACGAAGCCGCCGAGCGTGGCCACGGCCCACACCAGCACGAAGACGACGAAGAACGCGAGCCCCAGCAGCACGCGCGCACGCGTGCCGATGGGTTCGAGCGGCGCGAGCGCGCGGCGGCGCGCGGGCACCGGCACGGCGGCGGACGGCGCCTGCGCCATCTGCGGCATGGCCTTACTTGACGAAGCTTGCATCGAAGGTCACGGAAAGATCTTCAGGCGCCTTGCGGATCACGCCGGCTTCCAGAAGGATGGGCGTGGCCTCCTTCATGAAGCTGGTGAGCTCGCCCGCAAAGAACTTCTGGTTGGCCGCCTTGTCCTGCCAGCGCAGGAAGGCCGACGACTTGGCGAATTGCTCGCCGCTCTGCTTCACGGCGGAGCCCATGAGTTCGTTCGACTTCTCGGGCTCTGCCTTGATCATGTCCAGCGCGTCGAAGTACGACTTGGTGAGCGCGGCGGCGGCCTTGGCATTGGCCTTGAGCCAGGTGGGCGCGCAGCCGACGGTGTCCATCACCATCGGGTAGTCGAGCGTGGTGGCCAGGATCTTGCCGGCGGCGGGGTTGGCGCGCACGGTCGAGAGGTACGGCTCGTAGGTCATGGCGGCGTCGTTCTGGCCGGCCACGAAGGCCTGGGCCGAAGCCTGCGGCGACAGCGTGGTGGTCTTCACGTCCTTCAGCGTCATGCCGTTCTTGCTGAGCATCCAGGCCAGGCCGAAGTAGGGCGCGGTGCCGGGCGCGTCCACGCCGATGGTCTTGCCCTTGAGGTCGGAGAACTTGCTGACGTCGCCGCGCACCGCGAGGCCGTCGGCGCCGTAGGACTTGTCCATCTGGAAGATCTGCACGATGGGCACGCCGTTGGCGTTCCAGGCCACGTGCGTCTCCACCGTGGTGGCCGCGCACTGGATGGCGCCGGAGGCCAGCGCCAGGTGGCGGTCCTTCTGCGGGATCATCTTGAGTTCGACGTCGAGCCCGTTCTTCTTGAAGATGCCGGCCTTGTCGGCCAGCGAGAGCGGCGCGAAGCCGGTCCAGCCCGACATGCCGAGCGCAATCTTCGTTTCCTGGGCGGCGGCCGTTCCGGCCATGCCCGCTGCACATGCACCTGCTGCCAGCAGCGAAGCGACTTTCACAACTACCGTCTTCTTGACCATGGGTACTCCTGGGTCTGTTCTTTGGAAAAAGGCTCGGCGGCGGGCCGGATGACCGGGCTGCGCGCGCCTCGCATTGTTGCCAAGCGCCCCAACTTGTATATACAGGATAACCCGGAAGGTCATTTTTGGTGCATTTCCTTGGGAAATGCACCGATTTGCTGTCTAGACAAGAAAGAGCGCGGGACGGGGGCGACCATTGCAAACCTCGTGCCACGGCCACTCGGGTGCCACTGGGGGACAATCGACGGCCCGCGCCCCTCAGCCACTTTCCGCCCCTCACTCCCCCGCCTGTGTCCTCTCTCGCTCCCCGCCCCATCGACGCCTCCGGCAGCAGCGCTCCCGCCGACATCCTCCACGAGGTCTTCGGCTATTCGCAGTTCCGGGGGGCCCAGCAGGACATCGTCGACCACGTGGTGGGCGGCGGCGACGCGCTGGTGCTGATGCCCACCGGCGGCGGCAAGTCGCTGTGCTACCAGATTCCCGCCATCGCCAGGCAGCGCGCGGGGCAAGGCGTGGCGATCGTGGTGTCGCCGCTGATCGCGCTGATGCACGACCAGGTGGGCGCGCTGCACGAGGCCGGCGTGAGCGCGGCCTTTCTCAATTCCACGCTCGACTGGGAAGAAACGCAGGACGTGGAGCGCCGCATGCTGCGCGGCGAGATCACGCTGCTGTACGCGGCACCCGAGCGGGTGAACACGCCGCGCTTCCTGTCGCAGCTCGATTCGCTCAAGGAGCGCGGCAAGCTGTCGCTCTTCGCCATCGACGAGGCGCATTGCGTGAGCCAGTGGGGCCACGACTTCCGCCCCGAGTACCGCGCGCTCACCGTGCTGCACGAGCGCTATGCGGGCGTGCCGCGCATCGCGCTCACGGCCACGGCCGACGCGCTCACGCGGGCCGACATCGTCGAGCGGCTGCAGCTGGAAGAGGCGCGCCAGTTCGTCTCCAGCTTCGACCGGCCGAACATCCGCTACACCATCGTCGAGAAGAAAGACGCCACCACGCAGCTGCTGCGCTTCATCGAGCGCGAGCACGAAGGCGACGCCGGCGTGGTCTATTGCCAGTCGCGCAAGCGGGTGGAAGACGTGGCGGTGACGCTGCGCGACGCAGGCATCAACGCCCTGCCCTATCACGCGGGCCTGGACGCGGCGGTGCGCCAGAAGCACCAGGACCGCTTCCTGCGCGAGGAAGGCATCGTGATGGTCGCGACCATCGCCTTCGGCATGGGCATCGACAAGCCCGACGTGCGCTTCGTCGGGCACCTCGACATGCCGAAGAACATCGAGGGCTACTACCAGGAAACCGGCCGCGCCGGCCGCGACGGCGGCCCGGCCGACGCCTGGATGGCCTACGGCCTGCAGGACGTGGTGAACCAGCGCCGCATGATCGACGAGAGCCCCGCCGGCGAAGAGTTCAAGCAGGTGATGCGCGGCAAGCTCGACGCGCTGCTCTCGCTGGCCGAGGCCAGCGACTGCCGCCGCGTGCGCCTGCTGGGCTACTTCGGCGAGAAGAGCACGCCCTGCGGCAACTGCGACAACTGCCTGAACCCGCCGCAGGTGTGGGACGGCACCGATGCCGCGCGCAAGCTGCTGAGCACCATCTACCGCGTGCAGCAGCTGAGCGGCATCAGCTTCGGCGCGGGGCACATCATGGACATCCTGCGCGGCAAGGCCACCGAGAAGGTCAAGCAGTTCGGGCACGAGCGGGTCAGCACCTTCGGCATCGGCGCGGAGTTCAGCGAGGTGCAGTTGCGCGGCGTGCTGCGCCAGCTGATCGCCACCGGCGCGCTGGCGGTGGACGCGGAAGCGTTCAACACGCTGAAGCTCACCGAAGGCTCGCGCGCCGTTCTCAAGGGCGAGGCGCAGGTGACGCTGCGCGAATCGGTGTCGTCGCCGGCGGAGCGCAAGTCCCGGCGCGAGAAGACCGTCAAGGGCGCGCCCTCGCCGGCCGCCGCCAAGCTCGACGACACCGGCAAGAAGCGCTTCGAGGCGCTCAAGGCCTGGCGTGCCGAGGTGGCGAAGGAACACAACCTGCCGGCCTACGTGATCTTCCACGACGCCACGCTGGCGGCCATTGCCGAGCGCGCGCCGGCGACGCTCGAAGACCTGCAGGGCATCAGCGGGATCGGCACCAAGAAGCTCGAGGCCTACGGGTCCGAAGTGCTGCGGGTCTGCGAAGCCTTCTGACGAAAAAAGAGAGCGCGGCCTTGGACACCCGGCAGATGCGCTGCGTCGTCGCGATTGCCGAGGCCGGCAGTCTCACCAAGGCCGCCGAGCGGCTGGGCCTGGCACAGCCGGCACTCACGCAGACGCTGAACCGGCTGGAGCAGGAACTCGGCACGCGGCTGTTCACGCGCTCGCGCCGCGGCGCCGCGCTGACCGATGCGGGCCTGGCCGTCATCGACGACATGCGCGCCAGCCTGGCCTACGGCGACACGGCCGCCGAGCGCGCCCGCGCAATGGGCGCCGGGCGCGCGGGCCGGCTCACGATCGGCTTCGTGACGCACGCCGTCTACGAGGTGCTGCCGAACGCGCTGCGCCGGCTGCGCGCCGGGCATCCGCAGCTCGACGTGGTGCTGCGCGAGATGAGCAATGCCGAGCAGGTGGCGGCGCTGGAGGGCGGGCGCATCGACATCGCGCTGCTGCATCCGCCGGTGTCGGTGTCGGCCCGGGTGCACGAGCTGCGACTGGGCGAGGAGTCGCTGATCGCCGCGCTGCCGGCCGCATGGCCGCTGGAGGCGGACGGCTGCGTGTCGCTCGCCGACATCGCGCGGCACGGGCTGGTGTGGTTCCCGGAGCAGCAGATCCCCGCCCTGCGCGCGCAGCTGCTGGGCGCGCTGCGCCGCGCCGGCCACGAGACGCGGGTGGTGCAGGACGCCAACCGCACGCTGACGGTGCTGTCATGCGTGGCGGCGGGCCTGGGCTGGTCGCTGCTGCCGCGCTCGGTGCGCGCGCTGCGGCACGAGGGCGTGCGCTATGCCGAGGTGCGCGATGGCGCGGGCTTGCCGCCCTTCGAACTGTCGGCGCTGTGGCTGGCGCGCTCGCGCCCGACCTTTGCCGATGCGTTCGCGGCGATGCTGCGCGGCTGACGTCAATCCATCTGGATCCTGTTGTCCTTCGCGAGCTTGGTCCACTTGGCGATCTCGGCGCGGCGGAAGCCGTCGAGTTCGGCGGGGCTGGAGCCGATCACCTCGGCACCCAGCGCTTCGAGCCGGCCGCGCACCTCGGGGTCCTTGAGCGTGGCCGCGAACTCCTTCGAGAGCCGTTCGGCCACAGGCGCGGGCGTGCCGGCCGGCACGAACACCGCGTTCCATTCGTAGACCTCGTAGCCGGGCAGGCCGGCCTCCGCCACGGTGGGCAGCTGCGGCAGGGCCGGCGCGCGCGCCTTGCCGGTCACGGCCAGCGGGCGCAGCTTGCCGTCCTTGATGAAGGGCAGGCTCGAAGCCAGGCTGGCGAAGAACACCGGCACATGCCCCGACATCACGTCGGTGAGCGCGGGACCGCCGCCCTTGTAGGCCACGTGCGTCATCTGCACGCCGGCCATCGAGGTGAACAGCTCGCCCGCCAGGTGCTGCGCCGAGCCGTTGCCCGACGAGGCGTAGTTGATGGCGCCCGGCTTCGCCCTGGCCTGCGCGATCAGGTCGGCCACGCTCTTGATCGGCGCCGACGGATTCACCACCAGCACGTTGGGCACCCTCACCAGCAGCGACACCGGCGCCAGTTCGCGCAGGGTGTCGAAGGGCATCTTGCGCAGCGCCGGGTTCTGCGCGTGGTTGGAGGCGTCGAGCAGCACGGTGTAGCCGTCGGGCGCGCTCTTGGCGACGAGGTCGCCGCCGATGGCGCCACCGGCGCCGCCGCGGTTGTCGATCACCACCGGCTGGCCCAGCTTCACCGACAGCTTGGGCGCGACGATGCGCGCCACCGCGTCGACCGTGCCGCCCGGCGGATAGCTGACGACCAGCCGCACCGGCTTGGAAGGCCATGTCTCGGCATGGGCGCAGAAACCGCTCAGCAGCAGGGCCGCGCCCGCGAGGGCGAGGGGAATGGCGCGCAGCAGTCGCGCGCGCGGAATTTCGTTGGTCATTTGTCGATGTCTCCTGTCTTGAACTTGAACAACCTGGCGGGCGTCTCGACCAGGATGCGGCGCCGCGCGGCGGCGTCGGGCACCCAGTCGGCCAGCGCCGCATGGGCGGCGGCATAGTCGGCAATCTCGCGGTGCTGGGTGTGCGGCCAGTCGCTGCCCCACACCAGGCGATCGGGGCCGAAGGCCTTCAGCAGCGCCTGGGCGGCGTCGCGCGCGGCGGCGGCTTCGGAGGCCACGGGCCAGTTGCGGTAGGCGGCCGAGAGCTTCACCCAGACGCGCCCGCAGGCCGCGGCATCGAGCAGCCAGGCAAAGCCTTCGTCGGAAGATGCAGGCGCCGATGCGGGCCGGCCGAAGTGGTCCACCACCAGCGCGCAGCCGGCGTCGAGCACGGCTTGCGCGGCCAGCGGAAGGTCGCGCGATTCGCGGTGCAGCTCCACATGCCAGTCCAATGCGCGCACGCGGGCGAAGAGCCGCCGCCAGCCGGGCTGCGAGAAATCGGGCAGCGGCATGCCCACGAGGTTGAGGCGGATGCCGCAGACACCGGCGGCGGCCATCGCCTGCAGCGTGGCGCCGTCAACGCCCGGGTCGACCACGGCAACGCCGCGCAGGCGTTCCGGGCACGCATGCAGCGCGTCGATCAGGAAGCGGTTGTCAGTGCCGAGAAAGCTGGGCTGCACCAGCACGCCGTGCGAGACGCCGTGCGCATCGAGAAGCCCGAGATATTCATCCAGCGTGGCGTCGTAGTCGGGCGCATGCCGGCGCGTCGCCGCCAGGGGCAGGCCGCGCACGAACACGTGGGCATGGCTGTCGACGGCGGTGATGGCGGCGGAGGGCACGGCGTTGTCTCTGGCGGAATCGTTGTGCGTCCGCGAGGTTGCGGACGTGGGCGAGTATCCGAAGGACGGCGCCTGCCTGGAACGTATCTCCCGGTTGTGTTTGGATAAGCGTGGCTTATGGAACCGTTCAGTTCGCAGCCGGCAGCGTGATGGGCACCGGCCGCGTCAGCAGGTCGACATAGAGCTCGAAGAAGCGCGCGTTGTCGAACTTCTTCACCACGGTCATCTTCTGCAGCGTGGGGCCGGAGGGCTGCGAGGAATAGCCGATGGAGCGCCCGTTGTCGGGCGCGCCGGGCCTGGCGATCACGTCGACGTAGCGGTCGACCGTCTGGGTGGCGTAGCTCGGGTCGATCAGGTAGGCCAGCGTGAGGGTGTCCCAGATGTTCTGGGTGTAGTTCGGGTTGGTCTCGAAGCCGTTCTTGCCGTCGAAGCCATAGCCGTTGAGCTTCTGGAACACGTCGGTCACGGCCGTGGGCTTGGCCGGGTGCGCGATGCGGTCGTAGATGGGCTTGGTGAGGAACACGGTGTCGGTCACGTCCAGCGGCACCACCACCTGCGGGATCGGCAGGCGCACCACGAACTGCGCGGCGTCGGGGTCGAACCACCAGTTGAATTCCGCCGCCTTGGTGGTGTTGCCCGGCACGTCGATGGCGCCGCCCATGTAGATGATCTGCTTGATGAGCGGCACGATCTCGGGGTTCTGCTTGACCGCGAGCGCGATGTTGGTGAGCGGGCCGATGGCCAGGATGGTGATCTCGCCGGGGTTGGCCTTCACCGTGTCGACGATGAAATCGACCGCGCCCTTGCGCTGCGCCACGGTGTGGGTGGCAAAGCCGTCGGGCGAGGGCTTGAGGTCGGCGTCGGTCCTGGGCTCCGGTCCGCCCCAGGCGCCCAGGTAGCCGTCGCCGCCGGCACCCGCGGCCAGCTCGGCCTGCACGTCGGCATAGGTGTGGTTGAGCGCGTAGTTGGCTCCCACGTAGACGCCGATGCGGTCGCCCACGCCGAGCCGCTCGACCGACTTCAGCGCATCGGCCACGCCCTGCCTGAGCCACTGGTTGCCCGAAACCACGCTGATGCCCATGACCTGCACCTTGCCCTGCGCCTGCAGCTGCGCGGCCATGACGCCGAGCTGCCCGTCGTCGCTCATGGTGTTGTAGTCGCTGTCGATGATGATCTTCTGCGCGGTGGGCGCGGGCGTGCCACCGAAGCCCGGGCCGAGGCCGATGCCTCCGCCTCCCCCGCCGCCACCACCACCGCAACCAGCCAGCACCGCGATGACGACGATGAACATCGTCCCGATCCATTTGCGCATCTGCTTCTCCTAAGCGTTTGGTTTTCAGTCGAGAAAATCTGAAATACAAACGTTTCGCAAAGGTTTGCGCAAACGTTTGCCAAACTTTAGGGCGCAAGCCGGCAGCCTGGCAAGCGCTCCGGCTCAGGGTTTTCCGCGGGGCGGGGTGGAGGGTCAGCCCGGGCTGGGCGCGAAGTCGAGCAGGCGGTTGCGGCGCAGCGGCGACTGGTCGATAAGGAAAGGCGTCTCGGCTTCGGCCGGCTCGGCCTTCTCCAGGCCGCGCGCCATGGCCTTGGCCATCGGCACCGGGCAGGAGCCTCCGCTGCGCAGCGCGAGGGCCGCGGCCAGCCGGGCTTCGTTCGGGTCGCCGAGCTGGTGGTCGTAGTCGTCGGCCACGGCGCAGTTGGGCGCGAAGCCGTCGCCGTAGTCGCCGAAGCCCTGCTGGTTCACGCCCTTCACCTGGATCGCGAAGTAGGTGGTGCCGCAGTTGTCCTGCGGGTAGAAGCCGTAGGGCTTGCCGCAGGTGGTGCCGCCGACGAGGTTGACCGTCACGCCCACGCCGCGCAGGCTGTTGATGACCGACTCGCTGGCCGAGCAGGTGTCGGGGCTGGTCAGCACGGTCACACGCGGCAGGCCGAGCGACGGCAGCGCCGCGCCGGTGCGGCTGGTGCTGTAGAACGGCATCAGGCTCTGCGCCACCGAGAGGCGGAACGGGTTCTTGTCGTTGAAGGTCAGCAGCTCGAAGGTCTTGCCCGCCGTGGCCGACGGCGCGGCGATCATGTAGGCCAGCCGGCTGGCAATGGCCAGCTGGCCGCCGCCGTTGTAGCGCATGTCGAGCACGAGGTCCTGGATGCCGCCGGGGCTGGCCTTGAAGGTGTTCACCGCATCGATGAGCTTCTGCTCGGAAGTCGTGATGTGGTCGTTGAACAGCAGGTAGCCCACCTTGGTGCCGCCACCCACGTCGAGGACCTTGACGTTCTGCACGGGCGTGCTCGTGACGTTGGCCGCCGCAAGGGGGAAGGACGTGGCCGGATCGTTGCCCAGCTTGAAGGTGAAGTTGTGCGACTCGCCCACGGTCTTCGGCGAGAGCGCGTTGTTGATCGTGGCGGCGTTGGCGGCTCCGGTCGCATTGACGAAATCGACGCCGTCCACGCTCAGCAGCCTGGCGCCGCGCTTGAGCCCGGCGAGGTCGGCAGGCGAGCCGGGCTCGACGAGGACCACGCGCAGTTCGCGCGGCGGGCTGGTGGCGATGGAAACGAACTCCGCGCCGTAGCTGACCGACACGCCGGCCTGCGAGAGCTGGCGGTATGCCTCGGTGTCGTACACGAAGTGGAAGCGGTCCTTGGGCCTGCCCGACGACGTGGTGAGCGGCGTCTTGAGCACGTTGAACCATGCGACGGGCGTGGCGTAGTCGGAAGCCTTGAGCGTGGCCGGCACCTCGCTGTACCAGAGGTAGGTCTCGTCGATCCAGGCGCGCACCCAGCTCTTCTCGTTGTCCAGGGAGCCGGCGCTGTCGGGATAGGCCCGGCCGGTCTCCGGATTGGTGCCGGTGCGCGGCGCGGCGCAGAGGCCGGCGACCGATGACGATGGCACGATGCCCGTGCTGTTGCTGGCGGGCGGCGTGGTGACGGGGGGCGTGGCAGCGGGCACGAGACCGATCGGCAAGCCGCCGCCGCCACCACCTCCTCCGCCTCCCCCGCCGCAGGCCGCCACGAGGCAAGCCGCTGCAAGCGCCGCACATGCCGCCCACGCCCCTGACCGCGGCGAGCGCCGCACGTCGACCTTGCGAAATTCCATCTGCTGCTCCTCCTCCTCGTGTCCGCGCCGGCGGACGGGTGTTCCGCTTGGAGGGAGAAGGCTCGCCTTCCAAGCGCTCCTGCGGGTTTCGAACCCGGTTCTTCTATCTGCCGTCCGCGGCTACTGCAGGAAGCCCATGCCGCGTGACTCGCGCACTTCGGGCTTGATGCGGTGCTCGGCCTCGAGCTGGTCGAGGAATTCGTCCGCCGAGAACTCGGTCGCGAGAATATCGGTCTGCCGTTTCACGGCCGCGAAATCCCCTGGGCACAGCTGTGTCAATTGCGCGAGCCGCGCCTGCATGGCACCCGTGATGCGCCCGGCATCGCCCGCCAGCGCCTCGGTCACGAACATGCGTTCGCGCTGCGCGGAGGTAAGCGGCATGAACTTGATCTTGAAGGTGAAGCGCCGCAGCGCCGCCTGGTCGAGCCGCTCGAGCAGGTTGGTGGTGCAGACGAAAACGCCGTTGAAGCGCTCCATGCCCTGCAGCATCTCGTTGACCTCGGTGACCTCGTAGGTGCGCTGCGCGCCTCGGCGGTCCTGCAGGAAGCTGTCGGCCTCGTCGAGCAGCAGCACGGCCTTTTCGTTCTCGGCCTCGCGGAACATGGCGGCCATGTTCTGCTCGGTCTCGCCGACGTACTTGCTCATGAGGTCGCTGGCCTGCTTGATGATGAGCGGGCGGGCCAGGGCCTTGGCGATGTGCTCGGCCAGCGCGGTCTTGCCGGTGCCGGGCGCGCCGTAGAAGCACAGCGTGCCGTGGCCGCGCGCCTTCAGCGCCTGGACGATGCGCGGTATCTCGAAGCGCGTTTCGACATTGAGCATGTCGAGGTCGTAGGTGGTGACGCTGCGGCGCTCGCCGCGGCCGGTGTCGAGCGTGCCCAGTGCGAGGTCGGCATTGCGCAGCTGGCGTTCGATGAGCGCCTCGACGGAGGCGTCGTCGGTCTTCGCGAGCCCTGCGAAGCGCACGGCGGTGCGGATCTGCGCGGGCGTGAGGCCCTTGCGCTCCGCCAGCTTGGCCGTGAAGGCCTCGGACACGACCACGCCTTCGAGCGTCTTCTTCACGAGCTGCTCGCGCGCGCCGGGCGGCGGCGACTTGAGTTCGAGGTGGTAGGCAAAGCGGCGGCGGAAGGCCGGATCGATCTGCTCGATGCGGTTGGTGACCCACAGCGTGGGCACGGGGTTGGCCTCGAGGATCTGGTTGACCCAGGCCTTGCCGCTGACGCTGCCGCTGGTGGGCGCGGGAATCTGCTCGGCGCGCGCCATGAACTGCGCAGCCTCCGTGCTGATGGGCGGGAAGACGTCCTCGACCTCGTCGAACAGCAAGGCGGCCTGCGCGCTGCCCTTGAGGAACACCTGCGCGATCTGCAGCGAGCGGTAGCGGTCGCGCCCGCTGAGCGAGTTGCCGTCGCGGTCCGCGTATTCGACTTCGAAGAGCTCCAGCCCCGCCGCTTGCGCGACGACCTTGGCCAGCTCGGTCTTGCCGGTGCCAGGCGGCCCGTAGAGCAGCACGTTGACGCCGGGCTCCTTGCGCGCGACGGCCGCGCGCAACAGGGTGACGAGCATCTGCGCGTCTTCCTGCACGAACGAGAAGTCGTGCGGCGTGAGCGCGCTCTTGGCCGAGGGCCGCGTGAACACGGCCATCAGCTCGTTGTGGTCGCGGTATTCGCGCATGAGCACCGGTGGCAGCTTCTCGCTGACCTTCATGAGGTCGGCGAGATCGGTGATGTTGTGCTCTGAGATGAGGTTCTCGACGAGGCCGATGCGTTCGAGCCGCGAACCCGCGCGCAGCGCCTCGCCGACTTCGCTCGCATTCACGCCCGCGATGTCGGCGATGGCGGCATAGGCCTCGGGTGCGTTGTTGACCTTGAACTCGACCAGCAGCGAACGCAGGTCGCGCTGGTAGCGCGCGAGCGTGCCGTACAGCAGCAGCGCGCGCTCTGCCTTGTTGAGCTGGAGCAGGCCCGCGAGCGCGTCGATGTTCTTCTCGACCAATGTCGACTGCTTGCGCAGTGCATGCGTGAGCCAGTCGCGCGTGACGGCCAGCACCGAGAGCAGGTCCTTGGGCTGGTCCTTGGCGTATTCGTCAAGGTAGAAGAACAACGTGCCCTCTTCGTACGGGCCGCGCCACACGCCGTGGCGTTCCAGCAGCGTGCGGCCGTCGAAGTCTTCGACGCCCTTCCATGCCTCGTTGCCGGCGCAGCGGCGCCCGAGGAATTCGCGCAGCCGCTGCAGCACTGCCGCGGGCCACACCAGGTGCCGGCCAGTGAGCGACAGCAGGCCGTTGATGTCGCGCCGCACGTTGAAGCGCGGCCCCTGCTTGGCAGCGAGCGTCAGCACGAAGTGCGAGCACATGAGCTCGAGCACCGGCGCCTCCTTGAGGCCGGGCGACGGCAATGCCTGCCCGCGCACCGCAGCAGCCACCACATCGACACCCGCACGCTTCGCCATCAGGCAACCTCCAACGAGGAAAATCTCGGAGAGACCATAACGCAGACTTTTGGCTTCGGGAAGACCAGCAAACGGTAAAAACCCTCATGGTGCGATTCCAGCCACAATGCGCGCCATGGTCGGAATCGAAGAAATCCAGCGCGCCGCGGCGCGCCTGCAAGGCCAGGTGCTCGATACGCCCTGCGTCGAATCGCGCACGCTGTCGGAGATCGTCGGCGCCCAGGTGTTCCTGAAGTTCGAGAACCTGCAGTTCACATCGTCGTTCAAGGAACGTGGTGCGTGCAACAAGCTGGTCGATCTTTCCGAGAACGGTACACGGGGAGTGATCGCCATGTCTGCCGGCAACCATGCGCAGGGTGTGGCCTATCACGCGCAGCGGCTCGGCCTGCGCGCGCTTATCGTGATGCCGCGCTTCACTCCCGGCGTGAAGATCGAGCGCACGCGCGGCTTCGGGGCGGAGGTGGTTCTTCACGGCGACACCCTCGATGCGGCCCGAGCCCATGCCCTGGAGCTTGCGGCGCGCGAAGGACTGACCTTCGTCCATCCCTACGACGACGAGGCGATCATCGCGGGCCAAGGCACCGTGGCGCTCGAGATGCTCGACGCGGTGCCCGATCTCGACACCCTGGTGGTGGCCGTCGGCGGCGGCGGGCTGATCGCCGGCATGGCGGTGGCGGCACGCGAGCGCAAGCCCGGCATCGAGATCGTCGGCGTGCAGACCACGCGTTTTCCGGCCATGGTCAACGCGGTCAAGGGTACGCATCATGCGCAGGGCAAGAGCACGATCGCCGAGGGCATCGCGGTCGGCACGCCGGGTGTGCTGACCCGGGAAATCATCGCAAGCAAGGTCGACGACCTGCTGCTGGTGGACGAGGGCGACATCGAGCAGGGCGTCCTGATGCTGCTGGAGATCGAAAAGACGCTGGTCGAGGGGGCCGGCGCGGCGGGGCTGGCGGCGCTGATCCGGCATCCGGAGCGCTTCAAGGGCAAGCGCGTGGGGCTGGTGCTGTCCGGCGGCAACATCGATCCGCTGCTGCTCGCAGCCATCATCGAACGAGGCATGGTCCGGGCCGGGCGGCTGGCGCGCGTGCGCGTGAGCGCGCGCGACGTGCCCGGCTCGCTGGCCCAGATCACGGCCACTGTGGCAGAAGCGGGCGCTAACGTCGACGAGGTTCATCACCAGCGCGCATTCACGATGCTGGCGGCCCAGAACGTCGACATCGAGCTGGTGCTGCAGACCCGTGGACGCGCGCACTTGGCAAGCGTGCTCACAGCGCTGAGGGATGCGGGCTTCGAGGCGGAGGAGCAGCATTGACCCTCGCCCGGCAAGAACAGCGGTGGGGGCTCGGAAGCCCCTAGAGCCGTTCAGGGCGACCCGCCGGTAAAATGCCCCTCAGTCTGTCAATTCGAGTCTTCGAGGTACTTCCCGATGTCCAACCCAACTCCCGTCGAGCCCAGCCACAGCGCTGCCGTCGAAAAGGACGCCGTCGAATCGGTCGTTCACCTGATGCCGCTGGTGCTTCCGCTGGCCGGCGGCGTGCTGATGCTGCTGCTGGCGTCTATCGCGGTGTACATGGCCTGACGCTGACAGTCATCGCCGCTTTTGTCCGCGGGCGGTGCGGCCCGCGTTGACGCAGTCTCCCGAAGCGAAACGTTTTCTCAAACGGACCTCCGTGCCTGAGCAGGTACGGCGCCCCGTTCGGAAAGACGATTTTTCAACTTAGGAGATTTTCCGATGAACGCACCCACGATGAAGGGCCTCACCATTCAGGCGCCCTCATACGTCAAGAACGCCAAGCTGATCGCCTGGGTGGCCGATATGGCCGCGCTTTGCAAACCCGAAGCCATCCATTGGTGCGACGGCAGCAAGGAAGAGTACGACCGCCTCTGCCAGCAGCTGGTCGATGCAGGCACGTTCAAGAAGCTCAATCCGGTCAAGCGCCCCAACTCGTTCCTCGCGATCTCGGATCCGAGCGACGTGGCGCGCGTCGAAGATCGGACCTACATCTGCTCCGCGCAGAAAGAGAATGCCGGCCCGACCAACAACTGGATGGCGCCCGCCGAGATGCGCGCGACTCTTCAACCGCTGTTCGACGGCTGCATGAAGGGCCGCACGATGTATGTCGTGCCGTTCAGCATGGGGCCGCTGGGCTCGCCCATTGCGCACATCGGCATCGAGCTGTCCGACTCGCCCTATGTGGCGGTCAACATGCGCATCATGACCCGCATGGGCAAGGCCGTTTACGACGTGCTGGGCACCGACGGTGAATTCGTGCCTTGCGTGCACACCGTCGGCGCACCGCTTGAAGCTGGCCAGAAGGATGTCTCCTGGCCCTGCAACAAGACCAAGTACATCGTCCACTACCCCGAGACGCGCGAGATCTGGAGCTACGGCTCCGGCTACGGCGGCAACGCACTTCTGGGCAAGAAGTGCTTCGCGCTGCGCATCGCCTCGAACATGGGCCGCGACGAGGGCTGGCTGGCCGAACACATGCTGATCCTTGGCGTGACCAATCCCGAGGGCAAGAAATACCACGTGGCGGCCGCGTTCCCGAGCGCGTGCGGCAAGACGAATTTCTCGATGCTCGTGCCCCCGGCCGGCTTCGAAGGCTGGAAGGTCACGACCATCGGCGACGACATCGCCTGGATCAAGCCGCAAGCCGATGGCTCGCTGCGTGCCATCAATCCGGAAGCTGGCTATTTCGGCGTTGCCCCCGGCACCAACATGCTGACGAACCCGAATTGCATGCGCAGCCTGGACGACGGCGTGATCTTCACCAACGTCGCGCTGACGGACGACGGCGACGTGTGGTGGGAAGGCATGGAGCAGGACGCACCGGGCAAGGCGCTGCCGGCGCACCTGATCGACTGGCAGGGCAAGGACTGGACGCCGCAGATCGCCAGGGAAACCGGCGCCAAGGCCGCTCATCCGAACGCTCGCTTCACCGTGGCGGCCACCAACAATCCCGCGCTCGACGAGGCCTGGGACGATCCGAAGGGCGTGACCATCGACGCCTTCATCTTCGGCGGCCGCCGCTCGACCACCGTGCCTCTGGTCACCGAGGCCCGCAACTGGGTCGAGGGCGTGTACATGGCAGCGACCATGGGCTCGGAAACGACCGCCGCCGCCGCCGGCCAGCAAGGCGTCGTGCGCCGCGACCCCTTCGCGATGCTGCCGTTCATGGGCTACAACATGAGCGACTACTTCCAGCACTGGCTCGACCTGGGCAAGAAGCTGGAAGCCTCTGGCGCAAAGTTGCCCAAGATCTACACGACCAACTGGTTCCGCAAGGGTGCGGACGGCAAGTTCGTGTGGCCCGGTTATGGCGAGAACATGCGCGTCCTGAAGTGGATGATCGATCGCGTCGAAGGCAACAAGCAGGACGGTGTCGAGCACATCACCGGCGTGAGCCCGCGCTATGAAGATCTGAACTGGACGGGACTGGACTTCAGTGCTGAGCAGTTTGCGACGGTGACCAGCATCGACAAGGCAGCTTGGGACGCCGAGTTGAAGTTGCATTCCGAGCTGTTCAAGCAGCTGGAACATCATCTGCCGAAGGAATTGCCGCAGACGAAGGCTGCGATCGAGCAGCGCCTGGCGGCCTGATTAGCATCAGCGCTTAAATAAGAAAGCCCGATGGATGCGAGTCCATCGGGCTTTTTTGTTTCTGCTTATTTTGCGGTTGCCGCTCGCATAAAGCAAAAAACCCCAGTCATGACTGACTGGGGTTTTCTGGGCTGTAAGAGCCTGACGATGACCTACTTTCACACGGGAACCCGCACTATCATCGGCGCTGAGTCGTTTCACTGTCCTGTTCGGGATGGGAAGGAGTGGTACCAACTCGCTATGGTCATCAGGCATAAAGGGTTGTCTGGTTGATCGGGAGATCAACCGGACGAATTCATAGAGTTTGGAATCAGCTTTTGGCGAATTGTTTTGAATGCGTCAACTTGGCATAACACCTTGATCTGTATTTTGATCAAAGTTATAGGGTCAAGCCGCACGAGCAATTAGTATCAGTTAGCTTAACGCATTACTGCGCTTCCACACCTGACCTATCAACGTCCTGGTCTTGAACGACTCTTCAGGGGGCTCAAGGCCCCGGCAGATCTCATCTTGAAACGAGTTTCCCGCTTAGATGCTTTCAGCGGTTATCTCTTCCACACTTAGCTACTCGGCAATGCCACTGGCGTGACAACCGATACACCAGAGGTGTGTCCACTCCGGTCCTCTCGTACTAGGAGCAGGCTTCCTCAAATCTGCAGCGCCCACGGAAGATAGGGACCAAACTGTCTCACGACGTTTTAAACCCAGCTCACGTACCTCTTTAAATGGCGAACAGCCATACCCTTGGGACCGGCTACAGCCCCAGGATGAGATGAGCCGACATCGAGGTGCCAAACACCGCCGTCGATATGAACTCTTGGGCGGTATCAGCCTGTTATCCCCAGAGTACCTTTTATCCGTTGAGCGATGGCCCTTCCATACAGAACCACCGGATCACTATGTCCTGCTTTCGCATCTGCTCGACTTGTCAGTCTCGCAGTTAAGCACGCTTATGCCATTGCACTATCGTCACGATGTCCGACCGTAACTAGCGTACCTTCGAACTCCTCCGTTACGCTTTGGGAGGAGACCGCCCCAGTCAAACTGCCTACCATGCACTGTCCCCGATCCAGATAATGGACCTAGGTTAGAACCTCAAACACACCAGGGTGGTATTTCAACGTTGGCTCCACAAGATCTAGCGACCCTGCTTCAAAGCCTCCCACCTATCCTACACAGATCTGTTCAAAGTCCAATACAAAGCTACAGTAAAGGTTCATGGGGTCTTTCCGTCTTTCCGCGGGGAGATTGCATCATCACAAACATTTCAACTTCGCTGAGTCTCAGGAGGAGACAGTGTGGCCATCGTTACGCCATTCGTGCAGGTCGGAACTTACCCGACAAGGAATTTCGCTACCTTAGGACCGTTATAGTTACGGCCGCCGTTTACTGGGACTTCAATCAAGAGCTTGCACCCCATCATTTAATCTTCCAGCACCGGGCAGGCGTCACACCCTATACGTCCACTTTCGTGTTTGCAGAGTGCTGTGTTTTTAATAAACAGTCGCAGCCACCGATTTTTTGCAACCCATTCATGCTCCGTTGTTCACTTCACACTAATAGGGCACACCTTCTTCCGAAGTTACGGTGTCAATTTGCCGAGTTCCTTCTCCTGAGTTCTCTCAAGCGCCTTAGAATACTCATCTCGCGCACCAGTGTCGGTTTGCGGTACGGTCGTATATAGCTGAAGCTTAGTGGCTTTTCCTGGAACCTCGTTCAGTCACTTCACCAGCAAGCTGGCTCGATCGTTGGCCTCGGTATATGTGCACCGGATTTGCCTAATGCACGCCTACATCCAACTAAACCGGGATATCCAACACCCGGATGACCTATTAAGATCCGTCCCCACATCGCACTATATATCGGTACAGGAATATTGACCTGTTTCCCATCAGCTACGCATCTCTGCCTCGCCTTAGGGGCCGACTCACTCTACGCCGATGAACGTTGCGTAGAAAACCTTGCGCTTACGGCGAGGGGGCTTTTCACCCCCTTTAACGCTACTCATGTCAGCATTCGCACTTCTGATACCTCCAGCACGCTTTACAACGCACCTTCACAGGCTTACAGAACGCTCTCCTACCACTTGCAATAAATTGCAAATCCGCAGCTTCGGTAACTGGCTTAGCCCCGTTACATCTTCCGCGCAGGACGACTCGATCAGTGAGCTATTACGCTTTCTTTAAATGATGGCTGCTTCTAAGCCAACATCCTGACTGTTTTAGCCTTCCCACTTCGTTTCCCACTTAGCCAATTTTAGGGACCTTAGCTGGCGGTCTGGGTTGTTTCCCTCTTGAGTCCGGACGTTAGCACCCGGTGCTCTGTCTCCCAAGCTGTACTCATCGGTATTCGGAGTTTGCCTTGGTTTGGTAAGTCGCCATGACCCCCTAGCCAAAACAGTGCTCTACCCCCGATGGTAATACTTGAGGCACTACCTAAATAGTTTTCGGAGAGAACCAGCTATTTCCAAGTTTGTTTAGCCTTTCACCCCTATCCACAGCTCATCCGCTAGTTTTGCAACACTAGTCGGTTCGGACCTCCAGTACCTGTTACGGCACCTTCATCCTGGCCATGGATAGATCACTTGGTTTCGGGTCTACACCCAGCGACTGATCGCCCTATTCGGACTCGATTTCTCTACGGCTTCCCTATTCGGTTAACCTTGCCACTGAATGTAAGTCGCTGACCCATTATACAAAAGGTACGCAGTCACCCTTGCGGGCTCCTACTTTTTGTAAGCACGCGGTTTCAGGATCTATTTCACTCCCCTCCCGGGGTTCTTTTCGCCTTTCCCTCACGGTACTAGTTCACTATCGGTCAATGATGAGTATTTAGCCTTGGAGGATGGTCCCCCCATATTCAGACAGGATTTCTCGTGTCCCGCCCTACTTGTCGTTAGCTCAGTACCACACAGGTCATTTCACGTACGGGGCTATCACCCGCTATGGCCAGCCTTTCCAAGCTGTTCCGTTATGTCTTGTGCTATCACTAACAGGCTTCTCCGATTTCGCTCGCCACTACTTTCGGAATCTCGGTTGATGTCTTTTCCTCGAGCTACTGAGATGTTTCAGTTCACCCGGTTCGCCTCGCATGACTATGTATTCATCATGCGATACCTTTCGGTGGGTTT